>JALVUF010000051.1 GCA_027023805.1 Helicobacteraceae bacterium
ATCTTATATCATGGTATTGCGCACTAAAGCTTGGCAGCGATGTTATAAGACTTAAAACTATCAATAAAAGTGGGATAATGGCAAAAATTGTATAAAAACTAAGTGATGCCGCAAAAAGTGTCAACTCTTTATCTAAAAAGCCCAATACAAGAAGTTTTGCATCATGAAAAATAGTTTTTGCTTTTTGGATCATTACACGCCACATCCATTAACAGCATATGTGGGCAGCGAATCTATTGTTAATGTTCTTATCTGGACTATGACATCTGTTTGAAATTTATCTAAAGAGTGGCCGATAGAATAATATGCCCATGTACCCTTGCGCTGTACTTGTAAAAAACCCGCATCTTTTAATATTTTTAGATGACGGGACAAGCGAGACTGTATCATATTAAACGCATTTTGCAATTCACAAACGCACATAGCCCCGTTATCGTCTATAAAACGAAGCAATCTAATTCTTGTTTCATCATTTAGCGCCGATACTGATTTTAAAAATTTTTCCATAAATAATTATACCATAACTAAAGATATATAAGATATATCAAGATATATTGATATATTAACAAAAACCTGTTATACTTTTACTGTAAATATGGCAGAAGGAATAAATTATGCAAAAGACAGTTAAAAAAGTAGCACAAGGTGTAAACATCTCTTTTATCGGAGAAGTTAAAAAAGACAATATAGTGTCAATGGTAGATAATTGTCAAAAAGGACAGTGTGAATGCATGAGCGATGAAACAAAACAAAAGATTCAAAATATGAAAATTTCAGGTAAAGACGGCGAAGTAGAACTTCTTTTAAGCGGTGATGTCTCAACTGATGAAATTAAAGAAGCGCTTGCAAAATCAAAAGTTTTAAATTAATGTTAAATACACAATTGTGATATAATACCAATTAAACTAAAAAGCGCATATATGATAGTTACAAAAAAAGATCTCATACAAAAGCCGGTAGCAAAAGAGACTAAAGTATTGGCACAATCACTATATAGTACATATCTTAGCAACGGGTGTGATCCTTATATTTTCGAGCCCGTAAATAAATTTTACGATTTATTTGGCTTTAGTGATAAAGATGCTTCTCTTAATAGGTTATTAACTATATTTATGGATTTAACAGAGCCGATTTTACTTGAGTATTTTGAATTTAATACTAAACGGTACTCAAATCTGATTTTAACTTTTTGTAACTATAAAATTTTACATCATATGCATCAGATTTATCTTGAAATTGAGATAGATGAGCGATACTTAGAAGCTTTAAAGAGTTATGTTTTAGATCCATATTTGAAGGTAAATTAATGGCAAAGTTTATCATACTAGATACAGAAACAACAGGAACGGGAGAGAGCGATCGTATAATACAATTAGGTTTTTTCGTTTTAGACGGCAGGGAAATTGAAGTATATGAAGATTTTTGCAAGCCTGATATACCGGTATCTGTAGAGGCTATGGAAGTACATCATATTACGCCCGATAAGCTCCAAGATAAATCCAAATGCAAAGACACAAAAGCATATAAAAAACTTTGTGAATTAAATACGCCTGATAATTATATGATAATCCATAATGCTCCGTTTGATTTAGCGATGTTGGCTAAAGAAGACTTCGTCCTTAAAATGAAACTAATAGATACCTTAAGATGTGCTAAGCATGTATATGAAGATGAGAAAGTATATAGATTGCAGTATTTTAGATACAAATTGGGTATTTATAAACAAGAGCAGCAAGAGGCATCAAGATGGGGTGTTAAACTACAAGCTCATGACGCGGTGGGCGATGTTTTGATATTAAAGTTATTTCTTAGCAAACTAAAACAAGCTGTTAAAGATAAGTTTCCCAAGCTAAATCCTGTTGAGCAGATGACCCAGCTCACAAAAAAACCCGTATTTATTAAAACATTTAAGTTTGGTAAATATAAGGGTAAAGACTTAGCAGACATTGCAAAAGAAGATGCCGGCTATCTTAGATGGATGATAACATCCATGGATAACATTGATGAAGATCTAAGATACTCTATAAAAACCGTGCTTAGTACATAGAAAGATGATAGTTGTCATATTGCGTTAAGTCGTTTGTGCGTAAAATTCGTTTTAACCTCTTTATATAAATTTCTCTTAACTGAGAATATTTTAACAGTTTGTTGGCAAGGCTGTATGGATTGTCTGTGATTTGAAGCATTTGTCTGTAGTTTTTATAAAGCGGATTTGATGCTAAAGTTAGAAGATAGCTGTAGATTGATTGTTGGATTGTTTTATATTTTCTGACATGAACGTGTCTGCCATGTTGTGTGCCGGATGCTTTTAAGCTTTCAAATCTCGGGTTGTATGCCCACATGCCAAAAACATTATTTCCTTTTACAAAAAATTTTGATGTTCCCCATCCGCTCTCTATAGCAGCTTGAGCTATAATCAAACTGTTTGGGGGCATAACCATTTTTTTTAAAAGCAGAGCTGTATTTTTTGCATTGTATCTTCGTAAGAGATTGCTTAAAAATTTTTTATCTTTTTTAGTTTGTATATATTTAGTTGAAATTGCTTTGACTCTTTCACGTCTTATATCTATCTCTTGCTTTATAAGTAAAATAGACGGCAATATAATAGACACAAAAGCTTTTTTCTTTTTTGAGACAGGGAGATGTTGTAGTGAAACAACTGAGCTATAAACCACAGGTTTAACGGTATTGCCTTGAAGTATTTTAATGTCAGACGCGCTTTTTATTGTTTTAAAAGTAATCTGTGCTTTATCGTACTGCAGACGGTTTTTGTACCCAAAATAGATAAAAAAAATTGTTAATATTATAGATATTGCCATTGTTAATAGTTTCATTCACCTCTCCTGCTTTTTTAGTTTCTAAGTTACAATATTTAAATCCATATCGTCAATAATCATATTTTTTCCATTATGCTTGGCCTTATATAGCATCATATCAGCAATGTTAATCGCTTCATCAAGATTATCATCTTGTATAAATGAAACGCCGATTGAGATTGTAAAAGCGATATTATCTTTAGATATAAGAGCCTTTTGAACTTTAGTTCTAATTTTTTCCAATCTTTTTAGTGCTATCTCCGGTTCAATATCTTTTAAAACAATACAGAACTCTTCACCGCCAAATCTTGATACTAAATCACCTTCATTAGTGTTGTGGAGTAAGATCTCAGCAAGACGTATGATAACTTTATCACCCATATCATGACCAAAAGTATCGTTAATTTTTTTAAAATTATCTATATCTATCATCGCGATACAGAAATTTTCATGTTTAATTTTAGCGTTATAAAAATATTCGGTCATATCTTTAAAAAAATATCTCCTGTTATATAACCCGGTTAAAAAGTCACGATTTGCACTGTTGGTAATTGTCCATATATTTTCAAGTGCTTCTATGGCGTTGTTTAATCTGCACGAAAATTCTTCTTTTGAAAATGGCTTTGTGATATAATCCGTCGCCCCATGTTTTAAAAACAAAGCGGATATCTCACCGTTATGATCAGAAGATATGGCAATTATACTGATTTCATTTTTTGAGTATATTTTTCTAACTTTTTTTGTTAATTCAAGACCATTCATATCCGGCATATTGTAATCTGTTAGAATTAATTTAATTTGACTATCTGATTTTAGCATCTGTAGTGCTTCTTGCCCGTTTGCAACCGCTACAACCTTAAAAAAAAGATTTTGAACCATTTTTTTTAATGTGTTTCTAAATACAAGAGAGTCATCAACAATTAATACTTTATGCTCGGTGTTTTTGTAAAGTCTCTCAACGGCGGCAATAATGTATCGAAGTTCGTCCATATCACCTTTTTTTACATAGTCGATAATATCTTTTTGTAAAATTTTTGTTCTTACTTTGCTGTCTAATTCAGCACTCAAAACAATAGAAGGGATGTTTTTAGCAAGCATAATATCGACAACTTCGCCATAAGGCGCATCAGGTAAATTAAGATCCAGTAAAGCGACAAAATAATTATATCTCTTGATAAATAGTCTGGCTTCATGCAGGGAATATGCAACATCTGTTTTAAAGGTAAGCGTGCTTTCTAGTTTTTTTGATAATAACTTTGCTAAGACCTTATCATCTTCTACAATTAAAATACGATTCATATATGCATATCTTTCATTAATATTATTTTTCATAAATTATAGCAATATTATCTAAAATATCAAATATAATGGTATAATTCAGATAATAAACATTATTTAGAGGCACTTTATGAGCATTTACAGAGAGTATGATATCAGAGGAATATATGAACAAGAGTTAGATAAAAAAAGTGTGACGGCTATCGGTTATGTGTTAAGCAGATACATAAAAGGCGATTATGTTGCTGTAGGCTATGATGCAAGAAGTCATTCTCCGATACTCTTTGACTATCTTGTGCATGGCTTAAATGCAGGAGGTAAAAAAGTTTTAGATATGGGACTTATTCCTACACCTGTAAGCTATTTTGCAAATTTTCAAACATTTGACGGCATACAGCCAAGCGCATCTGTTATGATTACAGGCTCACACAATCCAAGTGAGTATAACGGCTTCAAGATAACCATAGACAAATTACCTTTTTTTGGCAAACAAATACAAGATTTGGCGTTACATGTAAATAATGCAGTTGTTTTATCGGGAGCTAAAACAGAGATAACTAAGATAGATGCCTTGGGTTTATATAAACGGTATATGATTAAGCAATTTGGACATCTGCGAGGCATGAAACAAAAGATTGTATATGACTGCGGCAACGGTGTAGCAGGTGTTGCGATTAAAGATATATTTGACGGGCTTGGACTCAATGCCCACGGTATCTATGTAGAACCTGATGGTACTTTTCCAAATCATCATCCGGATCCTTCAGTCAGTGAAAATTTAAAAGATATAAAAGAACTTCTAAAAAAACAAGGGGATATTGCCTTTGCTTATGACGGTGATGCTGATCGTATAGCTGTACTTACTCATAAACACAACATTAAAGGTGATATGCTAGCTCTGTTGTATGCCATGAAAATAGATAACTCGACTATTATAGGTGAGGTTAAATGCTCACAGACTATGTATGATGAGTTAAGAAATCGTGGCATTAATGTTGTTATGTATAAAACAGGTCATTCAAATTTAAAAATCAAAATGAAAGAACTAAGTGCCGATTTGGCATGTGAAGTAAGCGGACATATATTTTTTAAACATAGATATTTTGGCTATGATGATGCCATCTATGCAACTTTAAGATTTTTGGAGTTGATGCATGACGGGATTGATATAGATGCAGAGTTAGATAAATTACCGCAAACATTTTCAACTGATGAAATTAAAATCCAAACCACGGAAGAGAAAAAATTTAAAATTATAGATATGATTAAACAGATGCTTCAGTATCCGCCAAAAGATTTTCCCAAAATAAAAGATATTATAGATATTGATGGTGTTAGAATTGTTTTTGAAAACGGATGGGGGTTGGTTCGCGCAAGCAATACGACACCGGTACTAGTAACTAGATTTGAAGCAAAAACAAAAAAAGATATGCAGCATTATGAGAAAAAAATAAACATTCTAATACAAAATGCAAAAAAATTAATATAACTTCCTCCAAACCCCTTGACATTAACAAAAAATTCTCCTATAATTCCCCTCCACAAACGGATAGACCTAATGTTTAGGACTAATAAAGAGCAATTTTTAATCGTTTGAGATCATTGAAATCTAAGCA
>JALVUF010000052.1 GCA_027023805.1 Helicobacteraceae bacterium
TAAAAGCGCTGTCTTAGAATGGATAGGGTATGATGATGCAGGATTCAGAGGTACATGGAACGAAAAATTTAACGCGCCAGACTGGAGTGGGTTTATAGATTTAAAAGATTGCAACTCAAGTAGCCTTGTCTCCCCCGAGACAAACACAACACAAGAAAATAAAGTAATCAAAGCTCTATCAGGAGGAACTACCGATATAAATGACTCTGCCATATATTTCATAGGCGGAGATACGAACATAAACGGCTTTGGATGGGGAGGAGCTATCACAAACCAAAAAGAGGTTATGCACCCAATTGAGTCAGACGCAAATGTTACTATATTTCGACCCAAAGTTGGCGATTTTAACGGAACAAGAGTATATGAATTTTATCAGCTTGCATGGAGTGCGTATGCTCTTGTATATACTTCCAATAAACCATCAAACAATATTACATATCCCAAAAAGCTTGATAACAACAGCAGCAATAATCTTTTTGGTAATGTTTTGCCACATGGCCTGCAAGCCGGCAGCGGTAACGGGCAGTGGAGAGAGACAACAACCAATCACTATATTTTACATATAAGCGGCAAAGATGTGCCATTTACATACAACCCTGCAAACGGAACATTCACATGCAATGCTTCATTGAAAGCAACGGGTACAATTTGCAAAGGATTAACACAATGACAAATCAAAAAAACGGTTTTACAATGATAGAGCTAATTTTTGTAGTTGTCATCATCGGCATCCTCTCAGCTATCGCATTGCCTAAGTTTTTTGGCATACAAAACAGTGCAAAGTTTGCAAATGCACAAAAGCAGATCCAAGCCATACGCACCTCCATACAAAGCGTGCATGAACAAAATATTCAAGACAGTAATGCAATAAAAGGCAACGGTGACGGTAACCTAACTCTGTACTATAATTTTCAACCGTGGAATGGAATCTATTATAATACTAAAGGCAAAAATGTTAAAAAAGCTTTGCTAATGAACAACGTCAGCACTTTTAGATTTCAAGCGGTAGGCAGTTTAATCAAAATCCAACTTTGCGTCTCAGATGCAAATATCTCAACAAGCGGGGAGTATTCGATATGCAAAGAACAAACCGTATTTTAACAAAGCGAGGCGGTTTTGCTATGATAATGGCGATTATTTTAATAGTCGTATTATCTACAATTATGGCTATAATGCTGGAACTTACTCAAAAAACTACTAAAGAGACCACAAACTTATACCTTAAAGAGCAAGCTGTTTTGCTGGCAAAAAGTGCCACGGAACTAGCACTTTTAGAGATATCAGGTTATGATAGAAATGCCACAATTGGAGGTAAGCCAGCTATCAAATGTTTAAGTCATATAAATGCCGTATATCCTAATGCCGCACCAATATTTGATATTAACACAACAATAAGATATATAGGCTTAAACTGTAGTAAAAAGGATTCAAATTATATAAAAACGATAGATACGCCAGAATCAAACGGTTCGGTACTAATTGATACATCCGTAACCTCGACCCCGGGCACCTCTATACAAACCATACGATATTTTAGAAGAACGCTTCAAAAGCTATAAAAAAAACAGATTTAATGATATAATATTATCTATTTCAAATAAAGGATTATCTATGAATGTATCACTAGTAGGGCGTCATATTGAGCTAACAGATGCTATAAAACAACATCTAAACGGCTCCATTGACTCTCTAAATAAATTTAATATAAATATCATTTCAGTAAATGCGGTAGTATCTGCCAATGAAAAAAAAGGTAAATACGGCGTTAGCGTTGAGCTTACTATTAACCTAGCCGGTAAAAACTCAGTAATTATCAAGCAAAATGAAGAAGATTTGTATGCTGCGATTGATATAGCTACAGATAGAGCAAAAAAAGCTTTAAGCCGTATTCACGATAAAGAAAAAGATCATCAAAATATTGGTCTAAATCAAGTAAAAGCAGAGGCAAATGCCGGTATAGATATAGATGAAGCCAAATATGCAGAGGAAGATGAGATAGTCCCTGTCGAACTTGAACTCTATAAGCCAAAAGAAGTTGCAGATGTTTTAGAAGATCTAAAGCAAAGCGGTAAAATGTTTGATATTTTTCTTGATAACGAAGATAAGACGCGCGTTTTATACAAAAGAAATGATGGCAGATTCGGACTTTATTAACCCTCATACCCAAAAAAACACTATTGTGAATTTTACTCATGATAGTGTTTTAAATCTTTTTGAACCTCTTTAATTATCTCTTCATCTTCACCTAAATCTACCCACTTAAACTCTAGCCCGCTTTGATGAACACCTGTTAATATATCTCCAGATTTACGAAACTTCAAGTCCAATTTAGCAATATCAAAACCGTTATCTGTTTGACAAAATTGCTCTAGTCTCTTTGAGTTGTCCTGATATGTAAATAAAAAACAATACCCCCTTAAGCCGTTTCTGCTGACTCTTCCTCTTAACTGATGCAAAGTCGAGAGACCCAAACGCTCTGCTCCGACTATCACAACTGTACTAAGACGCGGCAGCGATATACCTACCTCAACAACAGTCGTAGCAATTAATAGATCTCCATTATCGCGAAAATCTCTTAAAACTTTTTCCTTGTCCTTATCTTTTCCATGTGTAATATGCACATTGTCAAATCTACTCTGCCAAAAAAACAAGGCTTCTTCTATGCTCTGATAAGCAAATACTTCACTCTTTTGAACTAAAGGATAAACAAGCAATACCTGATGTTGTTGTTTAATCTCTGATGTTATATGTTCTAGCAAAGCTTTAAAATCCTGCTTATGCACAACTTTTGAGGTTATATCTTTTTTAAAAGGTGTCGAATCGATTAAACTCACATCAATGTATGCGGATTGAACCATAGCCTGGGTTCTGGGTATTGGAGTGGCGCTAAATTGTAAAAAATGAGCCCCGCTGTTTTCATGTTTTACCAGCTTGTTAAGCAGATTTCTCTGAGCCGTTCCAAAACGGTGCTGTTCATCTATCATAATCAAATCAATCTTAGGTAACGGTCTGTACAAAATAGCATGAGTAGCGATGATAAAATCATACTCTTGCAAATCTTTTTTAACACTTTTGCCCGTTACAAGAACTACTTTGATATCAGGTAAAAATTTCTGTGCTTCTTCATAGAGTTGATTTGCCAACAGAGTTGTCGGAGCCATCAAAACAGTCCTGTAAGGTCTTGCCATCAAAACCGAAGCAAACATTACCATGGTTTTACCGCTTCCGACATCTCCGATTATCATGCGTCTGGCTGCTGTTTGTTTTGCAAAATCTTTTCGTATATCTTGTATCGCTTGTAACTGCTCCGGCGTCAAAGTAAACGGAAGCGTTTTTAACCATGGCTTATAATCCGATGCAAGCTGATGCACAGCCTTTAGATATTTTCTTTTCCGACTTAGCTGTTTTAGCATTACAAACAATTCCAGATATTTAAGAGCTCTTAATTGCCCCTTTGTAAATCTTACAGACTTAGAGACACAAGATATATCCGTTAGTTTTTGCGGAAAATGTAGCTCATATATAGCTTGAGCTATCTCTAGTTTTAAGCCATAACTTAAAAGATTTGGTACAGTTGTATATTTTTCATGTAATCTTCGCATAACATCGGTGCGTAGTTTTGTTTTATATTTAGACAATATACTACCGATTTTTGTTACTTTTTTTGGCTGCACGAGAGAGTAAATATTGTTGTTACAAGTTATTTTACCATATAAAAAATATCGCTCATTGAGAGTAAATTGCCGCAGTATATATGGTTTTGGCGTAAAAAATACAGCTTGTAAACTTTGGTTTATATTGTGACAAAAAAGCTCAACAATAATGGTCTTTAATGTACGCGACACACTTACGACCGTCGCATCAAATACCCCGTAGCAATCTGGACGTAATGCAGTATAAAGATTTAAATCCTCATAAGAAGATGGGACTATTAAAGCCAACTGCAAAGGTGATGAGATACCTAATTTTTTAAATTTTATCTCATCCTCAGGCAGCATCGCAGACTATTTTGTAACTATGGCGTATGAGAGATTTAGTATCTCTTTGTGCTGCTTGATAAAATCATTTAACCCCTTTTGGCTCAAATCATCTATCTTTTGAAGTTCAGTTGCATAATGCCCCGGTTTTTGGCCGCGATAATACTCTAAAAATGCCCTTGAGAGCTGCTGTGAAAGCGTTTCTACCCTTAAAGGCTCACTTCCTAGTAAAAACCTTTTTGCCTGCTTTAGCTCCTCATTTAAGATACCATTTTCTACAAACTGTTTAAAAACAACATTAACCGTATCTTTTGCCTCTTGCAAGGATTGTGTTTTTGTTTGAAGATACCCGCTGAGATACGTGGCTGAGTGGTTTACATGTAAAGATGCGTATGCGGAGTATGCAAGACCTTTTTTTACTCTGATCTCTTCCATCAGCCTGCTTCCAAAACCACCGGAACCTAAAATATAGGTTGCAACTTTTGCTTTATAATAATCTTTGTCTGCTACTTCTATATTGTAAGGGGCGCCAAAATAGATATATGCCTGCTGTGTTTCTTTTTGTAAAATCTTCTCTTTAGAGTTAGTATTTGTGATAAAACGGGGAAGCTTGCATATTGTGCCGGCAGAGAGCTCCTCTGCTAAAAGAGAAGCTCTCTCTTTTGCCTCTTTTAGCGATATATCGCCCCCCATCACCACAATAAGATTTGATAAAACAATATGTTGATTTAAAAAAACTTTTATATCTTCAAGCGTTATCTGATTAATACTTTTGGCATCTCCAAGCCTTGAGTGCGCCAATGGAGTTTTTGCAAACAGCAAAGTTCGTAAAAGATTGGATGCAACATAATCATAATCATTTTCTTTAGCACTAATTTTACCCAATATATCCGTTTTTACTTTAACAAGACTCTCTTGTGTTAAATTTGGATTTTTTAAAAGTGCTGACAATAGTTGTATTGCGCTGCCAAATTGTTCTTTTAGGCATCCTGATTCTATTACAAGTGTTTCAACTCCGGCTGATGCACTCATATGAATGGCTTTTGCATCAAGAGCCGAGGCAAAACCCACACTGCCTAGTTCCTTCGTTCCTTCATTCATAATACAAGCACTCAGATTTGCAAGTCCGGCTGCCTTGTCCAGCGCACTGCCAGATGCCTTAAAAACTAATTGCATAGCAACAAGCGGCAGCCTTTTGTCTTGTTTAAATATCAAAGGAATCTTAACTCCTTTGACTTTAATATGATACACTGTAGTCGCCATTAGCATCCTTTACCCTAAAAATTTTAAAATCTATCCAAATATTTCTAACGTTTCATAGGCTGTATTACGAATAGCCGGTATCTCGCCGTTTGCTCGTATCAGATGAACCAGCTCCTCTTTAGCCATCCTAAAACCCGCACCCGCACTTTTGACGACGTTTTCCTCCATCATGGTAGAGCCCAAATCATTAGCTCCAAAATTGAGTGCCATCTGCCCGATATACGGACCTTGCGTTACCCACGAACTTTGAATATTGACCACATTATCCAAAAAGAGTCTTGCAACTGCTAAAAGTCGTAGATATCTGTTTGGAGTTTGCTTTTGTATCTCGGGGATTAATCGTAAAAGCTCCGTATTTTGCCCCTGAAAACTCCACATTATAAATGCTCTAAACCCACCCGTTTCATCTTGTAAATCTCTAACCATTTCAAGATGATCAAGTATGTCCTCATCACTCTCAACTGTCCCATACATCATAGTAGCCGTTGATTTTATTCCTAATTTATGAGCTTGTCTGTGAATATCTATCCACACCTCGCTATCTATCTTTTTTGGAGCAATAATATCACGCACTTTGTCACTTAGTATCTCAGCGCCCGCACCCGGAATTGAAGCCAAGCCCTTTGCATGTAAACGCTGTAAAACTTCACTCACACTAATTTTTGACACTTTAGCGATAAAGTCTATCTCGATTGATGAGAAACCGTGAATCGTTATAGTCGGATATTTAGTATGAATATGTTCTACTAAATCTTCATACCATTCAATGCGCAACTTTGGGTGTACACCGCCTTGAAAAAGTATTTGCGTACCGCCTATCTCAAGCAGTTCATCTATTTTGTTATCTATCTCTTCATATGTTAAAATATAAGCGTCTTCATCTTTTTCATGGCGGTAAAAAGCACAAAATTTACAATCAACCCAACAAATATTTGTATAATTGATGTTTCTGTCAATAACAAAAGTAGTAATCCCTTTTGGATGCAGCTCTTTTTTTCTTTGCGTGGCCATGCGACCTAGTTCTTTTAAATCAGCTTCGCGAAGAAGTTTTAATGCTTCTTGTTTTGTCAGTCTATTTTTCATTCTATCACTTTTTTTGTTGTATCAGTTCTTTATCTTTTGACAAGCTGTCTAACACGCCGTTTATAAATTTTGGTGATTGCTCTGTAGCAAATGCCTTTGTAACTTCAATCGCTTCATTTATAATCACGGCTGAATCCAGACTGCTAAAGAGTATCTCATAAGTACCAAGACGCAAAATCGCCCGCTCTAGTGAGCCTAAGCGCTCAAACTCCCAATCTACCAGATGTTTTGAAATTGCTTTATCTATAGTATCTAAATTTACTAAGACACCGTCAAACAAAGTAAGCGCAAAATCACGTTGTTTGTTTCTTATCTTTTTACTCTCTAAAATCTCATCTGAAAAATCTGCGATATCGCCGTTACCTACATCATAAGCATACAATAAACTAACAACCGCCATTCGTGCATGATGACGAGTTGCCATTAATTTAATCCTTCATACAAATCAAGCATCTCAATAACGGTAGTCATGGCTTCAAAACCTTTATTGCCCGCTTTTGTTCCGGCACGCTCTATGGCTTGTTCTATCGTATCTGTTGTCAAAAGTCCAAAAGAAATCGGTTTTTGATATTTTAAACTCATAGACGCGATACCTTTTGTTGCTTCTGCCGATATATAATCAAAATGCGGCGTAGCGCCACGGATAACCGCACCCAACGCACACACTGCGTCATATTTACCGCTAGATAAAAGTTTATCGAGTATCATGGGAATCTCAAACGCACCGGGTACTAAAATATGTGTTAAATCCTCATCAAGACCGCCATGACGGGCAAAAGCGTCTTTTGCTCCCTCTAGTAGTCTATCTACTATAAAATGATTCCATCTTGTACTGACTATTGCAATTTTTTTACCGTTTACGACTTTTAGTCTTCCCTCAATTACGTTCATAATTTATACCTCTTGTATTTTTTTAATTTTTTGAATCAATTGTTGTAAATCATCTAATTTTATCATATTAGCTCCGTCACTTAGTGACACGCTTGGGTCAAAATGCGTTTCAAAGAAAAAACCATCCACTCCCACTGCAGCTGCTGCTTTTGCTAAATATGGTACCATTTTACTATCGCCTCCCGTTTTACCGTCAAGTGAGCCGGGCATCTGCACGGAATGTGTTGCATCAAATATAGTCGGTGCAAACTCTCTCATGATAACGAGTGAACGCATATCCACTACGATATTTCCATATCCAAACGAGCTTCCTCTCTCACACAAATACACACCATGTTTTTTAGCATTATCAAAGCTTATTTCATCGCATCCGCGTGTTTTAAGCACTTTTAAAACTGAATATTTCATATCCACAGGATTGATAAACTGACCTTTTTTGATATTTATCTCTTTGTCTGTTTTTGCGCATGCAACAAGTAAGTCAGTCTGGCGACATAAAAAAGCCGGAATCTGTAACATATCAACCACTTCAGACACCGCTTGAACCTGAACACTTTCATGCACATCTGTAACAATTTTATATCCAAAATCATCTTTTACCTTTTGTAAAATCCTCAGCCCTTCATCCATCCCCAAACCGCGGAAACTCTCCAAAGATGTTCTGTTTGCTTTATCGAAACTAGCCTTAAAATAAAAATCTATATCACTATCTTGTTGATAAATCTCCAGTGCTTTAGCGATTTTGAAAATATTTTCTTCACTCTCTATCACGCATGGACCCGCTAAAAGCTTCATATATTTGCCTTAAAAAAATTTAGTTATTATACCATAACTCTATTTTTCTTTTGCTACTAAAATCCCGGCTAAAATAATCAAACATATTCCCACCGCTACAGATAGATTTGGCAAATTGTCACCCAAAAAAAGTCCAGCGATAATAGAAAACGGAATATTAGCATAACTAACCGCCCCCACTATACCCGCCTTGCTTGCGCCATACGCTTTTGTCATATAAACCTGTGCTAGAGTTGCAAAAATCCCAAGACCTAAAATATAAAGCCATACAACTCCCTCAGGCATCACAAATCTACCCAACATAAAGCTTAATTCCTTTACATGTAAGTATGGCGAGAGCATAAACAGCAATAACGGTCCAACAGTCCCAATTGCCATAAAAGAAAGTACGATAGCGCGCGTATCATAATACTTTTTCAGCTCTCTTACTGATGTGTAGGCAAGCCCTGCACCGGCGCCGCTAAATAGTCCTAAAATATCATAAATATCTAACCTAAAATGCACTACCTGAGTTATAAAAAGCATGCCGATAAAACCGACAAAAACAGCTACCCATCCTTTTGACGATAATTTTTCACGTAAAAATATCCATGCAAAAATAGTTGTAAAAATTGGTGATGTTTTCGAAAAAGTCATAGCTTCGCCAAGTGAAATATGCGCTATATTATAAAAAAAAGCAAGCAGGGCTAAAAAACCTATCACTCCTCTAAATATCAACAAAAAAGGTCTGCCTCCGTCATGCATCATCGGCGTTTTTAAAACCATAATACCTATAATAAACACACCAAAGATATTTCTAAAAAATACAACCTCAAGCGAGCTCATATGTAAACTCGCAAGTTTTGCAAAAACGCCAACTAACGCAAACATCAAAGAGGCAAACAACATGTATCGTACGCCGATATCTATTTTTTCAAGTTTCATGAGCGAAATTATAGTATAATTGCCTTGTATTTGGACACGAAGGAGACGGTTATGCCCACCATTATCTTAATTATTATTGTGGTTATCATATTTATTTATCTGTCCAAAGGATATAAAAAATACAATGATAACTATAAAGAGCAGTTTAAGAATTTTTCTACCTCAAAAGAGGCAATCAAAGCCAGTGAGCTTGGGCTTTTTGTTGCGCTTGTTGCAAAGGTTGCAAAAGCCGACGGCAGAGTCGATGCTCTTGAAGCGGAGCTTGTCGGAAATCTTTTTACAGATATTGCGCAGGTATTTCCGCAGCCAAGTGCCACAAGAGAGATATTAAAACAGATATTTAATGAACAAAAAGACATTTTTACAAATACCCGGGAGATAGCACTAAAACTCAAACATCTAATCGGCCGTGATTTAAATAAACAGATATCGATGATGGGTTTTTTAATCCAATTGGCCTTTATCGACGGAGAAGTTAGCAAATCTGAAGAAAAGGTATTGATTCAGATTGCAGAAACTATGCAGGTTGACCCTGATACTTATCATAAGATATTTGATGAATTTGAAGCGATGGCAAAACAACCGACATCTGCAACCTCGCTAGATGATGCATATAAAACATTAGGTGTTTTGCCGAGTGATTCGTTAGAGGATATCAAAAAGGTATATAAACGACTAATCAGGCAATATCACCCCGATATTATCAAAGCGCAAGGCAAAGACGACAGTTATATAAAACAAGCAACTATCAAAACTCAAGAGATAAACTCAGCTTATGAAACTATCAAAAAATCAAGAAAATAGTATAGCCAATATCACTCCTTAATTCTAATCATAACAGGTGTAGAGTTAACAAAATCTAGCCTGCTTATCTGTTTTATAACACTTTGGATATCTTTTTCACAAGACTGATGCGTAGAGATTAACAAATTTGCACTCTCATCTTTTGAGGGACGCTGCAAAACAGTTTGTATGGATATTTTATTATCTGCGAAAATCGATGTAAGCTTGGCAAGAACACCGGTTTCATCACGTACATTAATGCGTAAATAATATTTAGATTCTATCTGCTCAACCGGCTTTAACTTTAAACCGCCTTCAAGAGGTTTATTAAATCCCAGCATAGGCCTGCTTTTTCCGCTTCTTGCAATATCTATAATATTGGCTATAACAGCGCTTGCTGTTGCATCACCGCCTGCACCTGCTCCATAATAAAGCGTTTCTCCAACCTTGTCTCCGACAACGCTTATGCCGTTCATAACACCGTCGATTTTAGCTATCATCTCACTATTATCAATTAAAGCTGCATGAACTCTTAACTCAACCTCATTATCCCTACGTTTAGCTATGGCTAACAGTTTTATACTATATCCAAACTCTTTTGCAAAAGAGATATCATCCTGAGTTATATGCTCAATACCCTCAATCAAAATATCTTCAGGTTTTGCATCAATACCATAAGCTATACTTGCCAATATCAGAAGCTTATGCGCCGCATCAAATCCTCCTATATCAAATGTAGGATCAGCTTCAGCGTAGCCTAGCTCCTGTGCCTCTTTTAATATATCTTTAAAACTAACGCCGTCATGTATCATTTTTGTAAGCATATAGTTACATGTACCGTTCATAATGCCGACAATAGATTCTATATGATTTGCCGAAAGCCCGTCACGGAGTGCATTAATGATAGGTATGCCGCCTGCTACGCTTGCCTCGTATTCAAAAGCCTTATCTGCGGCTAATTCCTGTAGTTCATAGCGGTGATATGCCAGCAGTGCTTTATTGGCCGTAACAACCGCCTTGCCTTTTTGCAAGGCCAGCTTAACAACTTCAAAAGCCTCCTGAACTCCTCCCATAAGTTCAACTACTATATCTATCTGCGCGTCATCTAAAATCTCATTAATATTATCGCTTAAAGCTATATCTAACCCTCTGTCTTTGCTTAAATCTCTAACAACACCGCACTTAACTACAATCTCAGTACCTGCTCTTGCAGAGATTATCTCTTGATTGTCTTTTAATATCTGTGCGACAGATGCGCCTACCGTTCCTACGCCGATAATTCCAACTTTTATCATATATTATCCCTAATTAAATTGTTTTAAAAATATTTTGATATTATGAGCGGCCTGACGAATCCTCTTATCGTTTTCAATAAGTGCGATACGCACATAATCCTCACCATAATCTCCAAAACCAATTCCCGGAGATACGGCAACATGAGCCTCGGTTAAAAGTCTTTTTGAAAACTCCAAAGACCCTAAATGTCTTACACACTCCGGTATTTTCGCCCATACAAACATCGTGGCATTATTTTTATGTATCGGCCATCCTGCTCTGCTAAAAGCCGATATTAAAACATCTTGACGGTGGGCATACTTCTGGGTTATATCTTCTACGCACTGCTGATCACCGTTTAATGCTACTGTTGCTGCTACTTGAATTGGAGTAAACATACCATAATCAAGCCATGATTTAATTTTTTGCAAAGCCCCTATAAGTTTTGTATTGCCTACAAAAAAGCCGACTCTCCATCCTGCCATATTGTATGATTTTGAAAGAGTAAAGCTCTCAACGGCAACATCAAGCGCGCCTTCAACAGACATGATTGAAGGAGTTTTATATCCATTAAATGTGATATCTCCGTAAGCGATATCTGAGAGTATATAAAATCTCTCCTCTTTTGCCATAGCAACAAGTTTTACATAAAACTCCTGCGTAACTGTCGCAGTTGTCGGATTATGCGGAAAGTTAACAACTACATATTTTGGACGCGGAGAATTTTCTTTAAACACTCTTGCAAGATCTTCAAAAAACTTATCTTCGTCAAGTTTGTATTCATCATCAAACTCTATACCGAATTTTACAACATTCCCGCCGGCTAAAATAAATGCATAAGAGTGAATCGGATAAGTCGGGTCCGGTACAACGGCTACATCTCCCGGATTTGTAATGGCATAAGCTAAGTGAGCATAACCCTCTTTAGAACCCATTGTCGCTACTGTTTGAGTTTGTGGATCTAAAACTACGCCGTACCGTCTTTCATACCAATCCGCAATTGCTTGAAGTAACTTTGGGATACCTTTAGAGACGGAATATCCATGAGTTTTTGTCTTCTTGGCTGATTCTATAAGCTTGTCTCTGATATGCTTTGGTGTATCACCGTCAGGATTGCCCATACTAAAATCAATAACATCGGCACCTGCCCGACGCTCAGCCATCTTAATCTCGTTAATCTGCGCAAAAACATATTTTGGCAACCGATCCATTCTATCAAACTTTATTTCATCAAACATTCTTCGCTCGCTTATTATCTCAAAAATATTTACTTTATATAATTTTATGCGGCTCAAGAATTTGAGTACATAACATAAGATAGAATTTTAGCATAAATAATCTGCCTTGATGTCCTTAACGAACACCGCCGGCAATAATCTTTAAACCATTGCCGATATTTTGCAGTGTATATAAATCATTAATTTTCATATATACACTTTCTTTTGGCATATTTAAAGAAATTTGTGCAATTTTTTTATTAATCTTTCTAATTTTCAATATCTTTAAATCTTTATCATAAAATACAATATACGGATACCAGCTATTGCCTGCATTTGATGTAATTTGTATCTTTTTAATAGCTGATACATTAAACCACGGTGGATATAACGGCCTATTTAGATTTACCTGTAAGTTATCTTGTAACTTTACACTTGAGAGATGTGCATTTTGCATATCAATCTGATAATGCCAAAACGTTTTATTGGTAAGCGATACGTTGACAATACTGCATCCGAGCTTATTTAAAGCACCATATAAAATAGTCGGATCAATCGCATAATCACTGGTAAAATCAATCGTCCACACAAAACTAGACAAGCTTGAGTTAACCTCTTTGGTTATATATCTATAATAGCCTATAGAACGCAGCGCATGACTAACTAGCTTTATAAAAAAAAGCGGTGTACCGTTTGTTTTAAAGCTAACTGAAAGCTGTCTTGGATGTTTATAAAAAAGCTGTAGCAGACCGTTATTTTTTAACGTCTCAATAACTTTAATATCCTCTATTTTATTTAAAGTGAAAAATCGTTTAGGATTTTTAAAAATAATATTAATAAATGCTTTGTTTGCAGCGTATGATTTATCTCCTAAAAAAGATTCTATTTTACTGTCTAGTTGCTGTGAGATATTACTCTTTGGCAAAACCGTACCAGCGTATGCCCAAGAGCATAAAAGCCATATTAAAACAACATATTTCACCAAAGCTTACCTTTGTTTAACTTTACAAACTGAGAATGGGTCAGTTGCGTAACCTTACCGTTTTTAAGCATCAAAAAAACAGTTTTTGGTTGAGGAAATGAAATATTTTTATCATCTGTTTTTATTTGCACCATCCCATGCCCTAAAATAAGAAGGTATTTACCCGTGCCATTTAAGTCTAATGAAGATGTGACGATCTTTTGTTGCTGTTTCCATGTCTTCATATTTGTTATTCCAAGCCATAATTTTGCTTTTGTGAGTAATCGTATAGTTTTTACCTTCTTAGCAGCAACAGTTGTATTTATATCATTTTTATGTGTTAGTGTTTTATTGATATTAGGATTAGCTAAAAGCATATTGGAAACTTTAGATTTTTTGCTATTGGCGGTTATGGCAGTTGAATTGGTGGAATTTGTATCAATAGCGGTTGTATTGTTTAAGCGGGCAGTGGCATTAAGACCTAAAACAGGCTGCGTCTGGCTGTTTTGTTTAGAAGTGTATGTATTATATATTAGCCGTGTGGCAACGATTATGATGAGTGCGATTATGACAATCCAAAATAAGCCTCTGGATTTACCGGTATTGTTGGAGATAGATCGAAGCTCAGGCTCTGATATTTCATCGTTATTTATTGCATATTCTTGATATTCATCTCTTAATTCTTGAAGATTTAAAGAATATTCTCTCTCCAAGATAGAAACAAAACCGTTAAACTGAATTTTATCAAGTTTCTCAAAAGATTTTGATAAAATATTGTTAATATTTCTTTTAGTTATATGAGTTTTTTCAAATATCTGTTCTGTGTTTAGCAGTTTTAATTTGTCAAAATCATCACTCATTATCGCATCCTGTCTATTAAAATTGCTCCTGCTGCGCTAACATTTAAAGAA
Source organism: Helicobacteraceae bacterium (assembly GCA_027023805.1). GTDB lineage: Bacteria > Campylobacterota > Campylobacteria > Campylobacterales > Sulfurimonadaceae > Hydrocurvibacter. The sequence continues at coordinate 14,081 of JALVUF010000052.1, forward strand.
TTAAAGTTATTTGTCATGACAATTGAGATCTCTTTATCTAGCTTAGAAATAACCTTAGCGCCAAGACCTGTTGATTCATTGCCTAAAATAAGCACCTTTTTCTTGGCTATATCAACCTCTTTTATATCTTTACCGTCCATAGCAGCCCCGTAAATCGTAAAACCAGAGGTGCGAAGATCATTTATAGCGTCATATATATTATGCGATAATGATATCGGCATGTCAAACAAAGCGCCACTCGAACTTCTTGCAATAGGCTCCAGCTTCAACTGTTTTATCCCGCAAACAATAACACTATCTACTCCTAAAGCATAAGCAGACCTGATAATAGCTCCTATATTTCCTATATCTGTTATAGCTGAAAGTATTATAACAAAATTTTTATCTAAAGTAGATTTTAGGGGCGCAAAATCTATATCTTCAACTTCACATAAAAAACCCTGATGATTTGAATTTTTGCACATTTTATCTGCCGCATGACGCGGAATACGCTTTATCTCAAATCCTAGTTTCATGAGTTTGGAGTACTCTTTTTTTTCGACCTCTTTTGCTAAATAAAGAGTTTGAATTTTTGATTGATGATGATTAAGTACATAATATACTGTTTGTTTACCATAGATTAACATAAATCAGATTGTAGCTTAAATTTCTAAACAACTGTTATAAAAGAAGATTTTGATAACATTTTTTCGGATTCTCGCCTGTTATTTTCGCAATTAATTTAGAAGCTGCCTTTTTTGGAATATCTAATGATAAAATATCTTCAACCGATAAATTTGAATTAATACTCTCTCCTGATTGTATGACAACCACCCATTCGCCTTTAATGCCGGTTTCTTTTAGTTGGTTTAAAATCTGATCCGCATTGCCTTTAAAATATCTCTGAAACTTCTTAGTCAGCTCTTTAGCTACAAACAATTCTCTTTGAGGGGCTTTGATTTGGAGCTCTTTTAAAAGCTTTTGAAGTCTGTGTGGCGATTCATATAAAACAGTAACGTATCCATTAAAGAGTGCTTTACTCAGTGCTGTTTCTCTGTCACTGCCTTTATGCGGTAAAAAACCAAAAAATAAAAATTGCGTTTGAGTAAAACCGCTTGCTACAAAAGAGGTTAAAACCGCATTAGCACCGGGTAAAACATCATATTGTATGCCATGGCTGATACAATATCTAACAAGTGCTGCTCCGGGATCGCTAACACCCGGCATACCGGCATCGCTGACATATACGATATTTTCATCAAAAAAAGAGCTCTCTATGCTGTTTAAAAACTCCGATTCATTATGAGAGTGGACAGATATGAATTTTTGATTATCTTTACATGTAAGAGAATATCTTGACGATAAAATATGAAGTAATTTTTTTGTTACGCGAGTATCCTCACAAAGGAGCATATCGGCAGAACTTAGAGCATCCATAGCTCTAAGTGTGATATCTTGCATGTTTCCGATGGGAGTCGGAACCAATGTCAACATGTTTGCAACTTAAGCTAACAGTTTTAGTCTATCTGATAACGTTTTTTGAACTTGTCTATACGTCCGGCAGTATCAACCATACGCTCAGAACCTGTAAAAAATGGATGACACTCATTGCAAATATCTATCTCTAGCTCAGGCTTTAAACTTTTTGTTACAAACGTATTTCCGCATGAACATGTAACTTTACAATCAACTAATTGGGGATGGATATCTTTTTTCATAAATCTTCCTTAATGAGATACGCTAATGTACGTATATCTATATATTTTTAAATCCGTATGGGGGCAGATTTTTAAGAGTGCAATTATATCTGAAAATTTCTTTATTTACAATAAACTCTTTGCCGCTACGCTAATTACCGCCGTTTCAGAGCGTAAGACCATTTTAGTGCCCAATCTATAACATTTTTGCTGTGACAACTCATCTCTTTCATCTTGAGTAAAACCACCCTCGCATCCTATCAAGATGGTCTTAAAATCATGCTTATCAGGTAGCACGGTATCACAAAAGTCCAGCACCGCACAATCAGGGTACTTAGCAATAAACTCCCCTAAAGAGTCTATTATCTCCAGCGAGATCATGCCTGTTCTGCCACACTGCATAGATGAGCTTTGAAGTATCCGCGTAAAACGATTTATGTCCGGTTTAAAATTTTTTTGAGAACGTTTGCAATATATAAAACTGATTTTGCTGACACCTAGCTCATTTAACATCGGAAGAGTTTTTTCAACGCTCTTAGTATCTATAACGCACCAGCCTATATGAAAGTATCTATCAGGCTTTATCTGCTTGGTAGCTGAATTTAAAAGCATAAATACCGCTTCGCGCGGAGCAATACTTTTTAAAAGATAACTATGCGCAACTATTATATTTGTGCTATTTCTAAATATAACGTTATCACCGACTTTATGGCGCCGCACCTTTATGAGATATTTGTACAGTTCGCCTCTTACATGTAAAGAGGTATCTCCGGCTCTATCATCTAAAACATATATCAAATCCACATCCATAATGACATTGCAAGCATCATAAAAAGCTCTATAAGCAAAAATCTTTGTGCGTAATTGCGATATAGTGGTACGGTTTGGGGCATATTTTTAAGATATTTAAGCGGCTTTATTCGCTTTACCTCAAGGATAGTGATGATAATAGCTATGACGATCATGAAGATATTTGAAAGATCAAAAGACAGATGCTTAGATAAGATCAAAACGATACCGGTAAAGATGGCTGACGCTAAAAAAACAGCCGACAAAGGTGTTGTGTAAGCCATCTGTTTTCTAAATGTAAATAGATCATTAGCCCGAATAAGCAGTAGTAAATTAACGCATATCATAACTAAAAACAATACTACACTGTAGCCGTGCGCCTCCAATGAAGCATTAAACATATAATTCATAGTAAAATTTTACTATAATATGTTAAATCTAATATTAGGGCTATGCCCGAAAAGAGTTATCAATGACAGCAGATATCAAACAAGCATTACAGCTAATTTATAAACATACCCATGCCCTAGCAACAGAAATTTTACCGCTAGAACTTGCGTTAAATCGCATCATAAGTCAGGATATAATAGGAGTGCACAATCTTCCGCCGTTTGACAATTCCGCTATGGACGGCTATGGCGTTAGATGCGCAGATGCGACAAAAACAGTACAAATATCTCACACTATTTTTGCGGGTGATAAAGATGATACCCAGCTTCAACCCGGATTTGCCTGTAAGATAATGACAGGTGCAAAGATCCCTATTGGATGTGAAGCAGTTGTACCTTTTGAAGATGCAGAGTTTAAAGATAATGCAGTGACCCTGCCTGCAAATATCGCGCCGGCAAAACACATAAGACGCAAGGCAGAGGATATAAAAGCAGGTGACATACTTATACATAAAGGCACACTGATAAATGCATATCAAATCACTCTTCTAGCCTCGCAGGGTTTAACACATGTATCCGTTTACAACAGACCGCATGTTGGAGTATTTGCATCGGGAAATGAACTTAAAATGCATTTTCAAACACTACAAAAAAACCAGATATACAACACAAACACACCTACTCTAATAGCCCGTATGCAGGAGCTAGGCTGTGATGTTACATACATAAGAACAGCGATAGACAGCCTTGCAGAGATCCAAGAAACTATAAAAAACGCTCTTAAATTTGATCTTATAATCACATCCGGAGGAGCTAGCGGCGGCGAAGCAGATTTTACTAAAGAAGCATTTTCACATTTTGATATGGAAGTTTTTTTTGACAAACTGGATATAAAACCCGGAAAGCCTACTATCTTCGGTAAAATAAACAATACCGTCATCTTAAACCTTCCCGGAAATCCGCTTGCGGCATCACTCAACTGTGAACTCTTTGGCAGAGCTATAGTATCTGCTTTAAGCGGAAGAGAAGATAAATATATTCAAACAATCGATACAAATATCCCGGATGATATTACTCTAAACACAAAAAGAGCCACTGTCTTGCCGGGATATTTCAATGGACGCTCTTTTTTGATATCAAAGGAGCATTCAGCAGGTATGATTAAGCCGCTATCTATCTCAAACGGATTTATTATAGTAGATAAAGGCGTAAAAAAATTAAGCGCAAATCAAAAGGTTAAATTTATCCCCATTACATACAATTTTACTACTAAATCACAATCTGATATCATCACAACAGGAGAGAAAATATGAACATACTGCTTCCGCTAAACAGCAACAAAGAAGATGAGGCAAAACTTTGCAAGATAAACGAAGCATCGGCATGGGTCATGTTGAGTGTTAAAGATGGTGAAATTCAAAAAACAGTATTTAAAAACAGTGAAAATGATTTTGATGATTTTGCGCACATCTTAGTAGTTGGCTCTCATGACGAAGATGTGAGCAGGTTTACAGATAATCAGATAGAAGTATTGGTAGCTCCCACACAAAAATATATCGAAGATATTTTAGAGGCGTATCTTTTTAGAGAGTTGCATGACTTCAATTATTAAAAAGGCCGTGCATACATACACAACATCAAAAATAGATATTCTAGGTAATATTAACCACCTAATTTATCAGATATATTAAATCCTATAAACCTTAAATGGTTTGTAATATAAAATCAAACTTATAATACTAACAAGCGAACCAATAGGTCCAATAATATTATTCCATTCTAATCTATGATATTTTGGCAATTGTTTTTCGTAAGCTTATATAAGTCTATTCATTCCTTCTTTTGCAAAATCTTAACTCAAACTGTACTATAACAAGCTAACGATTGACTACAACCACACCTTAGTATTCATTGCTAGGTTTTGTTAGCAATTTTATTATGCTGCTGTTTCATACTTTCTTATATCAACTTCCACACCACTTTCTACAATTTTTCTTGCTTTTTTTAACAATTCTTTTGTAACAGAATCATCAATATATTTTTCTCCACAATTGTCGCAAATATGTGCTGGAACTTCCTTGAAAACAATAGTTGAACCGCCTTTTTCTAAAGTTACAGTCGTTGTTCCTTTTTTTGTTTCACCATGTTTACAAATCATACATTTCATTTTTTTATCCTTATTTTATAATCATTACTCCACTTTTCTTTATCTGGATAATATGCGGTAATAACTATTATCTCATCATTTTCTCGATTTTTTGCAAAAACAACATGAAGAGGTTTGTCACAAAATTTTAAAGCCAAAAATGAAGGATATGGCCTATCATCAAAATACTCTTCGATGATTTCCCCGTTTTTTATGGTATCTTCAACATTCTCTTCAAAAATATCTCTTTCAAACATCCTTTGGATTGCGTGTTCTCTATATATAAAAGTCAAAAAATACCTCTTGTTTCCTTTAGTGCTATATTATAGCAAAATTTATTCTTCTTTTAAATTTATAAATTCACCACTTGTCATACTAGGTATAAATTCTTGAATGTCGTATTTTGCTACAAACATTTATCAACTGCAAACACTACAAATGCACTTGGAGGTGGAGTGTTTTCACACATGAAAAATACGATTAGTTTGCATCGTGGATTAAATAAAAGTTTGAAGTTAAATTTGGTTGATTATTATTTAGTGAATTATCAAAAAAAATGAGTTTTCAAACCCCCGTTTTTTTAATTAAGTCAGTTTTTGAAATATCTTATCACAATCATTGTCAAAAATGCATATCGTAGCTTCAAGCGCCGATAAATTACTTTGAACTTTAGATATTTTTTTGCTATACTGTTTTATAATATGTAGGCAGCTAGCAGTAAAAATACAATTATTTTTAAAGGCTTTAAATGAGATTATGGCATAAGATAAATGACTATTTTAAAGATACGTTTTCACCTCTTGTGAGGTATCTTCATTATATTATTATCATATTAGTTATTGCGCAAATTATTTTAAGCAATTTTATGAATGTTGAACATAATCAAAAAATAGGTAGTGGTATCATAAATTATTTTGCTGTATGGAGTCATATAATTTTAGGTATTTCAACATTTATTGTTAGTTTGATATTTATAGCCGTTGAGCTTAAAAAACATGGTGTTAGATATTTTTATCCGTATATATATAGAGATTATGATGTGATTAAGTTAGATATATCTACAATATTGCACTTCAAAGAGCCGGTTATTCACCCTAGAGGTTTGATAAGCGGTATAGAAGGTTTGGGTCTTGGTGCTTTATTGCTTACTACTTTATCGGGTATTATATGGTTTTTATTGTGGATAAACCATTACCCATTTGCCAGTTACATGCAAGAATTTCATCAAAGTGTTACAACATTACTTGAGATTTACATAATCGGACACGGCAGCATGGGGCTTTTACATATATTTAAAAATAGTTAAATATTTGATCAGCTTAAGCTCTCTTGAGGTAAAAACTTACCACATTTTTTTGTTTCCGTACCGCCAAACTCTTTAATTTCTCTGGCTGTATTATTTTTAGCAATTACTTGTCTTTTGCATTCATCTTTAGCTATACATTTTTTATTTTCACATCCAATATCTTCAGGTACCTGTGCCATTTTATTGCATCCTTTGGGTTTGGTATTAAACTTAGCAAAATTTTATCAAAATATCATTTTTAAACACGTATATTTCCAAATCTAACAAAATTTATTTAAAAAACAATAAGCTATTTACCAACAGTAATCATAATAATACTATAATAACACTTTATTTTTTTAAGATTCAAGGATATATCTCATGATGAAAAAAGCTATCAATTCTGTTGCATGGGCAAGTATGATTATAGGCACTATATTTGTTGCGATAGAAGTATATAAGATTATTAAATAATATGCTAGCACGTGGATAAATCCCCTGCTTTAGTAAAGTGCCAAGATGGTAGTTTTACGGCATACTCAAGTGAGTTTGGTGAACATTACCACTCTACAAAAGATGGAGCGCTACAAGAATCTCTGCAAAAACATGTCATTCCCGCCTTGCATATAAACAGACATAAACCAAAACTCTTTATCTTAGATATCTGTTTTGGTTTAGGGTACAACACGCTAGCTACCCTGCACTATCTGCACACAAACAATATCTCAAAACATATATCGATATTTTCTGTAGAATTTGATAAAAAGCTTATAGACTCACTTACCAAGTTTAAATATCCAAAGATTTTTGATAAATATAAACACATCATAGATTCACTAAGTACAACCGGAAGCTATCACAGCAAAACAATAGATATCCAACTGCATTTAGTAGATGCGAGAGAGTACCTGCTTACATGTAAAGAAAAGTTTGATATTATATATCAAGATGCCTTTTCACCGGCGGTAAACCCTGCCCTTTGGACTTATGAATATTTTACACAACTCTACCATCTATTGGCTAAAGACGGAGTTCTTACTACTTATTCGATTTCACTGCCGACAAGACTGGCTTTATATAAAAATGGTTTTCATATTTATCTTCTTAAACATCAAAACTGTAGGAGCTCTACTCTTGCCACGACTGTGCCGCTACAAGGATACGATGAGATCAACATGCAGCATAAAATAAGTTGTAATCCACAAGCCGAGCCTCTGCATGACAATGCTATAATTTAGCTTCATTTTTCAAAAGCCAGATAAATACATCTGCTACTGCGCCATAGAGCTGTTGCGGAATCTCTTCATCTAATTTTAAGTCAACCAAAGATGAAACAAGCTCATCATTGTAAAACAGCGGCACATTAAACTCTTGCGCTTTTTGTATTATCTTCAAAGCAATATCGCCTTTTCCCAAGGCTACGACTTTTGGAGACTGATCATTGTTTTGGTTATATTTTAAGGAAACCGCTTTTTTCATCAATACAGTGCGCTTATCTTATCCACCTCAGCCCACGAAACTGCTTTTTGCTGATGTTTTATAATATGAGCGACATATCTTGCAAACATATCTGTCTCAATGTTAACAGTCGAACCTGTTTTATAAGTTGCAAAAAGCGTATTTTTCATAGTGTGGGGTATAACGGTGAGTCTAAATGAATCTTTAAAAACCTCGTTGACCGTCAAGCTGACACCATCAATCGTGATAGAGCCTTTAGGTACAACAAAAGAGATAAATCTCTCATCAATCTTTACATAAAAATCATAACTGTTGTCACTGGCAATAATCTTTTGAATTGAACCTACCGTATCAATATGCCCTTGGACAATATGTCCTTCAAATTTATCACCCATACTCATAGCGGGCTCTATGTGGACTTTGCCCCTATAGTTTTGTATAGCTAAAATTTTTTGACTCTCAGGTGAGAGCTCAACGCTAAAACCGTCATCATAAACCTTAACCACTGTTAAACAAGCTCCGTTAACAGCTATAGAATCGCCGATTTGTGCCTTATATTTTGCGCGAAGCCTCAAGGTATTATTGTTAAAACTGACAGCCTCTGCCATCTCTCTTATAAGCCCTGTAAACATTTACATCTCCATTTAGCGACGCACTTTGTTGATACGACGTTTTTGTTTTAATTTGACAATCTCTTCTTTTAAAGACTCTTTTATTTTTAAAAGCTCATCTCTTTGTAAATACTCATCACCGCCATCAACGCTAGCATCATACTCAACAATTTCAGGAACCCAATCTTTAAATAAATCATCTTCTGCTTTTTTATCACCCATAAATATATTCTATACTTTTCATAATAAATAATAGATTAAATGCTATAATTAACCAACATGGAGGTATATTAAAATGTTTAAATATCTTTTAACGACACTCACATTAGTCGTAGTTGCCATCTTTTTCGGTGGGTGTTTTAGTTCCAATAAATCTGGCAACACCGCCTCACCTCAGCGAACCTACAAAGAAAATATTGCAAAAACAGGACAAACCACCTGTTACAACAAACATTATCCGTCGCAACGTGTTAGTTGCTTGGGCCCTTTAGCATTACATGATAACGGATGGTACGCTACAGTTAAAAACATGGGACGAGCATCAAATTTTACAGCCAACGGCAATCACACGATTATAACAGATCATCTAACGGGTTTAATGTGGCAAAATACTCTTTATCCATCAAGTTTAAATTGGAAGCGGGCAACAAACTATTGTAAAAGTTTATCTCTTGGCTCATATCATGATTGGCGATTACCTACAGTTGGGCAACTAGAGACAATTATAGATTACGGTAAATCCGAACCTGCGATAAATCCGATATTTTCACATACACACTCGTCTTATTACTGGACATCAAAAACATCCGGAGGTATTGTGTGGAATATCGACTTTGATTACGGCAGCGATATGAATTATTACGGCACAACTCAAAAAGCATACGTTAGATGCGTAAGAAAGGAGAAGCTATGAAGTTAATATTTACACTAATAGTATCACTGACTTTACTAAACGCCAAAATTATCAATAATCACAACAACACCGTAACAGACACCCTGACACATTTGCAGTGGCAAGACAGCAATGCCAACCAAACAGACACAAGGGACTGGGTACATGCCGTTAGCTACTGCCAAAATCTTTCATTGGACGGATACACGAACTGGAGATTGCCTAATATAAATGAACTCAAATCATTGCTAGATTATTCCAAAGATGTAAACAGCATGGTAGCCGGATTTAAACATCACGCTACCAATCCGCCAAGGATCTATTGGACATCGACATCAGTAAGCGGGCTTGCAGATTATGCATGGGTCATAAACTTTAATTATGGTAGCGTTACCTATTTTCATAAAATGGGCAGAGTGGCGAGTTATTACCGTGTAAGATGCGTTCGAAATGAGAATATAAAATAAATTGCTATAATTACAAAAAAATAATGGAATAAATTATGAATTATGATGTAATTGTAGTAGGTGGCGGACATGCCGGCATTGAAGCTTCTTTGGCCTGTGCTAAAATGGGGCAAAAAACACTTCTCATCACAATGTTAGCTGAACAAGTAGGCGCAACAAGCTGTAATCCCGCCATTGGAGGTTTGGCAAAAGGGCATCTGGTAAAAGAGCTGGATGCGCTGGGTGGAGAGATGGGACTAATAACAGATAAAGTCGGGATTCAGTTTCGCATACTAAACCGTTCAAAAGGACCGGCCGTAAGAGGTACGCGGGCTCAAATCGACATGGACAGATACCGCATAACAGCCCGTGATACAATCTTAAAAACACCAAATCTTGAGCTAAAGCAAGAGAGTGTTGAGGCATTGATTTTTAATAAAGATACCGTTGTAGGTATAAAAACAGATCTGATGCACGAATACATGGCAAAACGTGTAATTTTAACTACGGGCACATTTTTAAAAGGCGTGATACATATAGGACAATATACAAAATCAGCAGGAAGATTTGGCGAATTTAGTGCAGAGCATCTATCCTCCTCATTAATATCAAGAGGTTTAAAAATAAGTCGCTTAAAAACCGGCACATGTGCCAGGGTTGACAGCTCCAGCATCGATACAAGCGTAATGGAATTGCAAGAGGGTGATGAAGTGCCGATGCCTTTTAGCTTTAGAACAGATAAAGAACGTTTTATTAAAACCAAAAAACAACTTCCCTGCTTTATAACATACACAAACAAAAAAACTCACTCTATCATAGAAAGTAATTTTCACAGAGCACCTCTGTTTACCGGTCAGATCGAGGGTATTGGTCCAAGATATTGCCCAAGCATTGAAGATAAAGTAAACAGATTTAAAGATAAAGAGCAACACCATATCTTTATAGAGCCGCAAACTGCGCACAATACCGAATGCTATATTAACGGTATGAGCACTTCACTGCCCGTTGATGTTCAAGAGCAGATGATTCACTCCGTAAGAGGCATGGAAAATGCAAAAATTGTAAGATACGGATATGCTATAGAGTATGATTACGTTGACCCGACAGAATTAAAACATACTCTTGAAACAAAAAAAATAACAAATTTGTATCTTGCAGGTCAGATTAACGGTACAACCGGATATGAAGAAGCTGCGGCACAGGGTTTAATGGCAGGCATAAATGCCACACTCTCAATACAAGGCAAAAAACCGCTGATACTTCGCAGAGATGAGGCGTATATTGGAGTGTTGATTGATGACCTTGTAACAAAAGGTACAAAAGAACCATACAGGATGTTCACATCAAGGGCTGAATATCGATTACTCCTTCGTGAAGAATCAGCTGATATAAGACTAAGCCAATACGGCTACGACATAGGTCTTTTACCAAAAGAGGCTTATGAAGCTATGCTGATAAAAAAACAGCAGATACAGCGTGGCGTAAAATTGCTTGAGGATATTATTTTTACTCCAAATAAAGAATTTTTACAGGTGTTGCAAAGCCTGGATGAAGAAAAAATAAATGATAAAACATCGGCAAAACAGCTATTTGCAAGAAAAAGTTTTAATATAAACAAAATGTCACATCTTGTCCCACAGTTAAATGATTTTAATGATTATATTAAAGAGGAGATTTTAGTTGAGGCAAAATACCATAGATATGTAAACAAACAGAGTCAAGAAATTAACAAAATGGCCAAATATCTAAAAATAGCTATACCCGATAATTTTGAGTTTCATAACGTTAGCGGTCTCTCTAATGAGATAGTAGAAAAACTACAAACTTTTAATCCGCCAACTCTGCAAGCAGCATCCCAAATCAGCGGAATAACACCGGCTGCAATAGAGATACTACACATATATATCCAAATAGCTGCAAAAAATAAAAAAACTTAGGCACTCAATTGCCATTAAAGAAAGGAAAATCGCGATGAAACGACCACAGCCCATAGATGAAGAAGTTTTATTTGATGGCAGAAGTCTTATATCAGAAAC
>JALVUF010000053.1 GCA_027023805.1 Helicobacteraceae bacterium
AGACCTAAACTTGAAGCGGGTAAGGATCTTAAGAAAATAGTTTCAAGACTCACTCAAACTACAGAGAAAAACTTTACCGAAAAGTTGGATGAGTGGTATGAAAAATATCAAGATTTTTTAGAAGAAAAATCCATATCTTCTACCACTGGAAAACTTCATTATACCCATCCAAGAATTAGAGCGGCTTACAGAAGCTTGAGAACAAATTTACCTTATCTTTTCACATATAAAAAATATAAACATCTATCAATTTCAAACACTACAAATGCACTCGAAGGTGGTGTGTTCTCACATATGAAAAATATAATTAGTTTACATAGTCAGTAACTTTAAGTAGCACTTTTTAGTGCTACAATCCTTCACCTACACCTCCAAATATCCATCAAGCCTCCCTTCGAAAAATATAGCCAATTGTGAAATAGTAAGACTCCAATTTCTTATAGGTATACTCCATTTTTTTGATGCATTTTAATCCTTTTTTTTAACTCCTGCTAATAAATCCTGTGCAAATATCTTAGCCTCTTTTGTAACGGTTGTACCGCTTACTATACGAGCGATTTCATTAACTCTCTCATCAAAATTTAAAGATTTAACAAGGCTTTGCTTATCATTTTTATAAACTAAAAAATGTTGGTCTCCCATTGAAGTTAATTGTGGTTGATGTGAGATAACAAAGATTTGAAATATACTAGATAACTTTTTTAAAACTTTAGCAACACTCATAGACTCCTCTCCGCTTAGATTTGCATCTATCTCATCAAGCATCAATACTCCGCTGTTTTGGCTCATAAACTCTGATTTAACTGCAAGTATTGCTAAGCGAAGACGGTTAAACTCACCTGTGCTTATCGTGGAAATCTCTGAACCTTGCAAAGTTATATCTATCTTATCAGAACCCAATAAGGATAACTCTTTACACACAAGAGAGATTTTTGCATCTTGTAGATAAAGTTGATTTAGATACAGATTTAATTTTTCTTCAAACCGACTTATATGCACTAAACGAATTTTGCTTATCTCTTTTGCTAAAATATCCGTTTTTGATTTTAGTTCATCATATTGCTTTTGTAAAGTATGAATTAAATGGTCAATATTATCGTATTTTTGTAATTGCAACTCTTTTTGTTCTTTATATTTGATAGCTTCTTCTATACTGCCGTATCTTCGTTTAAGCTCACTTAGTTGTTCAATTCTATTTAAAATATCTTCAATATCCATATCATCTAAAGATGCGAATTTCTCCTGCGTGGTTTCAAAAATATTACGTAAATCATTCATTGTATCATTAAAAAATCCACTCTCTTTATCTAAATCATCCAAAGCATGAATAACTAAACTCTCATAATCAAAGATCTTATTTGCTGAGGCTATATTTTGTAATATTTTCTCTTTTTTTGATAACTCTTTTTTGATTTGCAGCAACTCCTCATCTTCGCCTATTGTCGGGTTTATATCTGTTATTTTTTTTAGTTCAAACATTGTAAACTCTTTAAGTTGCATAACTTTTGTTTGTTCTTGAAGCAGTTGGTCTAACTCCTGCTTTATCTGTTTGTACTGCGTAAAAGTATCTTCAAATGCCTGTTTTAAATTTATAAAATCATTTTGTTCTTGCTGTATGATTCTATCAAGCATAAACAAAAGATTTGCATTTGTAAAATCACTAAAATCTTTTAAGCTAAGGTGCCTTAAATATGTTGAAGCAATTGTGGAGATTGCCTTTTTTGATAAACTCTGATTATTGATAAAATAGCGGGATTTCTCTTTTTTTATATGTCTAAAAGTATTGATATCCTGGCTTAGGATTCCCATGTCATTCATATCAATATCCCATGCGACAGAAGATTCACATACCGATGCATCACATGAGGCTAAACCCAAAGATGCTAAAATAGCATTCATCAAAATTGACTTGCCGCTACCACTAGGTCCCGTAAAAACAATGAGACCCGATGAAAAATTAAGCTCACTCTCTTTAAAGCTTAAATAGTTTTTTAAATAAAATCTCTCAATCATTATACATATACCTATTTTTAAGTTCTGACGTATTATACTTTAAACAATTTAAATTAAAAGAAGTAATAAAATGCATGATTTTAATGATAGATGCTATGAGCTTTTAAAGCAGATTCCAAAAGGAAAAGTCACAACCTATAAAGAGATAGCGCATGCTCTTCATACAAAAGCATACAGAGCAGTCGGCAACGCAATGGCAAACAATAAATATCTTATTACGCTTCCATGCCACAGAGTAGTCAGAAGTGACGGCCATATCGGCGGTTTTGCTAAAGGCATGCATGAGAAAAAAAGATTATTAATTTCTGAAGGAATTGCAATTAATGAAGATAAAATTGTAAATTTTGAAAAATATCTTTACCATTTTTAGTTGCTTTTAATCGCCCCAGTTTAATTTCTCTTTTAACACCTCAAAATAATTAAATTCTTTTTTATGAATTAGTTTTGCGGGATACTTTGCCAATTTTATGCTAATTGTATCACCTGCTCCAAAATTATACATATCCTGTCCATCAACAATTAAGAGTGCTGATTTTTCAGGTGTCTTCATATCAATTGAAAAATGCCCCGGCAAAACAACCGGTCTTTGCGATAATGAATGCGGGCAAATCGGTGTAATTGCAAAAACATCTGTTAAAGGAAATAAAACAGGACCACCGGCTGAGAGATTGTATGCAGTTGAGCCTGTGGGAGTAGATACGATAACGCCGTCACCATAATAGGTATTAAAAGCCTTGTTGTCAACCAATGTTTCTACATGTATCATTTTAGAAATTGATGGTCTGGTAAGCACGATATCATTAAATGCAAATAGCGTATCCGTTGAAACAGGTGTTTTGATGGTTACTTCAAGGACAGCTCTGTTATCTATCCTAAAATCGCCTTGCTTTAATAATTTTACAAAATTTTTTATTTCATTTGGTGAAATATCAGCTAAAAAACCTAATTTTCCGGCATGAACACCCAAAACCGGCAATTGATATTTATATGAACGTCTAACCGCTGAAATAAGCGTTCCATCACCGCCAATAGTTACTAAGATATCGCATTTTTGACACAATAACTCAAAATCTTGACCCATAACATCAATCATAGCACCGCTTATACTCTCTATTAGTACATCGATACCGTGTGTTTCAAAAATGGCTTTTATATTGTAAAAAATATCTTTTAGCTTCGGAGTCGATGGTCTTAATATAACTCCTACCGTTTTAATCTGCATATTACATTCTTTGATATAAATTTTGTATTATTATACCATCAAAATCGGCTCGTAAGTTTTTTTAGCTATAATTACGAAAAAATTTCAGGATTTAGATTTGAGAACCCATTATTGTACAGATGTAACACAAGCAGATATTTCTAAGCAAGTCACTGTCGCAGGTTGGGCCAACAGCTACCGTGACCACGGCGGCATTATCTTTATAGATTTAAGAGATAAAAGTGGTTTAATCCAGCTTACATGTGACCCTAAATATAACCAAGCAGCCCACAAAGTAGCAGATGGTGTTCGCGATGAGTATGTTTTAATAGCAACAGGCATCGTAAGAAGTCGTGGCGAGGGTCTTAGCAATCCAAGACTCAAAACCGGTGCAATTGAGATTGTAGTTGATAAGCTGATTATTGAAAACAAAAGTGAGCCGATCCCTTTTGTAATAGGCGACATGGCAGTAGGAGAGGAAACAAAGTTAAAATACCGCTATCTTGAGCTTCGAGACCCAAAACTCTATGAAACATTTTTTCTTCGCTCAAAAGCCGCTATTGCCGCGCGTAATGTTTTAGATAAACATGGTTTTTTAGAGGTTGAGACACCGATACTCACAAAATCCACTCCTGAGGGTGCAAGGGATTACCTCGTGCCATCTCGTGTCCATGGAGGCGAGTTTTATGCACTTCCTCAATCTCCGCAACTTTTTAAACAGCTTCTTATGGTCGGCGGATTTGATAGATATTTTCAAATTGCAAAATGTTTTCGAGATGAAGATTTGCGTGCAGACCGTCAGCCTGAGTTTACACAAATTGATGTTGAAATGAGTTTTTGCAACCAAGAAGATGTTATAAAAATCGCAGAAGATCTGCTTCAAGGCATATTTCAAGCTTGCGGAGTTGAGATTAAGCCACCGTTTAACCGCATTAAACATAAAGATGCTATGGAATGGTATGGCTCAGATAAACCAGATATGAGATATGAATTAAAAATGGTTGACGTGATAGATATTTTTGAAAGATGCGATAATGAAATATTTTCAAATATTGCTAAAAAACCTCATACAAACCGCATTAAAGCTTTAAGAGTGCCGGGAGCGGATTTGATTTTCTCTAAACGTGAAATGAAAAGTTTTGAGGATTTTGTAAAAAAATTCGGAGCCGGCGGTCTTGGCTATTTTCAGATGAAAGAAGATGGTTTAAAAGGTCCTCTTACCAAATTTTTTACTCAAGAAGATATAAAGCTAATCATTGAGCGAACACAACTTCAGGTAGGTGATGTAGTTTTCTTCGGTGCCGGAGAGAAAAAGACGGTACTAGATTATATGGGACGCTTTAGAGTCTTTATAGCCGAACATGAAAAAATGAATCTAATCGATAACGATAGATTTGAATTTGTCTGGGTTGTTGATTTTCCAATGTTTGAAGTAGATGGAGGCGTAGTTAAAGCCCTGCATCACCCCTTTACAATGCCAAAAGATTTAGATAAAGATGATGTGCAGGAGATAGAATCAATTGCTTACGATATCGTGTTAAACGGTGTTGAATTGGGCGGTGGAAGTATCCGTATCCACAAAGAGGATATCCAAGAGAAGATATTTTCTCTTTTAGGCATAGCCCAAGAAGAAGCACAGGAGAAATTTGGCTTTTTGCTTGACGCGTTAAAATTCGGAGCGCCTCCGCATGGCGGATTTGCCATTGGATTTGACCGTTTGATGATGCTTTTAACTAAAAAAACAAGCATACGCGATGTTATAGCATTTCCAAAAACACAAAAAGCAGCATGCCTGCTAACTCATGCGCCAAGCAAAGTGGATAATGAGCAGTTAAAAGATTTACATATAAGAGTAAGAGAAATAACAAAATAAGGACGATTATGAAAAAATTATTTTTAATTATAGGAGCACCCGGTTCTGGAAAAACAACCGATGCCCAGCTTATAGCCGAACACAATGATAATATTACGCATTATTCAACCGGAGATATGTTTAGAGCCGAAGTAGCAAGCAACAGCAAGCGGGGCAAAGAGATTGAGCAATATATCTCAAAAGGTGATTTAGTGCCAATTGACATAGTTATCCAGACGATAGTAACAGCGATAAAAAATGCTCCTACTGATGTAGTTGTCATAGACGGGTATCCACGAAGCGTTGAGCAGATGAATGAACTTGACAGATATCTTTTGCATGAAAACAGTGTTGAGCTGATTTATGTCATCGAAGTACATGTAGGCGAAGATGTGGCTAGAGACAGAGTATTAGGGCGTGCACGCGGAGCTGATGACAATAACGAAGTATTTGATAATCGCATGAAAGTATATACACAACCATTACAAGATATAGAGCAGTTTTATAAGTCTAAAAATATTTTAAAAATTATCAACGCAGAGCGAACAATCCAAGAGATAGTGGGTGAAATGGAAGCTTTTATAAAATCGCATATATAAA
>JALVUF010000054.1 GCA_027023805.1 Helicobacteraceae bacterium
GAGAGAATACCTATGATAACTATAACGAAGATGAGTTCTATCATCGTAAAACCTGATCTTTTCATATTAGATCCTTTTTATAGAATAAATTTGATTACACTTGTAACCTTAAGAGTTATTATGGACAATATATCTTTAATATATGCTTAAAGCGCATCATTTTGAATAATAAGTTTATTTTATATACAGATAAAAAATGGAACAAAAATTGCTTGGTATATTTATTAATATTTTATTTTACGATAAAAGGATTTCAAGATGAGTTTTGAGATATCTCGTGTCAGCGGCTTGATGAGAGAAGCACTTAATTTTAGAGCTAAAAGACAAGACATCATCGCTTCAAATATCGCAAATGTTGACACTCCGTTTTATAAAGCACGAAATATCGACTTTAAGGGCGTGCTTGAAGCAAAAGAAAGAGAGATTTTTGGTGCAAACAATAACGATAAACTCCAGATGGCAACAACGCAAGATGCTAAACTAGATATCACAAAACCAGCAAGCATTTCACATCTCAAAGCTAAAATCATCATCAGTCAGGCGCCTGCAGGCAATGACGGCAATAATGTAAATATCGATAAGCAAACAACACAGCTTAGTCAAAACTCTATCGGTTACAATGCCATAGTAGCGGCTATCAAAAAAAATGGACAGATATACACAAGCGTTATTAACGCATCTGCAAAATTAAGTTAGGGGGCAAACAGTGGGATTTTTAAGTGATTTTAACATAAGCGCGGATGGACTCTCAGCTCAAAGAACGCGTATCAATATCATCTCATCAAACATTGCTAATGCGCAGACTACAAGAACGCCGGGAGGCGGACCGTACAGAAAAAAGGAGGTTGTATTTAAAGCTGTTAATTTTAACAACCGCCTAAAAGGTGCAATGTCAGGCACAGGTAATGCAAATGATGGTATAATGGGAGTAGAGGTTTCTAAAATCATAAGAGATGACGGTCCTTTTAAGATGAAATACGACCCGTCAAATCCTGATGCAAACGCAAAAGGATATGTTGCATATCCAAACATAAATCCCGTCATACAGATGGCAAATCTGATAGAAGCCACGCGCTCTTATCAAGCAAATGTGGCAGCATTTCAAAGTGCTAAAAATATGGCAAACAGCGCACTTACGCTACTGCAGTAAAAGGAGTTTAAAATGGCAATACAAGGCATAGGCAATTTAAGTACGCCCGATATTTTAAAGAGTAGTAAAGAAGCAGCATCAACAGGTACTTCAGGAGGAGCATTTGCGCAGAAACTCCAATCGGCTTTAAATGACGTTAACCAACTTCAAGAAAATGGACAAAAGGCGATGGCAGGAATTGCAACTGGTCAGATAAAAGATCTGCATCAAGCAGCGCTTGCTATTGATAAAGCAGAGATAAGCATGAAACTTATGCTTGAAGTAAGAAACAAAGCGCTTAGTGCTTATAAAGAGATAAGCCGAACTCAAATATAGCTATATATGCAAAATATCCCTCAAAACAGTCGTGCCAAAAAAATCCTTCTATTATATGTTTTGATAGTTGTCGTCGGATTTATAATTTTTTTAGCAACTATGCTTTTTATTGCCCTTAAACCCAGACATATCCCATCAGTTTACACCAGCACCTTAATACATGCCAAACGAGGTGAAATCATAACATCTGACGGCTACCGCGTAGCTATTACTAAAAAACTTTACAAAGCTGTGGTAAACCGTAAATTTATCAAAAAAGATAAAGAAAAGATGTTTGTCAAACTTTTTAGCATATATAGCAACATCAAAGAATCTATAATCAAACGAAGGTTATACTCAAAAAAAGGCGTTGTCGTACTTAGCTACAACATAGATGTAGCACAAGCCCAAAACCTTGTACATCTAAGCAGGGAACTCTTAATGCTAAAAGTATTTAAGGCCATCAAAAATCCTTATACGCATATAAAAACGATACAGGGTCTAAATATCGTACCAAGCGGGGAAGCCAGAATATACCCGTTTAAAACTTTTCTCACACCCGTCATCGGATATACGCATAAAGTTGAACAGGACGGCTACACAACGGTACACGGCATTAAAGGGCTTGAAAAAGAGTATGATAACGAACTCTCTCCGCGTCAAAATGAGATAGAATCGGGACTAAGAGACGCTAACGGATATATTATACTAAACGGCAAAAGTAAAATACAACGCCTTGAAAATGGATTAAATTTAAAGTTAAATATAAGTGCAAACATCCAGACAAGAGTCGAGAACATCTTGGATAAAATGAAAAAAAAGTTTCAGGCAAAACAGATAACGGCTGTTATTATGAACGCTCACAGTGGAGCGATACTGTCAATGGCAACATCCAATAGATATTTTCCTCAAGATATCTTAAAAAGAGACTATCCCTCTTTAAAAAACTCTGCAACAGAATTTCTTTATGCGCCGGGCTCGGTACTGAAGCCGCTTACTTTTAGCATACTTCTTGATAAACATCTTGTTAATCCTTATGAGCTCGTAAATGGTCACAATGGTGTTTATCATCTTGGTCGCATGACTATACGAGATGATACCCCTTTTGCTTGGATTAGTGCCGAAAATGTTATAGTATATTCATCTAACATCGGTATGTCACAACTTGCACAAAGACTCTCTGCTCTTACATTTTATAACGGTCTTAGAAAGTTTGGACTGACATTTAAAACAGGTATAGACCTGCCTTATGAATATAGCGGAAGCATCCCCTCAGTCAGACAACTTCAAAGTAAAATATACAAAGCTACAACCTCTTACGGATACGGCGTTAGAATCACTTTAATGCAGCTCATAAAAGCATACAATGCATTTAACAATAACGGCACAGAAGTAACACCTAAAGTTGCAAATGGGCTTATCAGCGATCAAGGGACTGTCACAAAAATCTTTTCCGGTGCTAAACAAAGAGTTATATCCTCAAGTACAGCTTCAATCATGAAAAATATTTTAATTAAAACAGTTACACAAGGTACGGGAAAGGCCGCTATCACAAACGGTATCACAATAGGAGGCAAAACGGGAACTGCGCATATAGTAAAAAATGGTGGATATATAGACCAATACAATTCAACATTTATCGGTTTTGCGGATACAAAAAATAAAGATCTCACAATAGGTATCTTAGTTCGTCAGCCACATGTGAGAGATTACTATGCGGCAGGAACAGCAGTACCTACTTTTAAAAAAATAGTTGACATGCTAATTGCTCAAAAATATCTAAATCCAGATATTGTCAAGAAGTCTGGTTTGTCCCACTAGCACTTCTACCAATATAATCGTATTTGAGATTTCAACCTTTGTTAAGGCATTAAACTCTCTATCTACAACTGCAATATAGGCAGCCTCTAAAGGGTTTAAAATCTCTTTCATCTTTTTTATAATCTTGGCACTGTCAAATTTTTTCTCAATTATCATAGAAGTTGCGATGCGCAGTGAACGTGGAATCTTAAGCGCTAGCTCTCTTTGCTCCTTAGAGAGATAACTGTTTCTACTGCTGTATGCCAGCCCATCCTTATCTCTTAGCGTGTCAACTGCTATAATTTGCGTATCCAAAAACATTCTTTTGGCCATCAAAGAGATAAGATAAAGCTGCTGGGCATCCTTTTTACCGAAATATGCTCTAGTTGGGCGAACAATATTTAATAATTTCATAACAACTGTCAATACGCCATCAAAGTGTCCGGGTCTTGACATTCCCTCCAATATATAGCCTTTTACTGCAGGCGCTACAAGAGATACTTCATCATTGGTGTATATAGATGCGGTATTTGGCATAAACAGATATGTAACGCCTGCTAATTCACATATCTTTTTATCTGCCGAATCTTTTTTTGGATACTTATCAAAATCTTCATTAGCTAAAAACTGTGTCGGATTTACAAAAATAGAAACCACCACAATCTCGTTTTGCTCTTTGGCTTGTTTTATCAATCTGATATGTCCGTCATGAAGTGCTCCCATCGTAGCAACAAAACCTATCGATCTATCATGCTCTGCTCTTAAGAATTTTGCCAGCAATGCAGGCGAGTCAACTATTGTCATAAATTGGCACCTTGAAAATGATTTTGATGATTTTAGCACTTCATTGATTAATTTCCCGTAAAGACGGCGCTTATACCAAACCCAACTAAAGAGTAGATGTTTAAATAAAAAAAACCTCTAAAAACTTTAGAGGTGTCCTTAAGTAGCACTTTTATATAATTGCACTATTATAAGCAAAAGGGCTCTTAATGGATAGCTATGAATACACGGAACTTTTAAAAAATCTGCAATTAAAAATGGACAATATAACAAATGTTGTTAATCCTGATAAAATCACAAAAAGACTAAGCGAAATAACAGAACTTGAAAACAACCAAGATTTTTGGACTGATGCAAAACTAGCGGCACTCACCTCAAAAGAAAAGATACAGCTAGAGAGAAAGCTCCAGAAATATCAAGAAGCATTCACGGCACTAAATGATGCAAAAGAGCTGTATGATATGGCAACAGCAGACAATGATGAAGAGAGTATAGATGAGCTCTTTACAGAATCAAAAAATCTTCAAAAATATGTTAATGAGATGGAGATAGCCCTGCTTCTTAGCGAAAAAACCGATGTAAATAATGCAATTGTTACGATTCATCCCGGCGCAGGTGGGACAGAATCACAAGATTGGGCATCTATGGTTCTTCGCATGTACACAAGATGGGCGGAGCGACATAATTTTAAAATCCAGACACTTGATTATCAAACTGGGGATGAAGCCGGTATAAAAGATGCGTCTATTTTAATATCAGGAGAAAATGCTTATGGATATCTAAAAGTCGAAAATGGTATTCATAGACTCGTTAGGATCTCTCCATTTGATTCTAATGCAAAGCGTCATACCTCATTTTGCTCTGTTATGGTCTCGCCTGAAATTGATGATGACATAGATATACAGATAGAAGACAAAGATATCAGAATCGATACATACCGCTCTTCAGGTGCAGGTGGACAACATGTTAACAAAACAGAATCGGCAATTAGAATAACACACATCCAAACAAACATCGTAGTTCAGTGTCAAAATGACAGAAGTCAACACAAAAATAAAGCAACGGCTATGAAAATGTTAAAATCAAGACTTTATGAATACGAACTAGCTTTGAAAAAAGCAAAAGAAGACGGTGCAGAAAAAAGTGATATCGGGTGGGGTCATCAAATTCGCTCATATGTCTTACAGCCATATCAACAAGTTAAAGACACAAGAAGCAATGAGGCATACTCAAATGTAAATGCTATATTAGATGGTGATATAGATAAACTAATAGAGGG
>JALVUF010000055.1 GCA_027023805.1 Helicobacteraceae bacterium
CGCTTTTAACACTAATTTTGATATTGAGTTCATCGCATAATTTTTTAACTATATGCAAACCGATGCCTATTCCTCGTTCATTTTCTTTATAAAACCGTTGAAAAATCTTTTTGGGATGCTTGATACCTATGCCGGTATCTTCAATAATTAACATATTACCTAAAAGTTTAAGCGTGACTGTTCCATTTGGTTTATTATATTTAGCTGCATTTGTTAGTAGATTTTCTATTATTCTACAAAAAGCGTCTTGATTGTATAAAACTTGAACATTTGTAACCTGATTGTTAAATGTGATTAAAGGATATAGTTTATCAAGTCGTTGTATCTGCTGTGCGATAATTTGTCGTAAATTAAAATATTGTGATTGGTTTCTTTGATGTTTTAGGTACGCTTTTAGGTTTGATTGAAGATTTAGCATCGTCTGTATGCTTTGTTCTATACGGTTTATTTTTTTGTTATCCCCTGTTTTGACCTTGAGCATATCAGTATTTAAACGTATAACCGATAATGGCGTATTAAAGTCATGTAAAATATCTTTTATAAATTCTTCGGTTAAAATAAGTGCTTTTCGCATAGGATTTAAAGCGTACAAAGAGAAGAAGATTGAAAATATCAGTATAATAATGAAAATTAGTATATATTTGATAAGGATATTGCGTGTTAAACTACTTAATTGTTGTTGATATCTTCTTTTTTGCAGTATAAGCTCCATCATATATTTACTAGAACGAGAAATTGTGAAATAAGAGGCTATAGTACCGTTTCGTTTAGACACAGAAAAAAGCAGACGTTTGTTTTTACGAACAAAGTTTATTTTAACATTTTTACATTTGAGTGTAAAACTGCAAATCTTTAGTTGATTGTAGAGTGTATCGTCAAGATGTTGTACGTTTTGTTTGTACTGTAGCCACATAACAATGCTAAAGAGCAACTCTAAAGAGATAAAAAAAAGTAAAAAACTTTTTAAAAACGATTCTAATTCAGCGCGATTCAAGTATATATCCCGTGCCACGAATATTTTTTATCTCTAACGATGTTTGTTGCTTTAACTTGTTGATGGCCACTCTTAAAGCAGAAGAGGTTGGATGCTCCATGCACTCCATCAATTCCTCTTTTAGTATGACCGTGTTTTGATTTGTAAGAAAAATGTGTAACATCTGCATTAGCATCTCGCTAAGATACAGTCGTAAATCATTTTTAAATACCTCTTTAGAATCAGGAAAATATCTGATATCTTGATGCATGATAACAGTTTGTGTTTTATGAAATTTTGCGTTTACTCTAATTAGCAGTTCTTGCGGAAAAAACGGTTTTTTTATATAATCATCTGCTCCGGCATTAAATCCTTTGGTTATAGAATCTATATCTACAAGCGCACTGATAAAGATAGTCGGCGTTGTATCATCGGCATCTCGCAATGATGATAAAAGTTCAAAACCATTCATAACAGGAACGTTGATATCAAAAATATACAGGTCATATCGGTTGTCGTAAGACAGATCAATGGCTCGCTGTGCGTCATAAGCCATATCGACGATATATCCGTTTTCTTGCAACAGTTCTTGTATCGTATCCGCTAAGTTTTGGTCATCTTCTAGCAATAAAATTGTTTGTTGTTTCATGGTGGTATTATAAACTTTCTCTAGTCGTTGTTTTGATATTTAGATATTTATGAATAGTAGCAGTTTTTTGCTATAATAGGGTTAAAAAAGAAGTTATATTATGAATACAAAAGAACCTATGACAAAATTTGGATATGAAAAAGTTCAAGCAGAGATAACAAAACTAAAAATGATAGATCGTCCGCAAACGGTCAAGGATATAGAAGAAGCACTAGAACATGGCGATTTAAAAGAAAATGCCGAATATCACGCGGCAAAGGAGAAGCAAAGACTTATCGATGGCAGGCTTATAGAGCTAAGTGATTTGATCTCAAACGCTCAGATAGTAGATCCCGCTTCATTAGCTCACAGCAGAGTTAGTTTTGGCTCTACTGTTGTGTTGCTCGATGTTGATAGCGATAAAGAAGTGACATATACGATAGTCGGAGGATGTGAGAGTAATCCTGATATTGGTCTTATCTCATTTAATTCGCCATTATCCAAACAGCTCCTTGGCAAGGAAGAGGGTGATGAGGTAAGAGTCAAACTCCCCGGCGGTGTAAAAGAGTATGAAATTGAAGAAGTTAAATATCAGGAGATAGTTTTTGAATGTAACTAATGTAACTAATGTAGCTATTGTAGGTGCTAGCGGATATACCGGATTAGAGCTTATTAAGATACTCATAACCCATCCATATTTTAATATTAAATATATAGCAAACAGTGAAGGCCAGACGACACTTAGCAAACTGCATCCCTCACTCTTGGGTGTGTTTGAATGCGATATACAAAAAGCCGATATTAACAAGATTGCTCTTACATGTAAGCTTGCTTTTTTGGCTTTGCCTCATAAAGCTGCTATGGAGTATGTAAGGCCATTGACGGCACGCGGGGTTAAAGTAGTTGATCTCTCGGCCGATTATAGATTAACGCTTAGTATGTATGAGAAATATTACTCTCATCATACCGATAAAGAAAATCTTAAAAATGCTGTTTACGGTCTGCCTGAGATAAATAAAGAGAAGATTAAAAAAGCGAGCCTTGTTGCAAATCCGGGCTGTTATCCTACATGTAGTGTACTTGGGATTTTACCGTTTATGAAGTATATACAAAAACATACGCCTATAATCATCGACGCAAAGAGCGGCGTAAGCGGTGCGGGAAAAAAACTAAGCGAGATTACGCATTTTGTAAATGTTAATGAAAACTTTTTTGCCTACGCTCCTTTTGCCCACAGGCATGCGCCTGAGATTGCTCAAGTTTTAGGATTTGATTTAAAACATATTCATTTTGTTCCACATCTTGTACCTGTTAGCAGGGGTATGATATCGTCTATTTATTTACATGTAAAGGGTGATTTTGACGCAGTGGAAGTCTTGCATGAGTTTTATAAAGAGGAGAAATTTATACGCATACGTCAAAATCCTGTTGATATGAAAAGTGTAGCAGGAACACATTTTTGCGATATTTATGTAAAAAGAGACGGCGATATACTTTTTATCTCATCTGCTATTGATAATCTTTTAAGAGGTGCTTCCTCAGCCGCCGTGGCAAATGCCAATTTGATGATGGGTTATGAGCAAAATTTATCTCTGCCTGCTATAGCTTATGTACCATGAGTTGGTTTTGCGTGATGGCGCACTAATTATCAGTGACGCGCATTATTCTAGCAGTAACAGATCACAGTTAAAAGTATTATTGTTAGATATTTTACAGAAAAAAATAATTACAAAACAGATAATATTTATGGGCGATATTTTTGATGCACTTTTTGGAGGTATTACCCATACAATTGTGCAAAATAAAGAGATAATAGATATTATAGAAGATATTTCTAAAAATGTTGAGGTTGTCTATCTTGAGGGAAATCATGATTTTTGCCTTGATAAAATTTTTAAAAACATACATCTGTTTCCAATTAACTCACAACCTGTTGTCTGTAGGTATAAAGACAAGACGGTGTTGCTAGCTCATGGCGATTTTAGCGAAAAATTATCATATAAGATATATACATTTTTAATTAGAAATAAGGTTGTACTGTTATTATTAAAGTATATAGATATCTTAGGAAAACATTTTATATTAAAAAAGCTAGATACATATTTAAGCCAAAAGGATGACTGCCAAAAATTTGAAAACTTTAGAGCTTATGTTCAAAAACGCCTGCAAAAACAGTATTTTAGCAAATGTGATATTTTTATTGAAGGGCATTTTCATCAAGATGTTAAGTATATATATGATAAAATATTGTATATAAATTTACCGGCATTTGCTTGCAATCAAAGATATTTTATTATATCATCACATTCTATGGAGAGGTAAATGAAAGATAAAACTGTACTAAAAGTCGGCAGTAACGAGATGGAGCTTGTTGATTTTCGTATCTTTAAAGAAGAGGACGGAGAAGTTTATGAGGGTATTTACGGCGTAAATGTAGCCAAGGTAAGAGAGATCATACGCCTGCCTCAACTAACAGAGCTACCCGGTGTTGCCGAATTTATTGACGGGATATTTGATCTTCGAGGTGTTGTTATACCTGTTGTCAATTTAGCAAAGTGGATGCATATAAAAGAGCCTGAAGATGCATATAAAAATGCGCGTGTTATTATCGCTGAATTTAACAATATTTTAATCGGATTTATAGTCCATGAAGCTAAACGAATCAGGCGCATTAGCTGGAGTGATATTGAACCTGCTTCGTTTGTGTCTTCAAAAGATGGTTTAGACGGCAGTAAAGTTACAGGTGTGACGCGTATTGAAGATGATTCTGTTTTACTGATTTTAGATCTGGAAAAAGTTGTTGAAGAGCTTGGTCTTTATACACCAAATACCGAAATCGTGACAAAACCGTCTGATAAATTTTCAGGAACCGTTTTAGTGCTTGATGACAGTAGTACAGCTAGAAAAATAGTTAAAGACGCACTCATTAAGATGGGATTTGATGTTGTTGAAGCAAGCGATGGAGAAGATGGTTTGCGCCGTTTAAATGAACTGTACGAAGTATATGAAGATAAGCTAAATAAAAATCTAAAATTAATCATCTCAGATGTAGAGATGCCTTTAATGGATGGTTTTCACTTTGCGGCTAGAGTTAAAGAAGATAGGCGATTTGACGGCATTCCTATTATTTTTAACTCTTCAATTAGTGGAGATTTTAGTGAGTCACGAGGTTTAGAGGCAGGTGGTGAGGGTTATCTTGTTAAGTTTGACGCAAATCAATTTTATGATGAAATATCACGCGTAGTCGGTTCGCATACGATAAAAGGAGAATAGTTTATGGATGAATTCCAAGAGATATTACAGGATTTTTTGATAGAGTCTTTTGAACTTATTGAGCAGTTGGATCAGGACTTAGTAGAGCTTGAGAGTAATCCTGAGGATTTAGAGCTTTTAAACCGAATTTTCCGTGTTGCTCATACCGTCAAGGGAGCATCTTCATTTTTGAATTTTGAAACTTTGACAAAACTAACTCATCATATGGAAGATGTTTTAAATAAAGCCAGGCATGGAGATTTGATTTTAACGCCGGAGATCATGGATGTTGTGCTAGAATCTATAGA
>JALVUF010000056.1 GCA_027023805.1 Helicobacteraceae bacterium
ACAAAAATTCTATGAAAATTTTGAGAAAAAAACAAGAGATATCGCAACATTTATTTTAGCAGATGTTTCATTATCTACCGAAACCGGCATCACTCAGGATATGAGAGTTATTGATGTGATTAAAGATTCTTTGATGGTTTTCTCAGAGGCGCTTAAACGTCTTGAAGATAGATTTGCAATTTATACCTTTTCATCGCTTAGAAATAAAAATGTTTACTTTCAGATGATAAAGCATTTTAGACATGTATATGATAATATGACAAGAGGTCGAATAAATAGTGTTACTCCCGGATACTATACGCGTATGGGAGCAGCCATCAGAGAGTCTTTATCTATTTTGAAAGATGAAAAAACAGAAAAAAAGTTATTGCTTATTGTAAGTGACGGCAAACCAAATGATATAGACAGGTATGATGGGAAATATGGCATAGAAGATACAAAAAAGGCAATTGTTGAGGCTAAAAAACAGGGAGTCGTGCCCTTTTGTATCACGATAGATACTCAGGCTAAAAGTTATCTTGCGTATATCTTCGGGCATAACAATTACGCAGTTGTAAGAGATAGTAAAAAATTGCCACAAATTTTACCGGAACTATATATCAATTTAACAAACTAAAGGAGAAAAATGTCAAATATATATTATTTACAGCAATCAAATGAGATTGATTTATTTGAAGCAGCGGCTAAGATGAATCTGCCTGTTCTTATTAAAGGTCCGACAGGGTGCGGTAAAACTCGTTTTATCGAATATATGGGTGAGAAATTAAAACGAGATGTTTATACGGTTGTGTGTCATGATGATTTGAGTGCTTCTGATCTAATCGGCCGTCACTTAATTGATGAAAATGGAACGTATTGGCAAGACGGACCGCTGACTAAGGCTGTGAGATATGGGGGTATATGTTATCTTGATGAGATAACAGAAGCTAGAAAAGATACAACCGTTATTTTGCATTCACTAGCTGATTACAGAAGAGTATTGCCGATTGACAAAACAGGCGAAAGTATAGAAGCACATCCTGATTTTATGCTCGTAGTCTCTTATAATCCAGGTTATCAAAATATCATGAAAGGTATGAAACCAAGTACAAAACAGAGGTTTATAGCTCTTAGCTTTGATTATCCAAAAGCAGAAGTTGAAAGTAAAATTATCATGCAAGAAAGCGGTATAGATAAACAGATGGCAGATATGCTGGTTGATATTGCACGCAAGATTAGAAATTTAGGTGACAATGAGATACAAGAAACTCTCTCAACAAGACTTCTTGTGTATGCCGCAAAATTAATCATAGATGGATTTGATCCACTTCAAGCATGCAGACACTCAATAGTCGAGTCACTAACTGACGAACCGGAAGTGCTAGAGGTGCTTGATAAGTTAGTTGCTTTGTATTTTGTTTAAAAACAGCATTTTAGCTCTTATTAGTTTATATTTTTTAGAATGTAATTGTTGTATCTGCTTATTCGTTAAAAAGTATCCGCCTACGATTCGCTTTGGAATTAAGACGTTTGATAAAATAACATTTTTACGAGCGTTTATCTGTAATAACGGATTATCATGACACATCTCACATGATTTAGCCTGCTTGGTTATGGTATGAGGTGTATATGGTAAAAACACCTGTATAGGAGTGCCATTGTTTAGTTTGCTGACATTATTTAGTACCATTTTGCCATTTTTATTTTTATAACTTATTTTGTATTGATACATGGGTCTTGCAATCATAACTTTACCGTTATCACTGTTTATGAGGTAAAAATTCTCCCATCTTCTAAAAAGCCATCCACTGTACCAGATGCCCGGTTTTAGCTTATTGTCGATATAATCCGGCATCATAGGCCGAGGCGGCGGATTTTCTTTAAGAGCCTTTTGCAGAAATTTTTGCAGGTACGGATCTTCTTGCATAGTAAGTCTGCTCCATTGCTTATAATTGGCTGTATCATCTCTTAAAACATTTAATTCATAACTATCTCCGCTCCAAGAACTATGACATGCGCTACAAGATATATTTTTATGATAACTTTTGTGATATTTTTTTGATAAATGCTTATGACAAGAGGTACAGCTGAGCACTCCATCCCACCCTTGCCCCGGTTTTACATGATTTTTATTATGACAATCTATGCAGGTTAATCCTTTTTTATGATGTATATCACTTATTAAATGATGTTGATCAATTCCATATTTTGTATTTGGATAATCTCCGTTTTTCATAATAGGTGATCTGTATGATTGATCATAATCATGCGGAAAAAGTCCCAAATAATTAGTTCCGATATATTCATTGTTATGACATTTAAGGCATTTACTCATGGGCGCAATAGCTTTTTTTGCATCATATCTGTTAAAGTGGCGATTATGGCAGGCTAAACAGATATTGCCTGTTTTATTTATCTGTCTGCTTTGCAGATGACATCTTAGACATTTTCTTCGTAAAAAGTCATCTACTAAATCTGCGGGTTTTGTAACAACTGCTTTTGGCTCGGGAAGAGTTTGAAGCGTAACATTACTCTCTTTAACTCCCCATGTATCTCTTGTGATATTAATAGCATCTTTTAGTGTGTAGTGAAGTGAGTGCTTTAGCTGCCACATTTTGTTTTGATGACACTTAAGACAATTATTTGCATATACTACATGTAACATCAATATAGATAAAATCATAAGTTTTTTAATCATTTTTTATTTCCAAATATCTCTTTATAACATACTGTTTTTCCACTATAAAAAAGTTTTTTTGATTTTTTAAAATTTTTATATATTTTATCATTCCAACTGTTATGACAGATGATACATTTATAAGCTTCTATTATTTTATAGACCTCTTTTTTATTGAATCCTCTGGCGTATTTTCTTGAAAATGTCTGATACTGTTTGCCGTTTTTTGATATTAGCGCATCTATTGGATAGCTAATGGGAAGACCGTTTTTTTTAGATTTATAAAATGGAGTAAAAGTTATCTTATCATTTTTAAGATTTAAGATACCCGCACCAAGCCCTAATGTTCGGGGATTAAAATGACAATCTATGCAGGTTCTGCTTTTTAGCTGCGTAGTGTGAGGGTCCCAAGCCGCGTAAGCAAAAGAATGAAAGGCATGCTTTACGGTTGTCTTGCCATATTTAGTTTTACCGTATATAGTAGTTATCACCTGACATCCCGGAGCTGCGGGCATAATTTTTTTATTGTACCCGACAGCCAGAGTCGGAGATTCATATCTAAGATAGCTTCTAAGCTCCATCCAGTTGCCTTTTGTCATTTTATGCTTAATCCAGTCATACTGCTTGGCATCTTTGAAATATACCTCATGGCAACCATAGCAGCTAGGTATCCAGCTACTGTGACATGCAGAGCAGGCTAATTTTTTATGTATAGCTTCTGTGTGATAAGGCGCATTGTTTAATAAAGGCATTTTAAACGCTTTGCCGTCTCTTTTTCTGTAAAAAGTGATAGTTTTTCCATTTTTTTGTAAGTTGTATATCGGGGTACCTTTTTTTGAAGTTACCGCAACCTCCTTTGGATAAGGCATATTATGATTTAGTGTTATTAACATATCAGTCAGATAGGATTTAGAAGATGATTCAAATTTGGGACTGTGGCAATCCTTACAGCTTATATCTTCCGCGCCCTCCATATGATTGTGATATTTTCCATCACCCATAACTCCTGTTTGAGTATGACAGTCAATACAATCAAGACCTCCTATTTTGTGGTGAATATCGGCAGGCAAGTTATAATAAAATCTGTCGCGACCCTCTCTGTGCGTCAATTTACCGTTATGATAGGGAGTTCCGTAACCTTCACTTTCAAATTTACCAAAATAAGACAATCCGATACGATTTGACCTGTTATGACATTTTAAACAGTTTTTTGACGGTATTTTGGTAGAGAGTTTCGGATGGATAAGCGTTAGTTTATTGTTTAAAACTTTAATCTCTTTAGCACCGCTTATTCTATGACAATCAACACATCCCCCGCCTCTTTTTCTATTGGTTGTAAAGATTTTTTCATTTTGATTTATATGACATGCCGCACACATCTTCGAAAAATGACTCTCGGCTAATGTCTGTTTTGATGTGGGAATATTTTTTACAAAAAATATACCTTTTGTATGTCGGATGGTTTTGGTTTGGAGAAATTGATATCTAAGTACATCGAAAATACCATGCATATTATTCATAATTGAGGAGTTAACTCTTTTTATGATATTTTTATGACATTTACCGCAAAATATCTTAGCATTACCTAATCTGCTTGGATTTAGCACCATACCTTGATGGGCTCTATCCATTGTTGTGGCATACTTATCTCCGCCATGACATGACGCGCATCCAAATCTACTATATGGATGATATCTGTCCATAGGAGTCGTATTTTTATGGCATAACATGCAGTTATCCGGCAATTTAGATGAAAAAACATAAGTACCAAATATAAGTAAAATTAAAATTATTTTCATTTATATAATCTTTTTTAAAGAATTTTCAAAGATTATACAATTAATAAAATTAAGAGAAACTATATTTTTTTTAAAAACTTTAATAATTCTTTAATAATTTCATCTGGCTGTGGTGGACAACCCGGTATATGGTGAGTGACTTCAATGTGATCTTGCACAGGAGCCATAATGGCATATGTTTTTTCAAAAACACTTTGCATAAGCGGACAATCGCCTAAAGTTATAATCCATTTTAAAGAAGGGACTTGCTCTTTGGCTTCTAGAAGATGATGGTACATATTGGAAGTTAAAACACCGCTTACAAGCAGTATATCCGCATGCCTTGGACTTGCTACAAAATATATACCAAGACTTTCAAGATTATAGTAAGGGTTTGAGAGTGCATTGCATTCTGCTTCACAGGCGTTACAACTACCGCTATCTACCATCCTGATAGCCAAAGAGCCTGCAAATTTTTTATTTACAAGAGTTTTTATCCCTTTTTTTATATTATCAAGCTTATTGTTCGTTTCTATTTTTTCTGTGAGTATGCCCGTTTGTATCCGTTTTCGTATAAAATTAATCATAAATCATTTCCTGCATAACTTAAGTCACAACTTTTATTGATAAGAGGGAAATCCGCGATGATATCTTTAAGCATCATAGCGTGGACGACTTGCCAATTTACATGGCTTGGATCTCTTACAAAAAATCTATCAATCAAACCGCCGCTAACATCAACGCTCATAAACAGCTCTCCAATAGAGCTTTCAATGAAAGTCTGATATGAGCCGTTATTAAACTTTACCGGTACCTTTACATGTAAAGGTTTGATATCTTGTAACAGACTTTTCATCATCTCTATAGAGTTATAAATCTCCATAATACGAAGCGAAAATCTAGCTGCCACATCGCCGCTTGTTTGCAGCGCTATTTTAAAGCCGTGTTGTTTATAAAAATCATTATCACGACGATCAAGAGCAACACCGCTGGCTCTTGCCATGACTCCTACGGAGTCATATTTAACGGCTTTGGTATGCGTGAGTATCCCCGTAGTATCAAATCTATCCCATAAAGACGGTACTCCTTTTATCCATGTCTCAAACCATTTTATCTCTTTGTGAAGCTCATTTAAGAAGTTTAAAAACTCTTGATGATTAAAATTTGGTATTTTAAAACTAACAGCATCAAAGCCAAATCTATGACCTGTTAATTGTTTAAATATTCGCCTGCTGTCTTCGGCTAACTTTGAGGCAAAAGAGAGTGCTGCGCTAAAACCTGCATCATTTGGGATAAACCCGATATCTGATACATGGTGGATAAGTCGTTCAAATTCCAATAAAAGAGCATGATATGATTTTATCTCTACTGGTAGGGCAGTATTTGATGCTTGAGATATTATATCCATATAGGCTGTTTGGTATGCAACGGATTCGTTACCGCTAATGCGTCCTACTATAGCTCTTGCATCCAGAAGAGATTTGTTTTGCACCATTTTTTCAATCCCGCGATGAGTATAAAAATGTCTGATATCAAGATGTAACATTCTCTCTCCGTCTTGAGAGAATTGAAAATGTCCCGGTTCTATAATGCCTGCATGTATAGGTCCGACAGCGACTTCAAAAACCCCATCACCTCCAACGGTTTTATATTTATATGGTCTAAAATCGGTAAATTCTATCGTTTTTGCGGTAAAGCTTTTTTGCAAAGGGTGTACATCTTGTGGAAATCGTTCGTGATGAAGTAGTGGGCGAGTATCGAAACTGTTTGTAAACACAATACCAAAATCATCAAAGATTTTTCGCTCATACCAAAGTGCAGACGGGTATTTGTGAGCTATGCTTAAAGCTATCGGAGTATTTTTATCAATAGTTTCCTTTTGTGTTTTTGTATCAAAAACGGTCACAATCTCAAAAGAATTCTCAACATCTTTTGCAAATTTAGCGATAAGTCTCATGATATACTCCTTAGATACTCCATAGACTGTGGAAGCAAAAGTAACGCCAATGAAACAGCAAGTATGATAAGAGCGATTATTTCGCTGCTATATACCTTTTTCTCCTCCTGGGTGCCCCCATATTTCATAGATTGGTATATGGCCGTAAAACGGTAAAATATAATTGATAATAAAATCAGCAAAAACGCGATAGCTGCGATCATTGCCAGCATATGGTGTGTGTGTTTTGCCATATTTATCATAGCACCAAAACCATATATTTCAGAAAAAAACATGGGACTAGGAGGCACTGATACGATAGCTAGTAAAAATAATCCCACGATGAACCAGAAGATTTTTCCTTTAATGCCTTTATATCCTCTTAATGCACCTGCCATGTGATATTTGCCTTTTGATTCCAGCACTCCCGTTGAGAGAAACAGTGAAGGTTTTAAAAATGCATGAGCGCCAAAATGCAGAAGTGCCGCAAAAGTTCCACCGCTAACCCAAAACAAAGCGATAAGCGCCATATGCTCAATGCCGGAAAAACTAAACAAGCGAATAAAATCTTTAGCTCTGTAGATCAAAAATGCAACAATAAAGATTGTTAAAAAAGAGTAGATAAACACAAAGCCAAAGAGCTGTGTAAAGTCTATCTGCATAACGATTTTGCTAAATCTGAAAAAACCTATCATAACCGCACTCTCTAGTATTCCGCTAAAGAGGGCGGGGACGGGGTAAAATGAAGCCCGCTCGATATCTGCCAGCCAAAGATTCATAGGAAACATACCGAGTTTTATAAACATACCCACGGTTGTAATGGCAAATCCGATTTCAAACAAAAACGGCATTTTTATCTCTTTTATATGTGCCAGCAGTGCGTTAAAATTCATGGCATTATCACCTAAGAGCGGTTTTGCGCTTGCGTAAATAAGTATAATTCCAAATAAAATAATAGATATAGCGATAGTATCTACGATCATATAGTTCCATGCTTCCTTGTGTGCCGTGCTTGTATAGTTTATCTTTATCATATATACAGTTGAGAGTGTTGCAAACTCAAGCCCTACCCAGTATATGCCCATGTTATTTGAAAGCGTTGAGAGTATCAGACCAAGCCAAAAAAGGGCAAAAAATCTATAAAAACGGTTATATGCCCTTTTTTTAATATTTACATGTTTGTGCAAAGTCATAAGCGCCAGTGACACTCCGATGCTCACAACCGATGAGACTAAAAATACATAATCACCGAGTTTATCAACTATAAGATAATTTCCCATAAGATGATACGGATAAGGCAGTTTAAAGAGCATAATATTTGGTATTATGATTGTAAATGATACAAAAGGCAAAAGATTTGCGATCTTATCTGTTTTGACAAAGCTCACTATGAACATCAAAATGGCAGGTAACAGTAAAAAGAAAATAATCATGCCTTAACTCCCGTATCTTTAAAAAGAAGATTAATGATAACAATTGCCATCAATATATCAAAAAATACTCCCAGCTCCACGAGCATGGGCATACCGTTTGTGGCCGTAATCCCAAGTAAAAACAGCGCATTGTCAAGAGTTAGAAATCCAATGATTTTAGGTGCTACATGATTATGCTCCATCATCAAGATAAGCGTTAAAAACAAAGATGAGATGCTAATAGAGATATCGTTTGGATTTGCTTGGAGCATATGACTTATCGGTTCAGCGATAAAAAATGTGAAAACCAAAATAGCCGGTATTAATATAACTGAATAATGCACTTTTATATTTGGCGTTATTTGCCTTTGAAGATGAAATTTCTTGCTTAAATATTTTAGTACATACGGTATAATCAGCGCTTTTAACACCAGTGTTATAGCGCCGCTTACAATAAGAGCGTTATCATGCACCTTTATACCGATAAAAACGGCTAAAAGCCCAAGCATAAGTGAATTTACAAAATACCAAAATATCAGGCGGTAAAGTCTTGCCGTAAAGATTGATATAATGAGCGTAGCTAAAAATAAACCGATTAAAAAATTATCCATAATACTAGGCTCCCAGCACGTAAAATGTTATTAAAGATAAAAAAGCAAAAACTATCGAGATACCCAGAAGATTTGGCACTTTAAAGAGTCTTAGTTTGGCAGTGCTTGCTTCAAGCAAAGCGATAGCTATGCAGATAATTAGCAGTTTTGCTATAAAAATCATAAGTGCTATTGGTACACTAAACTGTAATCCAAAAGGCATAAACAGTGATGCGAACAAAGAGGCAAAAATAATAAATTTTATAGATGACGCCATCTCAACAATAGCTAAATATACTCCTGTAATATCTAAAATCATCGCTTCATGAATCATGGTCACTTCCAGATGAGTCTGAGGATTGTCAACGGGAATTCTGCCGTTTTCAGCTATTAAAAGTATAAAAAAACTAATAGCGGAAAACAAAAAACTAGCCATATGTTTTTGAGGAAATGATGATGCCAGATTAACGCCTGCTTGACCGATTCCAAGATTGCCCGCCATCATAGAAACACTAAATACGGTTAGTATCATAGCCGGCTCAACAAGCGCAGAAATAAACGCTTCGCGACTTGAACCCATGCCGCCAAAACTACTAGCACTATCTAGCCCTAAGAGCATCAAGAAAAAAGTAGATAAAGATATTAGCCCTGTTATGGTAAACGCATCAACAAAACTAACATAATACGCACCTTTAACAATAGGCGGTAACAAAAAAAGCACGGTAAGCAAAGGAGATAGTATTAAAAATGGAGCCACTCTCGTAACGGCACTTGTTTCTTCGCTGATTATCGTCTCTTTACTCATAAGTTTTGAAAAATTTCTATATCCTTGGAAGATAGATATAGGCTTTTTAAATGTTATAAACATCTTTATCTGCGTAATAAAACTAAGCAGCAATGGTGAAATCACGACAAGTAATATGATTGTAGATAAATAAAGTATCATTTTTTATCTCCTATTACAAGGATTTTTATTGTCATTATCATAACAACCGTCTCTATGGCAAAAGTTGCCCAGCTAAACTGATGTGAAAAGATTCTGTAGCTAAACAAAACCATTAAAAGAAGATTGAATATGATAGCAACATAGCGGCGTTGCTCAAAATGTGCAAAACGGTATACCCAATAACTGGTTATATTTGTAAGCCTTACAAGACTCGTATAAAGGGAGACTTCAAATAAAGGTTTTACATGTACGGCGTAATGTGATGAGGTAAATATTGTATTGTGTCCTTTAACCTTTTCTGTATTTAAATGTTCTTGCGGTTTATACAACCATGTAAAAAATCTTCGGATTGGTCCCGCAAATCCTGTGGATGAATATTGTGTTCTTGATGAAGTTCTATATCCGCATGCCCATGTTTTATAGATACGTTCTTTTACATGTAAAGCTTTGTAGGCAAATATCAATAAAAATGTAATGCCTAAAAGCGCTATAAGTAAAATAAGAGGCGATACCACTCCGCCATTTACGCCTACTGAGTGCATCTGCCATATACCATGTGGAAAGATTTTATGATATACATCGGCTTTGCCTAAAGAGATGAGCGTATTGCTAAAATAATGTATGTAAATAGGCGCTAGAAGCATTAGGGATATAACAACCAGTGCCATAAGTATCATGCCTGTTTTCATAAGTGAATTTACTTCTGTCGCATGTTTTGCATTAGTGCTTCTATGCAATCCTAAAAAGGTGATGCCGTAAGCTTTGACAAAACATGCTATTGCCAAACCGCCTGTTAATGCAAGAGCGAAGATAGCAAAAGGGATGGTCAATTTTAATGTCATGATATTTATATGGCTAGAGCTAAGCAGGGATTGAAATATCATCCATTCGCTTAAAAATCCGTTAGACGGAGGCAGGGCTGAGATGGATATGGCTGCTATTAAAAATGTAATAGCCGTAATTGGCATAGTTTTAATCAGTCCGCCGTATTTTTCCATATTTTTTGTATTTGTTTGGTGCAATACGCTTCCCGCTCCCATAAATAAGAGTGATTTAAAGCTCATATGATTAAAGATATGAAACAAAGCGGCTATAAACGCAAAGGCACTAAGTAACGGCAGATGCAGAGTATCAAATATCATACCCATCCCAAAAGCAATAAGTATAATACCTATGTTTTCTATCGAATGGTTTGCCAGCAGAGCCTTTATGTCATGTTCACTTAAAGCATACAAAACGCCGACAAGCGATGAGATGGCGCCTATGATTAAAATAACAACGCCCCACTGCAATGGCCATGGGTAGAGAATATCAAATAAAAATCTAAACAAGCCATAAAGCGCGATTTTAAGCATAACTCCACTCATAAGTGCTGAAACAGGGCTAGGGGCTTGTGGATGTGCATATGGCAACCATACATGTAAAGGTACTGCTCCGGCTTTACTTAAAAGCCCGAAAATTAAAAAGAAAAACAGTAGAGTTGGATACGCAAAATGAGAGGCTATAACTTTTAATGCACTAAAGCTTTGGTTTATATCTCCATTGCTTATGATTAGAAAAAATAATAACAAACAAACAAATCCAAGATGAGTCATAAAAAAATAAAACCTGGCGGCAAAAAGATTTTCTTTATCTTTAGGTTCTGTGAGAATTAGTTGCCAACTTGTTAAGCTCATAAGCTCCCAAAAAAATAAAAACACTAAAGCATTAGCTGATATTACAACACCAATCATAGATAAAATAAATCCAAAGTAGTGAATTAGATAATGAGTTTTTCTTTTAATGTGCGGTAAATATCCAAAAGCATAAAACAAATTAGGCACAATGCCAAGCAGTATAAGAACTGTAAAAACAGCCGAAAGTGTATCAAATAAAAACATAATTATGTATAGCTCCACATGAAATTACAGGTTCGGTGGCGAAGTGTCATCGGACGGGAGGAAGACGCGAATCTTCTTTTTCGCAATTATACTAAAAGAATCTTAAAACTTGATATATATCAACATCTTTTTTTATAATAAATGTTAAAGTTATAAAAAATTGGAGAATATATGAACAAAAGTTATTTTTTATCACAACCGCATCAGCCGTTTTTTTTATTGGGTTTAATTAATGCAATAGTTGCGATGCTTATATTTGCATTAGGATATACCGGACATATTGGTTTGAATATTGATGAAGTTACGTTTCATGTTTATTCTCTTGTTTTTTTGGTTTTTACCAATCTATTTATAGGTTTTTTATTCACAACATTTCCTAGGTTCAATCAAACAGATGTAGTGCAGAAAAATTATTATACTAATCTTTTTTATTTAAATATAATTAGCTCGATTCTCTTTTTTGCAGCATCATGGTTATCGCATTTTTGGATTGTTATTGCTATGTTGCTTGTTTTTGTGTCACAACTGTTGTTTGTACGGAAGCTGCAAAATATATATAATAGTTCCGCAGTAGTAGATAAAACTGATTCATTTTGGATTTTGACGGCAAATTATTTTGGGCTTTTTGCCAATATTTTATTTATACTTAGTGTTATATATTTTTCTTCTTTACAGCAAAGCGCGATCAGCATAGCGTTTTATCTTTATCTTATTTTAACGGCTGTTAGCGTAACTCAAAGGATGGTACCGTTTTTTTCCAATTCCTTGATACAAAAGAATCATCCGTTTATGAAAATCATTCTTGTTTCGTTTATTGTTTTAGTTGTTACAAATGTTGCAAATTTTACAATAGGCAGCATAGCAGTAGATCTCTTTTTGGCTTTTTATATATTTGGCGAAATTTTAAGATGGAAGTTACACCCTTTTAATTCACCGGCAATTATATGGATTTTACATTTAGCTGTATTTTGGCTCCCTGTCGCATTTTTATTCTCTGCTATTAGCCTAATAGCAGCTATGATGATGCATACAACATTTTATTTTTTAGGTATTCATCTGTTGGCATTGGGGTTTTTAACAACTTTGTTGATTGGTTTTGCAACGCGAGTAACGCTAGGTCATTCAAATCAGATACCTCATGCAGACAAGATAACTGTGTATATATTTTATTTTACACAGATTGTAGTGCTTTTTAGGGCGCTATATAGCGTCAATATATCATTTGGGTGGGGTCTGGGTTTTCTATTTGATTTGGCTGTTATTGCATGGATACTGATGATTCTAGTTTGGAGTATTAAATATATCCGTTTTATTATTTTTAAAAATATATAGCGATTATAAGCTATTTGCAATATCTTTTAGAAATATACAAGGGTTATGTAGTTATAATAATCTGAAATAATCTTTTTATTAAAGGAATTATATTGAGCATACCGATTTATACTTATGATGCAATTATTGTCGGAGCCGGATTGGCAGGCAATGCAGCAGCCAGAGAGCTGAAAAATGAAGGTAAAAATGTTGCCGTAATAACCAAGCTTCATCCGCTTCGTTCACACTCAGGCGCGGCACAAGGCGGGATTAATGCAGCACTTAGCAGTGCAGACAGTATAGAGCTGCACGAGTTTGATACCGTAAAAGGATCTGATTATCTAGCAGATCAAGATGCGGTTGAATTTATGTGCCAAAAGGCACCTGAGACGGTTAGATGGGCAGAGAGAATGGGAGCGACATTTAGTAGAAAAGAGGATGGTCAGATAGCCCAGCGCCCATTTGGAGGACAGTCTTCTCCACGTGCATGTTATGCTAAAGACAGGATTGGGCTAACGCTCTTACAGACTATATATGAGCAAGCCTCTAGGCTTGGGGTAAAGTTTTTAGATGAGTGGTATGCAACGGATTTAATCTATAAAGACGGCAAGGTTTCAGGTATTGTGGCTTTTCATCTACGCGATACTCAAATAGCAATTTTTAATGCAAAATCAGTTATGTTTGCAACGGGTGGATATGCTCGTGCATTTAAGATAAGTTCCAATGCTCATGCCAATACCGGTGATGGTTTATCGATTGTAGCTAGACACGGTTTACCTCTTGAGGATATGGAATTTGTACAATTTCATCCATCGGGATTATCCGGAAACGGTGTTTTAATTTCTGAGGCAGCAAGAGGAGAGGGCGGTAAACTCTTTAACTCCAAAGGCGAGCGTTTTATGGAGAGATATGCTCCTAATGCGCTGGAGCTTGCCAGTCGTGATGTTGTTAGTCGCGCTATTGTTAATGAGATTCGCGAAGGGCGCGGGGTCGGTCCTAGAAAAGATGCCGTGTATCTTGACGTTACGCATCTTGGCAAAGACTTGATTATGCAGAGACTTCCTGAATTACGTGATCTTGCTATCACATTTTTAGGGCTTGATATGATAAAAGAGCCAATCTTGATCTCAGCAACCGCACACTATTCGATGGGCGGTATTCCGGTAGATATTCCCGGACATGTCCGTAAAAATAATACTGAATTTGTTGAAGGATTTTATGCGGCAGGTGAGTGTTCGTGTGTATCAGTTCACGGTGCAAACCGTTTAGGCGCAAATTCTGTTTTAGAAGCACTTTTATTTGGTAGATTTGTGGGTAAGACCATGGCAAGTGAGATAGATGATATTGTACTGCGTCCGGCTACTGAAGATGATGCCAAAAGAGCTATTGATGAGATTAACTGGATCCTTAACAATAACGGAGACGAAAGAGTCGCACAGTTAAGAGACGAGTTGCAAGATACGATGACAGACCATGCAGGTGCCTTTAGAACAGAGGAATCTTTGCAAGTAGCGGTAGATAAAATCAAAGAACTAAGACAAAGACATAAAAATATTCGCATAGATGATAAATCAAAAGTTTTTAATACGGAATTGCAAGAGGCTCTTGAATTTGGGCATATGCTTGATTATGCTAAATTTATAGTAGAGAGCGCTATTGCTAGAAAAGAGAGCAGAGGAGCGCATTTTAGAGAAGATTTTGACAAGCGTGATGATGTAAACTTTTTGAAGCACACAATGGGATATATGGATACAAGCGGAGATATAAAACTTGACTATATGGATGTCACTCTTGGAAAACATGAACTTAAAGAAAGAACTTATTAAAGGAAGAAAATATGAGTAGAGAAACTGTAACTACACAAGAAGTCAAATTTAATGTATTTCGCTTTAATGCTGATGATGATTATCTTCCATACTATAAAGAATATACTCTTGAAGTAACTTCAGAAGATGTAGTGCTTGATATTTTAAATAAGATTAAGTGGGAGCATGACGGGAGTTTTTCATATAGACGAAGTTGTCGTCATGGTATTTGCGGTGCTTGTGCTATGAAAGTAAACGGTCGATCAACATTAGCTTGTAAAGAGCGCATGATGGATATGATTGAGCTATTTGGTAATGAAATGACCCTAGAGCCTTTAAGTGTTAAGCGGGCTGTTAAAGATCTTATTATTGATAAGTCAGATTTTTGGGAAAAACATGCGAAAATA
Organism: Helicobacteraceae bacterium; assembly: GCA_027023805.1. Taxonomy (GTDB): domain Bacteria; phylum Campylobacterota; class Campylobacteria; order Campylobacterales; family Sulfurimonadaceae; genus Hydrocurvibacter. The sequence continues at coordinate 14,722 of JALVUF010000056.1, forward strand.
GATCCTTATCTAGTTGATGAGATTGATGAAACGCCTGAGCATGAGAATTTAGTTTCTCAAGCTGATATGGATAAGCTTCTTGATGCGGATGTTTGTATCCAGTGCGGGGCATGTCATTATGCATGCCCGGCAGTCGCTATAAATGAAGAATTTATCGGGCCTGCTGCTTTTGCGGCTGCTTATCGTTTTGAGATTGATGCACGTGATCAGTCAAACAATGCAAGACTTGAAATTGTAGATCAGGAAAAACAGGGCGTGTGGGATTGTGTAAAATGTTTCGAATGTCAGGAAGCTTGCCCAAAAGATATTAATCCAATAGAAAAGATTACAAAACTTCACAATATGATTTTTAAAGAAGGTATGGCAAATAATGATGTAGCAGCTAGACATGCAGTCGGGTTTGAGCGTTCAATCAAAAAACATGGTATCTTAGATGAGGGTGAATTAGTTAGATACAGTGAGGGAAATATAGGTGTTTTAAAACATGTGCCCGTTGCACTTAAGATGTTTAAAAAAGGTAAAATAGTTTTACCGTGGAAGATGCCAAAAGCGGATAAGCTTGATGAAATTAAAAAACTTGTTGAGTCATCATCAACTGTAAAATATTAGGAGTTAAAATATGGCAGAGAAATTAAAATATGCACTTTTTACAGGATGTACGGCAAAAGAGAGTACTCCTGAGCAGATGATGTCAACAATGGCAGTTGCAGATAAACTAGGTATAGAGCTTATAGAATTAACTGAAGCTTCATGTTGCGGCGCTTCGCATTTGCAAGATTATGATGATTTTTTGTCATTAGTTCTTAATGCCCGCAATATTGCCTATGCTGAAAAACATGGTTTAACCATGGTGACAATATGTAATACATGCCAGTTAAATTCCGCTATGACAAAACATAGACTAGATAATAATGCAGAATTAAAAGCCAAAGTAAATGCAAAATTGGCAGAAGTTGGTCTTGAATATAAAGGCACATCCTTAGTTACACATTTTTTATACGCTATTATTGATGATTTTGGTTTGGATAAAATCAAAGAGATGGTTGTAAAACCTCTTAGTCAGTTTAACATCGCTCCTTTTTATGGATGTCATAATATTCGCCCGTCAGAATTGCAAAATGAATCTCATAGGACAGCGGAAAATCCATATAATCCTACATCGCTAGATGATCTCATCATTGCATGTGGAGGTCACAATGTTGATTATAATGAAAAAAATAAATGCTGTGGCTTTCATGCTGAACTTCAAGCACCACATACTGCAGCGGTTTTAACAGGAAATGCAGTTGCGGGCGCTATGGATAATAATGCTGATTGGATGGTAACTCCATGTCCGCTTTGTCATTTAAAACTAGATACTCAAACAGGTCATGCTTCTCAAGCCATAGGTAGAGAAGTCTCACTTCCGGTATTGCATATGCAACAGATGATTGGCTTAGCACTTGGATGCTCATACGAAGAACTAGGCTTAAAACATCACGTTACCGCCGTTGATTTTGTTTCATAGATGATAAGAAACTTTGTTTTTTAGACCTATCTTTTTTTAGGTCTAAAAGGTTTGATTACATCTTCATGACACTCCAGATATGGTCCTTCTATTAAGTCTATACAATACGGAACAGCAGGAAAAACTGCATCCAGACACTGTCTGATTGATTTTGGTTTACCGGGAAGATTGATAATAACGGCTTTGCCGCATATACCGGCAGTTTGACGAGATAAAATCGCAGTAGGGACATATTGCAAGCTGACCTGCCTCATAAGTTCTCCAAATCCAGGCAGCATTTTATCGCATACATTTTCTGTAGCTTCAGGGGTAACATCTCTTATTGCCGGTCCCGTCCCGCCTGTTGTAACTACCAAGCAGCACTCTTTGCATAATTCTTTTAATGTATTTTCTATAATATCCTGCTCATCTGCTACGCATTTGTAGATGATATCAAATTCACTTTTTAGATAATCTTGCATAGTTTGTTGTATAGCCATACCCGAAATATCCTCATATATACCTGCACTTGCTCTATCGCTTGCTGTTAATACGCCGATTTTAATTTTTTCACTCATAGTATCTCCTTGTTTAATGTAATTGTAAAAAATGGTTTGCATTTTTAATAAAATATACAGTTGCAAATGGAATAAAAAAATCTTTTACCTCTTGGACATTGATAATACTGTCTTTTTGTCCTAGATATACTTCAATATCGATATTTTTTTGAGCTAATTGGCGTAATTTGTCCGGCTGCCATTGATACCATAAAAGTTCACTTAGCTGCTTACTTGTTGTATCTACTTGCGAAATAGCTTTTATAGCATGTGGTTTAAAACAATTTCGTATAAAATGTTTTAGATATACCTTGGTGTTCTTTTTATACTGCGTCAACTGTATTTGTTTAAAATCTTCAGTTTGATTTTGGAAAAATGCCGGTGAAAAAAGCTGTAGCTTATCTATTCTGTCTTTACATGTAAGTGCAAACTCAAAAGCCTTGATGGCACCAAAACTAAATCCGGCTGCTGTATATGCTGTATCATCAATATAGTCTTTAAAAAAAAGTTTATCATTTTTTAAAGAAAAACCACTAAAGTAATGCATCTAGTTTCTCGTTTATTTGTTGTTTTGTGATACATTCTTCATCTTCTAAGATTGATTCTGCATATTCAACAATCTGATTTAGTTCTTTGAGTATATTTTTAACTTCTTGAAAAAGTGCTTCAAGCATTTGGCTCTTTGCATTTTCGTTAGGCATTAAAACATCTCCCATGCCATACACATACAACATTTTTGATACAATATCTTTTGCTGCTTTAAGGTCTGCTTGAGCATTATCAGAGTGTTGATTAAATTTTAAATCACAAGCTGCCATTCCGGCTAAAAGCATTTTTACACGGATTTGTAATTCAGATTTAACAGCGGGCATATTTGTAGGCGGTGTTATTTGATCATTAGATAGCAAAAGTTTATCAAAATGTATATCAAACAATGTAGCTATAACAGCTTTACCGGCTTGATAACATACCCGGTATGCTTTTTGTTTGTCACTTAGCATCAATATTTTACGTTTACCAAACATTACTTTATCTTTAACCTGAAAAAAATGTTCTGTTGCTACTTGTGAATAATTTTGACGTATAGTCAGTAGTGTTGCTTCATTTACTAAAGTTGCCAGTGCGGCGCCGCTAAATCCTACTGTTGTTTCAGCAATTTTGTGAGTATCTACATTATTTGGTATATTGCGTAGATATTTTTCTAAAATTGAGTTTCTTTCCTGTTTTGTAGGAAGTTCCACAAAAATTCTTCTATCAAATCGTCCCGAACGCAGAAGTGCATCATCTAAGACATTAATTTTATTGGTAGCACCTACTACTATGATATCGCTTGAATCTTCAAAACCATCCATCTCAGTTAGAAGTTGATTTAGAGTTGCTTCTCTTTCATCATTTTGTGCTCCGTCCCTTTTTTTGCCTACAGCATCTATCTCATCTATAAAAATTATTGCAGGTGAATTATTTTTTGCAGCCATAAACAGCTCATGGACTCTTTTTGCGCCCATCCCAACATAGATTTGAACAAATGCTGCTCCACTTTGATAAAAAAATGAAACATCAGCCTCATGTGCCAATGCTTTTGCTATCATAGTTTTACCAATGCCAGGCGGTCCTATAAGTAAAACTCCACGTGGTAGTTTTGCTCCAAAACGATGATATTTTATAGGATTTTTTAAAAAATTTATTATCTCTTCAAGTTCGCTTTTAACTTCAGCTAGGCCGCCTATATCTTCAAAAGAGATATTTGGCTTGACTACCTCAATAGGTAAATCGTTTTGTATTTCGTTTTGCGTATTTGCGGTACGCGATCTCTTATTGTCAGTGAAATATTGTTTTTTTTGCATGAGTCTAAAAAGAAGTGATCCGATTCCCAAAATTAAAACCGCAATCAATATATATAAAAGAGGATCTTTGTCGTTTTGTATGTGTACTTGATAATTTTCAAAAAGCTTTGGCGTTACTTGCGAGCTTGCTATTTTATAATAACCATGACTAGTATCAAGATATGTATATTGTCTAGTAGCTATAACTTTTGAGATTTGATGTTTTTGGACAAGCTGTTTTGCTTGATTTAGGGTAATGCCATGAGCGTTATTTCTTAAAAATGCAAATGCGATAAGGATGATAATAACAAAGGCAGATACATATATAATAATATTATTATATTTAGATTTGAACATAATTATATTTGTCCTTTACGATACAATCGTTACATGTAATCCAATTTCCGCTTAAATCTTCGTTTGATTGTATCGTAATTTTATTAAAATATTGATCGAGACCGCTGTATAAGCCGTTTTTTGTCTTATGTTCAACTAAAATATCAAGATTTTTGTTGTGCTTTAGTCTAAATTGGTAGTTTTTATGCTCAACTATGTTTGTTATTTGGTGCAACCTTTTTTTGGCAACATCTCCGCTTATGGTATCTTTCATGGTTGCAGAGACTGTTTTATCTCGTTTTGAATAGGAAAAAGCATGCAGATGAGTAAGTGGTAAAAGTTTCAGATTGCTAACTGCCTCATTCCATATCTCTTCGCTCTCACCAGGATGGCCGACTATAAAATCTGTCCCTAGAGCAAAATTTTTATCTCTTAGTAGCTCAAACAGTTCCATATCTTGTTTAAAATGATTTCGCCTATTCATAATTTTTAACATTTTTTGTGATGTATGCTGAAGAGCGATATGTAGATGCCTCTCAAGCCAAGGTTCATCTAAGATTTCTTTAAATTCATCATTAATTTGGATAGGCTCAAGACTTCCTATACGTATTCGTCTAACCCCGCGTATTTGACTCATTCGCTTCATAAGGCGTGCGATATTCGTGTTTGAGCCGGTACCGTAACTACCGACATTTGTTCCAGTTAGGATAAACTCTCCAAAGCCATTGGATGAGAGTTTACTTACTTGCTGCAATATACGCTCTTCATCCATACTTCTTGCATCACCGCGGACAAAAGGTATTATACAGTAGTTGCATCTAAAATTGCATCCTTCTTGAATTTTGATAAATGCTCTACTTTTGCCTATAAACTCTCCAATTATACTTTTATCAACAAACTTAAGGTCTCCTAGCTCATAAAATGCTGTGTCGCTTTGGAGTAGTTTGTCTATCTTTTGTTTTTCACTTTGCCCAAAAACTCCAAAAACTTTTTCATCTTTAAAAAGATCTTCTCCTTTTGTGTGAGCACCGCATCCGGTTAGAAAAATCTTTGCTTTAGTATTGTTATTTATGTGGTTGACATAGGAGCGTACGGTAGTATCCGCACTATTTGTAACTGTGCATGAGTTGATTACTATAACATCTGCATTGTTTTCATCATTTGTGATTTCAAAATTATCCAATTTATTCATCATAACCTGAGAATCAAACATATTTGTTCTGCAGCCAAAAGTTTTGAAATACACCCTGCTTTTTTTATTGTTTTTAGTCATGTATCATAAAACCATTTAAAATATCCAGAAGGATCGCTTTGTTTATATCGTTTTTAATCTCTACATCTCCTATATGCTTTGGAAGTATGAACTTTATTTTTTTATCCGTACTTTTTTTATCTAGAAAAAAAGCTTCATAAAAAGTTTCAATATTTTTAATCTTATAAGATGTAGGCAGATCGTATGATTGTAGTAATATCTTAATCAAATCAGCTTCTTGAGCCGTCATTAACGATAGCTTTACAGCCAGCTCATTTGCCATAACCATGCCTATTGCAACCGCTTCTCCATGCAGGTATTGCGTATAATTTGTTTCATTTTCAATCACATGTGCAAACGTGTGTCCATAATTGAGTGCTGCTCTGATGCCTTTTTCTTTCTCATCTTGACTGACTACGGCAGCTTTTGTTTGAATAGCTTTTTTGATGGCCGTTTTTAAATTATCGCCGTCATTTAGGTTGTGTGTCTGAAGCCAGTTAAAAAATTCTTTATTAAACGTAACAGCCATCTTGATAATCTCAGCTACCCCCGCACTAAATTCTCTCTTTTGCAGGGTTGATAAGAAATGTGTATCTATATATACATGCTTAGGTTGATAAAATGCTCCTATGAGATTTTTGCCAAATTTGTTATTAATACCTGTTTTACCGCCCACGCTTGCATCTACTTGAGAGAGCAGGGTTGTGGGTATCTGAATAAACTCGATGCCTCTTTGATATATGCTAGCCACAAAACCGGTTATATCGCCGACAACCCCTCCGCCAAAAGCAATAAGCATTGAGCTTCGGTTAAATTTATGGTTAAACAGATTTTGCATTATCATATCGACAGTCTCTTGTTTTTTAAACTCTTCTCCATCTGTGATTGTGATGATATAGAGTTCTTTGGCGCTGATGTGTTTTAAAAGGTGGCTAAGGTGCAAACCCGCTACTTTGGGGTTTGTAATGATGGCGACTTTTGAGTCAAACTTTTGTGATTTTAGTTTATCTATTGAGATCTGGTATGAGTTGTCAATTGTTTGTTTAAGCTGTATATTTACTGTCATATTTATCCATTATTTTTTTATTATATAAATATAGTCAAAATTGGCTTAAAAACCAATCAGACCTTCACTCTGTTTTTGATAGCTTTGCTAAGCGATAAAATATCTATATTTTCTAAACTGACACCGGTGGGCACGCCTTGAGCAATTTTTGTAAATATAATATTGTACTGTGAAAACTTATCCTCTATAAACAAGATGATAGAATCATTGGCAATAGATGGCGTAAAAGCAAAGATAATCTCTTGTACTCCTGCAGATATTTTGGTCTGTAGTTTTTCAATATCAAGTTCTTCAAGCGTGTCTAATACAAAATATGTACCCGAAAAAAGAGCATTTTCTTCAAACGTTAAAATGTCTTTAGCATCTTGAACTATGCAAAGAGTAGTCGCATCTCTTGTCTGGTCGCTGCATATCGCACACAGTTCATCTTCGCTCATTCCTCCACAAGAGGTGCATTTTTTCAAGCTGCCAACGGCATCTTCGATCGCATGTGCTATTTTTATAGCAGAAAAATTATCCCGCATTACCATAAAATATGCTATTCTTAGTGCAGATTTTTTGCCTATTGACGGAAGCTCTTCAAGTGCTTGGACTAAGCGGTTAAATTTCTCTAGTGATTTCTTCATACATCTAGCTCTTTAGCCAGATATTCTCCGGTATAGCTTTTTGTCTTTTTGTGTTCTTTAGCTAACTTTTCAGGTGAGCCTGTTGCTACAATCTGACCTCCCCCATCACCGCCTTCAGGTCCCATATCTATGATGTAATCAGCATTTTTAATCATATCCAGATTATGCTCTATAACAAGTACGCTGTTGCCTAGTTCTACGAAATTGTGCAGGACTTTCGTTAGACGGTTTACATCATCAAAATGAAGTCCCGTTGTAGGTTCATCTAAAATATACAGAGTTTGACCCGTATCTTTACGACTTAATTCTTTGCTTAGTTTTATACGCTGTGCTTCCCCTCCTGAGAGCGTTGTGGCATTTTGACCTAGAGTTATATATCCTAGTCCCACGTCATGAAGTGTTTGCATTTTAGCTTTTATTTTCGGTATTTGACTAAAAAAATCCAACGCTTCTGAGACACTCATGTTAAGCACATCGGAAATATTTTTACCTTTGTATAAAACTTCCAGTGTTTGCGCATTGTATCTTGTACCGCTGCAAGAATCACATTTGACCATGATGTCTGGCAGAAAATGCATCTCTATCTTTATCTGTCCTTCGCCTTGGCATTTTTCACATCTACCGCCTTTTACGTTAAAACTAAACCTTGAAGTAGTATAGCCTCTGATATTGGCTTCTTTTGTCTTAGCAAAAAGGTTTCTTATTTCATCCATAACACCGGTATAAGTAGCCGGATTACTTCTTGGAGTTCGTCCTATAGGGCTTTGATCAAGATATATTACCTTATCAACATATTCTAATCCCTCTATCACTGTACCGGCGACTTTTTTTATCTTTTTTGCATGGTTTAGTATTTGGCGTGCCGTTGGAAGGAGTGCTTGAAGTATCAATGAGCTCTTTCCACTGCCACTTACCCCGGTTATACATGTAAAGTTTTGCAGAGGTATGGTTACATCAAGATTTTTGATATTATTGAGCGTAACATTTCTAATTTGAAGAAACTGTTTTTGAGCACGCCTGTGAAAGTATTCTATTTTTTTACGTCCGGTAATATAATCAGCCGTTAGTGTTTTTGCCTTCTTTAGCTCTTCAAATGTACCGGCAAATACAACCTCTCCTCCAAATTTTCCAGCACCTGGTCCTATATCTATGATAAAATCAGCATTTTGAATGGTTTTTTTATCATGCTCTACTACAATAACGCTGTTGCCTTTGCTTTGAAGGCTTCTTAGTGTCCTGATTAGTTTTAATGTATCCCTTTCGTGCAAGCCGATACTAGGTTCATCAAGTACATACATAACTCCGGTAAGTCCACTTCCTATTTGAGATGCTATTCTAATGCGTTGTGCTTCACCGCCACTGATGGTTCTGGCATCTCTGCCTAGCGTTATGTAGCCAAGACCTACATCATATAAAAAATATAATCGCTCGCGTATCTCATTTAAAATCGGCGTTGCTATCATAGTCTGTTGATCGTTTAAATGTGAAAAATTTTCTTCATCCGCAAAAAGTTTATAGCTTTTATGCATAGGCATGTCTAATATAGAGGCTATGTTGTGTCCTGCAACTTTGACCGCAAGACTTTCCTGTTTTAAACGGTGTCCATCACAAACATCGCATATCTTTTCGCTCATATAATCTGTCAAATCTTTTTCATCTTTAAACATATCGTATGCTATTTTGACAACTCCAGGCCATATGCGCTTAATGGAGTGGCGTTTCCATGTAAATTGTACTTCATCAACGCTGCCGTGGAGTATCGCATTTTTATGATGCTGGGGCAAGTCGGCAAACGGTGTATCTATGTCAATATCTGCACTTTTGCAAAAACCTTTTAAAAAATTAAAATAGTAACTTTTATTGAAACCGTAGAGTATTTTTACCGCTCCTTTATCGATTGACAAATCCGCATTTATTATCTTATTGTAATCAAGAGAATATCTCACGCCCAGTCCGTCACATTCAAGACAGGCTCCTTTAGGAGAATTAAACGAAAAAGAGAGTGGCTCTAGTTTATCAAAACTGATTTTACAATCAAAGCAGGCATTGTGTTCACTATAATGAATATGTGATTCTTGCAGACCTATTTCCTCATGGTTTAAAATATCAATCTCCATCTCTCCGTAACTTTGCTTGAGTGCTCGCTCAACATCTTGTGTTATACGGTCTTTATTCTGAGGATTGATGATAAGACGGTCGATAACCACTTTAATAGTGTGTTTTTTGGTTTTGCTTAATTCTATCTCTTCATCTAGCCGCGTCATAACTCCATCTATCATGGCTCTGACATAACCGTTTTGAACAAGTGATTCCAAAATATCCGTAAATGAGCCTTTCTTTTCTTTAATAATAGGCGCTAGTATGATAATTTTAGCCCCAAAAGGTAGTTTTAATACCTGATTTATTATATCTTCAGCACTCATTTGAGAGATTTTTTTGCCGCATTTATGACAATACTGTACTCCTATTCTAGCAAATAACAAACGTAGATAATCGTAAATTTCGGTTATTGTTCCAACTGTGGAGCGCGGATTTTTAGATGTTGTTTTTTGATCTATTGCAATAGCTGGGGTCAGACCGTCGATTTTATCTACGTTCGGTTTACCTATACGGTCTAAGAACTGTCTGGCGTAAGACGACAAGGACTCTATGTATCTTCTTTGTCCTTCGGCATACAGAGTATCAAAAGCCAATGTTGATTTGCCGCTTCCACTAAGACCGGTACAAACAACAAGTTTATTTTTTGGAATTTCTAGTGAAATATTTTTTAAATTATTTTCGTGCGCACCATATATTTTTATCATATATATCTATATCCTTTTATATATCTTAAAAGCCTGATAATTCATAATCAAATTATATCAGAGTCTTGCTTATGAAGCGTATTTAAATTATTTTTAGGCTAATATAACGTATAATCATTAAAAATTAACGGAACAATGAATGATAGAAACCATCATAAAGGCAACGGTAAGTTTTTGTGAACATCAGTTGGCAAAGATTTGTACTCAGGATAAAAGTCAGTGTCTACAATCACTTTTTATAGCAGAGATGGACATCTTAGATGCCAATAGTAAAGTACAAATAAGCATTGGTATCACACAATCAATGCTGCAAAATATCAATATGATATTTTTAGATGAAGCAGATAGTTCAAAAGAAGAATTGACCAATATGTTGCTGGAGGTTACTAATATGATTGTAGGGAGCGCAAAAGTTCTTATGCAGAGCAAGCAGGGTGGTGAGCGTTTTATAAGTGTACCGCGTTTTAAAAAATACGGTTTATTGTCGTACAAGGACGCTAATGGCATAACTTTAAGAGCCGATTGTGGATGTATGGTAATTTGCGCAAAGGATATCTATGAGTGAAAAAGAACATAATCATAAAAACAGCTTTGATGATAGCAAAGAGCTTGCATGGATGAACTATGAAGGTTTGCTGGATATGGAAGTTATGTTTGAAGCTGATCTGGGTGAGACGGAATTGAGTATTGATGAGATTTTGAAACTTGAAAAAGGTTCGGTTATTGATCTTAAAAAACCTGCCGGGGAGAGCGTGGAGTCTTATGTTAACGGACGTATTTTAGGAAAAGGCGAGGTGATGGTGTATGAAAAAAATCTAGCTATTAGGATTAATGAAGTTTTAAATTCAAGTGCGGTTTTATATTATCTGTCTAAGGAAAGATTGTGAAAAAAATTGTGTTATTACTGTTAATATCTGTTGTATTAATGGCGTCAGATATACTGAGTTACAATGTTTACAATAGAACTAAAAGAGTTGATATAATGTTTACATTTGATACTCCATATCAAGGTATTATTAAAGAGATTAAAAGGTCGTCAAAAATTATTTTACAGCTATATGGTTTAAGCGTTGATGCGCCGGCGGTAAAGCATATTAACTCTCCGCTAGTTTCAAAAGTGACAATTACTCCGCTGGATAATTATGTACAGATTGTTGCCTTTACAGGCTCAAATACTAATTTACAAATTGATAAAACTACTGACAAATATGGCTTAAGATTGAGATTTATTCCAAAAGTAGTTATAACTGATAAAACAAATATATTAACACATAATCACACCTCTTTTGCGCTTAAAACACAACAAGATTTAGATATACCGACTAGCTATTATATTGTTGTTGCATTTTTGTTTATAGCTGCTGCTCTTTTATTTTTTACCAAAAGAAAAATTAACAAAGGGACAAGCACGCAAAAGTCGCAGCCGGCTGCTTTGAAAAAAAGATGGTTTTTTAAGGATCAGGGCAATATGAAAGATACCGTTAATGTGCGTTTTACAAAACAGATAGATAAAACAACAAGCATCATGATGCTTGACTATGGTGAGTTTAATTATCTTATTTTAAATGGACAGTCATCAGTTTTGTTAGATAAATTTGAAAATGATAAGCCAATCGCAAATAACAGGTTTGATGAACTGTTGCAAGAGCATACGCAAGAGATAGACAAACTACTTCAAGCCACACAAACGCAAGAAGACGATGAACCATTTGAACTCTATAAAAACAAGGCATCCTCAATTGCTTATGATCTATAAATATATTTATAGATATTAATAAAAGATATAGTATTTATAACTTTTATATACAAAGCTAAATTTATTGTAGTAATAAAGTTGATACAATGATGAGGTAGGGGATTAAAAATTATACTATTTTAAGAGACCGTAAAAAATTGATCTGGCTACGCTTATTGGGACACAGAAATGATAGAATTTCTGTGGAACAATAAGAGGAGAAAAAGAAGATGGCAGGATACGGGAAAAGATATACCCAAGAGTTCAAAGATACAGCAATCCAGCTGGCACTCAATAGTGAGAAGTCAACATTGCAAACAGCCAAAGAGTATGAAATAGAGCTTGATGAAGACTTACCAAAGTTTTTTGATAGAACTAAACGCTATGTTGATTACGCCCTGCTCAATAAAACTGGAAAAATCATTGCTATTGTATTTTAGGGATTAAATCTCTGATTTCTATTTCAAATTCAGAAGCAATTTTGTAAAGGTGTTCTAAATTGTAATGAACACCATGTTTTCTGGTTTCAATCTTTGCAACATAATTAGGTGATTTATGGCCGAGAATTTGAGCAAGTTTTAACTGGCTTATTTTACGCTTTTTTCTTTCCGCTTTAACATTTTCAACAATCTGATCCATAAATTTAGCCAAAGCTTTCTCTTTTTCCAAGTACACACCTATGAGTTTTTGTAATCATAGTTGTTATACAAAAACCAGACAAACACTTATAAGTGTTTATAAAGGAAGTTTAACTTAAAATATGATGTTCTGGAAGTACCGTAAAGTTTTTGACTTATTTACTATGGATATTATTAAGGTTGCAAAATGAGTAAAAATATTTTTATATTGTCAGGCTGTATGGCTACACAACCAAATGTTAAACTCGATAAAAAAAGAGCCGACGATGTTAAACACTACAACATCACAGCGGAACTGCTTTATCAAAGCATTATAAAATATAGAGTAACAAATGAATAAACGACCATGAGAAGTGTTAGTGATACATAAACTTTTACAAAGGCAATTAGAAAAATTGGCTTTTAAAGATGGAAAATTTCCAGAAAAAAATCTGGAAAAGTTTATAGATTTTGTAAATACATCATATTATAAAAGTGATGAAGAAAGAGATTTTTTAGAGCATACTGTAGAAACTTTATCTCAGGAGATGAAAAAACTTTATAAAGAGTTGAAGCAAAAGTCACAAACCGCATTAGCAAAAAGTGAACAGCGATACAGAGAATTAGCAATGAGGGATTCTCTTACGGGGATATTAAATAGATTTGCTTTTCAAGAAGAGCTTAACAGAATTATTTCTAATTCAAAAAGAACAAATACAAAATTTGCCTTATTATTGTTGGATTTAGACCATTTCAAGAAAGTAAATGATACTTATGGGCATGATATTGGAGATAAATTACTTCAAGAAGTAACTAATAGAGTTTTACCAAATATAAGAACAGAAGATGTATTTGCCCGTATTGGTGGTGATGAATTTGTTCTTATCTTTACAAACATCAAGAATGATACACTTGAAAAATTAGTCAAAAAAGCTATTATTCTTTTTAGAAAATCATGGATTATAGAGAATATTAAGTTAAATGTCACCACAAGTATTGGTGTTGCTATATTTCCAGATCATGCAGATAATGAGATAGAATTAATGAAAAAAGCTGATATTGCAATGTATAAATCTAAAGAACTAGGGAGAAACCAGATTGTATATTTTGATAAATCTTTTTAAAGGATATTTTTTGGTTGGGATTGGTATAAGTTTTCGAGGTCTTTGTCAGGATTGTCGGCTATGATTTTCTTTGCTGGTCTTGGATGCGCAAGTTCCTCCACTTTTGCTATGAATACGTTGGCAAAAGATGCCCAAACAACAAAAGAGACAATCAGCTCAAAATCCTTAAAGAAAATATCAAACAAAAAATTCTAAACTCTTTTAATGCAAACAATAAAAAGGTGATTGTCTTCACAGTCTTTTCAGATATAGCCGAGTATCTGTATTAAATATACATCAGCGGACAAAAAAGGAGTTTAGGGTTGAGCATTGTCTCATAACTGGAAGCGGCACAAACAAAACAACCCTGCAAAAAACGGAGCGAATCGGACACTAATGACAGTTTCATTCGGATAGTGATGACGGAAATGATTCGGACACTTTATGCTAAAATATCACTATAGAAAATATCTCTTCTTGAACTGTCCGAACTGAAGCGACATGGGTGTCCGGATACTCTGTTATACGCATCTTGTTTGATATATAAGGGTAATTATTGTATAATTATAAAAATATAATAACATAAATTAGATAACTTGCTTAAGTCTTTATATAGGTTATTAAGAGATGTTGAACAATATTTAAAAATAAACATAAAGGTGCGGTTATGGAGTGCGAATTTCCAACTGTCAATTCTAATAAAGATGAAATTAAATCGATTTTTAAGACTGTTAAAACAATTGCAGTTGTTGGACTATCCCCAAACAATACAAAAGATAGCCACAAGGTAGCGGTTTACCTGCAAAGCCAAGGATATAAGATAGTTCCTATTTATCCTAAAGAGGAGATAATTTTAGGTGAAAAGGTTTATAGATCGTTGCTTGATGTTCCGGTCAATATCGATATGGTCGATATTTTTAGAAAACCATCTGTTATGGATATGATTGTAGAGCAATGCATAACAAGAGGAGACGTGAAAGTTGTATGGTCTCAAATAGGAATAGTAAATAATGAAGCCGCACAAAAAGCTAAAGACGCAAATATTAAAGTTGTCCAAAATCAATGCGCAATGGTTGATTATAAAAATCTAATGGAGAGATAATTGTCAGTTACAATTGATGAGATATATGAGGCGCAAAAACGTATAAATGGTGTTGTGGTTCAAACTCCATTTGCATTCGCTCCTTACCTAAGCAAAACAGCAGATTGCTTTGTTTATCTAAAAAAAGAGAATCTACAGGTAACCGGCGCATTTAAGATAAGAGGGGCATACAATAAAATCGCCTCGTTAAGTAACAAACAAAGAGAAGCGGGAGTAGTAGCGGCAAGCGCAGGTAATCATGCCCAAGGTGTTGCTTTTTCTGCGCAAAAGTTTGGCATTAAAGCTATTATTGTTATGCCTGAGGCTACGCCTTTAAATAAAATAGAAGGCGTAAAATATTTTGGTGCAAAGGTTATCTTAAAGGGATCCAATTATGATGAAGCTTACGTATATGCACTTGAATACGGGGCACTGCATAATTTAACTCTTATCCACCCGTTTGAAGATGATAAAGTGATATCCGGACAGGGTACGGTAGCTTTGGAGATGTTATCAGATATTGATGATTTAGATGCGATTGTCGTGCCCGTCGGCGGTGGCGGACTTATAAGCGGGATTGCTGTAGCAGCTAAGAGTTTAAAGCCAAGCATTCAAGTCATAGGTGTTGGCGCCAAAGGTGCTCCGGCGCTTAAAAACTCTTTTGATGCAAAAGAGTGTCATAACAGTTTAAATGTTAGGACGATTGCTGACGGTATAGCAGTCAGAGACTGTTCAGAAATAACATTAAATTATATCTTAAAATATGTAGATAAATTTATAAGTGTAGATGATGCTGAGATCGCAAGTGCTATTTTATATCTTTTAGAGAGGCAAAAGCTTGTTGTAGAGGGAGCTGGAGCTGTTGGTGTGGCGGCACTGATGCATGATGAGTTACCTGAATTAAAAGGTAAAAAAGTTGCTGTTGTGTTAAGCGGCGGCAATATGGATGTAACACTTTTGTCTGTTATAATTGAAAAAGGTTTGATTAAATCAAGTCGTAAAATGAAGCTGGTTGTTACTTTAGTAGATAGACCCGGTTCGCTTATGAAGTTATCGGCTATTTTAAAAGAACTTGATGCTAATATCGTTCATATAGCATACGATAGGACATCTATCTCCCTTGAATACGGTGATGCTAATGTTATTGTCCATCTTGAGACAAAAGGGATCAAGCATCAACAGCTTATCATGGATGTTTTACAAACAAGCGGATATCTAAGTCAAAGCGTAGTATGATAGCTATTGATTTGGGTTCAAATACTATTCGTTTTGTGGAGTATAACTGCAGTACAAAAACCTGGGGCGATAGTTATGAGGCGATTGTTAAAACTGCTGACAGACTGTTTTGTACAAACGAAATTAAAGAACAAGCGATTGAAAGAATTATAAATGCAATAAAGCATGCTAAAAATAAGCTTGATTTTCAAAACAATCAAGTCTTGGCAGTTGCCACCGCCGCTATGCGCTTGGCTGATAACGCTGCTGATGCTTTAGCAAAAATTAAAGTTCAAACCGGTATAAGTTTTAATATTATCAGTGGTAGCGATGAAGCTAAATATACGGTGTATGCGGTACAAAAAAGGCTTAATGCTTTACATGTAAAGACAAAAACATTTGTTTTGGTTGATATTGGCGGCGGTTCTACAGAGATAACTTTTGTAAATAATAACAACATAACTACAAATAGTTTTAATATTGGAATAGTTACATTAACACAACAAGCTTCAAATAACGGCAGATTAGACAATCTGTTAGATAATATCCTTAAAGATGTTAAGTTATTTATACGGGCTTATTATCAAAATAATATGCGACCTGAGTTGTTTGTGCAAACGGCAGGAACACCAACGACTCTTGCCGCATATTTGCAGGGTCTGGGGTATGATACTTATAATCCTGCTAAAATCAATGGTTTTGTTTTAAAACAAAATGTATTAAAACAGGTAAAAAAAGAGTTGTTAGCCATGGATAAGCAAACACGTGCCAAATATGTCGGAACGGGTAGAGAAGACTTAATTATCACCGGAATTGATATTGTTAATCAAATATATGATATCTTAGGCTTTAAAGATGCAATAGTAATAGATGATAGTTTACGTGAAGGACTTGCTTTTTATTATTGCGATAAATTAAAGTGAGTCTTAATCTAATTAACAGTTATATTTTTCTATAATCTTGATAATTTTTAACAAGGAGATGCTATGAAGATTAGCGGTGCGCAGATGGTTATTGAAGCATTAATAGCAGAAAATGTAGATACCGTTTTTGGTTATCCAGGCGGCGCTATTATGAATATTTATGATGAGATATATAAGCAAAATTCATTTAAGCACATCCTGACAAGACATGAGCAAGCAGCCGTTCATGCTGCCGAGGGCTATGCTAAGGTCAGCGGAAAAGTCGGTGTCGCTATGATCACTAGCGGCCCCGGTTTTACAAACGCAGTTACAGGCTTGGCAGATGCGTATATGGATTCGGTTCCGTTAGTCGTTATAAGCGGACAGGTGCCTATGAGTTTGATTGGTACTGATGCTTTTCAAGAGATTGATGCAGTCGGTATCAGCCGTTCTTGCACAAAGCACAATTATCTAGTCACTGACGCAAAAGATTTGCCGCGCGTTTTAAAAGAAGCTTTTTATATAGCATCTTCAGGTCGTCCCGGTCCTGTGCATGTTGATATTCCTAAAGATATAACAGCTCAAATAGAAGTTTTTGATTACTCTACGCCCACACATTTGGAGACATACAAGCCTACTGTTAAAGGCAATGTTCGCCAAATTAAAAAAGCTGTTATGGCTATTAAAGAGGCAAAAAGACCTCTTTTTTATATAGGTGGAGGAGCGATTAATTCTAATGCCGCACAAGAGGTTCGAGAATTGGTGAAAATGACCGGTATTCCTGCTGTTGAGACATTTATGGCTAGAGGAACGCTAAGATATGATGATCCGCTTTTGATCTCAATGCCTGGAATGCATGGTAGTTATGCCGCAAATATGGCAATGAGCGAGACAGATTTGATGATATCTCTTGGCGCTAGATTTGATGACAGGGTAACAGGAAAGTTAAGCGAATTTGCAAAACATGCAAAGATTATACATGTAGATGTTGATCCTGCAAGTATTTCAAAAATAGTCAAAGTTGACTATCCGATAGTGGGTGATTTAAGGCATGTGGTAAAGAACATGATGGAGATAGCATCAAGTGTTATTGAGAAGGAACGCTATGAGCCTTGGCTTGAAAGCGTAGAGCATTTTGATAAACTACACCCGCTTTCATATAAAGAAGATTCCGATAAATTAAAACCGCAGTGGGTTATACAAAGAGTAGGCGAGCTTTTAGGTGAGTGTGCAAATATTACAACTGATGTTGGTCAACACCAAATGTGGACTGCTCAGTTTTATCCATTTTCAAGACCCAGACAACTTATCAGTTCGGGTGGTTTAGGGACTATGGGCTTTGGTTTTCCAGCAGCCATCGGAGTAAAGGTAGCCGATTTTGAACGTGTTAGTATTAATATTACCGGCGATGGTTCGATTTTGATGAATATTCAAGAGCTTATGACGGCAGTTGAGAAAAAGATACCCGTTATTAATATTATATTAAATAATAATTTTTTGGGGATGGTAAGACAGTGGCAGACTCTTTTTTATGATAAAAGACACTCTGAGACCGATTTGAGTATGCAGCCTGATTTTGTTATGTTAGCCAGATCTTTTGGAGGAATCGGATACGTTGTCCATACAAAAGAAGAGTTTGATGCTGCTTTAAATGATGCGGTTGAAAAAAATATCGTAGCTATGATAGATGTGCGCATAGATAGGTTTGAAAATGTTATGCCTATGGTGCCGTCAGGCGGTTCACTGTTTAATATGATGTTAGAATACAAGGAAAAATAGATGGAAGCAGTAAGACGAGTAATTTCTGTGGTTGTATTAAATGAAGCAAGTGTTCTCTCTAGGATAACAGATCTTTTTTCAGGAAGAGGTTACAATATCACATCTTTAACAGTTGCTCCAATTCCTAAAAGTAAATATTCGCGCTTGACTATTGTGACATCAGGGTCTATGCGGGTAATTGAGCAGATTACAAAACAGCTTCATAAACTTATACCGGTTTTAAAGGTTATAGAGCATTGTGATGCTGTTGAAAAAGAGATGGTTTTAGTAAAATTTTCAAGCGATAACAGTATAAGCGATATTGAGACGGTATGTAATGCATACAACGGAAAAATAGTTAATGCCGGTGATGGTTTTGTTATAGCTTTAGTAGCAGACGAATCACAAAGAATGGATAATTTTTTAGATGCTATAGAACATTTTCATCCTAAAGAGATTGTAAGAAGCGGTACTGTCGCGCTTGAGCGTTAAAAATGCTACTCTCAGAGATTGCTTCATCGCTTGATTGTGAATATTTTGGAGATAATGTTGATATCCATGGCATGAATGATCTTTTTCATGCAGGTAGTGGTGAATTAAGTTTTATAACCGATAAAAAATATATCCCGTCTTTAGCTTCTTTAAAAGCATCTGCCGTTTTAATCTCAAAAGATTTACTTCAATATTTGCCTAATGATATTTCATCTATAGTGTGTGAAAATGTATCTTTATCTATGGCGTATGCTACAAAGCTTTTTGAACCCAACAAGATAGAGCCAATGGATAAGAAAACATCTATAGGCAAACAGACTTATATTGATAAAAACTGCAATATTGAACAGGGTGTTATCATTGGAGATAACTGTACCATAATGGCAGGTGTATATCTTGGATCATGTGTTGTTGTAGGCAACAACACCGTTATCTATCCAAACGTCACCATATATAGAGATACCGTGATTGCCAATAATTGCATAATCCACTCAGGCAGTGTTATAGGTGCAGATGGATTTGGATTTGCCCATACCGCCGACGGACATCATATTAAAATTTATCATACGGGTAATGCTGTTATTGAAGATGATGTTGAAATAGGTGCAAATTGTGCAGTTGACAGGGCTGTTTTTAACTCAACTGTTATTAAAAAAGGTGTAAAACTGGATAATTTTATCCATATAGGACACAACTGTGAGATAGGTGAGTATTGTTTACTAGTTGCTCAAAGCGGGGTAGGAGGCTCTACTACTTTGGGGAGAAACTGTGTAGTTAGCGGTCAAAGTGCTTTTGCAGATCACTTAGATATAGCTCCTTTTTCAACCTTTACGGCCAGAAGCGGAGCAACAAAGTCAATTAAGCAACCAAATGGTATCTGGAGTGGTTATCCGTTAATGTCACATCAAAAATGGATGAAGCTTCAAATAAAAATAGCAAGATTATTAAAAGAAGAGAAATGGACATTAAACAAATAGCTGAGATTATAGGTGCAAAGTACAGTGGTCAATCTTTTGAGATCAAAAAAATAAATACCTTGCTAGATGCGCAGCCCTCGGAGATATCGTTTGTATCAAATGATAAATATGTTAAAGATATATATAAAACAAAAGCCGGTGCATTGATAGTTGACGGCAATAACGCAAACAAAGCCCCATCTTCGGTAATTACGCTCGTTGTAGATGAGCCGTATGTTGCTATGGCAAAATTATCAAAATATTTTTCATCATCAATTGAGAGCAGTATAGATAAAAAAGCAGTTGTCGGCAAAGGCAGCATTGTATCTGAAAAAGCAGAATTAAGAAACAATGTAAACATCGGTAAAAACTGTCATATCATGGCAAATGTCTATTTGGGAGACAACGTAGTTATAAAAGATAATACTATACTTTATCCGGGTGTAGTTATTTATAGAGACTGCTATATCGGTTCAAATTGTATTGTTCATGCCAACAGTGTAATCGGTGGTGATGGATTTGGTTTTGCAACTTCTAAAACAGGTCAGCATATTAAAATCTATCAAAATGGAAATGTAATAATTGAAGATGATGTTGAGATAGGTAGTTGCACCACTATAGATAGAGCTGCTCTTGGGAGTACGCTTATTAAAAAAGGTGTGCATATTGATAATCTCGTGCAAGTTGCACATAACTGTGAGGTGGGTGAATACAGTGTACTGGTATCACAAACCGGCTTGGCAGGTTCATCTAAGCTTGGACACCATGTCGTAATGGGCGGTCAAAGTGCCACGTCAGGTCATCTTGAGATCGCACCTCTTACAACACTTGCTGCTAGAAGCGGTGTTACTAAATCAATCAAGACAAGCGGCAAGGTTTTTGGAGGATTTCCTTTGATGCAGCAGAAATCATGGTTGAAACTTCAGGCAAAATTGGCTAAACTATTAAAAACTTAAAAGGATACGTAATGTCAGAAAACAAAATAGAATCGACAATAGCTCTTCACGGTACAAAAAAAGGAGTGATTTCAATTTCAAAAATCAAAGAGCCTTACGGCGAGGGAAGCGGTACAGTTGCCAGCATAGGTATTTCATTAGGGGGCAATACGGATGAACCGGATTGGAAAGTTCATATTCCAATTGAAAATCTAGAAGAGGTCGTTGCGGTTTTAAACACTCTCAAATAAAAGCTAAGAAATAAAGTCTCTACCCGTTTTTTTACTGGCAAAGAGACTTTATTGGCATATATTAATACTTTATTTTAATGTTGCTACATACTTTTTAATACGATTGATACCCTCTTCAATACTGCTTGTATCTGTAGCAAAACTAAACCTAAAATATCCTTCGCTTCCAAATCCAAGACCCGGAACAACGGCAACACCTGTTTTTTCAAGTAAATCTTTGCAAAATGCAACCGAATCGTTACTCACTGATTTTATATTTACAAACAGATAAAACGCACCCATAGGAGATAAAACAGACAATCCGTCAATATCGTTAAATAGTCTAACTGCTGCATCTCTTCGTTTTTGAAACTCTAGTCGCATTTTTTCTACATCTTTATCGATACTTCCATTTAGTCCAAAAATAGCAGCTTTTTGCGTGATTGAATTAATATTTGATGTGCTTTGACTTTGAAGTTTTTTAGTAGCTTGTACAATATCTTCTCTATATGCCGCCATGTATCCAAATCTCCACCCCGTCATAGCCGCAGATTTGCTGAGTCCGTTTATCGTGATGGTACGTTTAAACATATCGTCACTGACAGATGCTGTTGATGTAAATTGTCCATCATATATCAATTTTTCATACATCTCATCGCTTGCCACTAAGATATCTGTACCTTCTAAAATTTTTCCAATAGCAGTTAATTCATCTTTTGAATATATTGTACCTGTAGGATTAGAAGGGGATGTTAAAACAAGCATTTTTGTTTTATTTGTAATTGCATCTTTTAGTTGCCGGGGAGTCATTTTAAAATTTGTTGCATCTGTTGTTGCAATCTCTATCACCCTGCCGCCACAATATTTAACGATTTCAGGATATGTTACCCAGTATGGAGTCGGAATAATAACTTCATCTTCTTCTTCAATTACAACTGAAAAAAGATTAAACAAAGACTGTTTGGCACCATTATTGACTATAACGCCTGCCATATTATATGCAAGGTTATTCTCTTTTTTAAGCTTATTGATAATAGCTTGTTTTAGCTCAGGGATTCCGTCAACTGCGGTATATTTTGTAAAACCCTCATTTATGGCTGTAATTGCTGCATCTTTGATGGGTCTTGGAGTATCAAAATCTGGCTCACCTGCAGAGAAGCTAAGTATATCTTTGCCCTCTGCTTTTAGATCTGCTGCAAGATTTGATACAGCTATAGTAATTGATGTCGAGAGTGCATTGATGCGTTTTGTTAGCATAAACTATACCTTATATTTTTTTCAGATTATACCAAAAAATACCCAATATTTTATGTTGCAAGATACTGGAATTGAATTATATAAATAATTTTTTAAGAGGATTGGTGTTAGTTTTGCATAGATTGAATAAATGAATTATATATCTCTTCGAGTTTCAAATCTTTTTCTAAAATCTCTTTATCATCTTGCATCATTATATGTTCTAGTATCGCAACGCGCTTTAAAAGGTATTCAAACATCTCTTTGTTGATATCTGGTAGTTTATTGTGCATAAATGGATCTTTGCATCGTCCTTTTTCTATGGTATGTGCAGGAATTCCAATAGCAGTTGAATTTGGCGGAACATCCCTGACAACAACAGAGTTAGCACCTATTTTAGAGTTTTCCCCTATAGTTATGTTTCCTAAAACTTTTGCTCCCGCACCTACAACTACATGGTGTTTTATAGTTGGATGGCGTTTATGCATATCAAGACTCACACCACCAAGTGTCACACCCTGATAAATTAAGACATCATCTTCTATAATAGTTGTTTCACCGATAACCACGCCAAAACCATGATCTATAAAGACCCGTCTGCCTATGGTTGCTGCCGGGTGTATATCTATATTTGTCAAAATTTGATTAAAGCCCATTATTACTCTTGCCGTGCGCGTTAATCCAAGCTTGTGCAATTTATTTGATATTCTATACCAAAATATAGCCCAAATACCCGGATAATTAAATAAAAAATTTAATTTTGATGTTAAAGCAGGGTCGTTATGATAGGCGTTTGAAAAATCTTCTCTTATTTGTTTAAAAATACCCAAAATTTTATCCTATTAGTTTGTTGTATCTAAATATCCGTTTTGGTACATATATACTTCAAGTTTTTGTAGTGTATCATTTTTTTCTTCTTCTGTATTAAAATCATTTTGTGAAAGATTTGTTTTAAGCTGTAAAAGTAAATCTTTAGAATTATAGCCTATATCATCTAAAATATCCATGATACTTATAGAGTCCTCAATGTTATCTAACGCAAATCCATCATCTGTTATAGTGACTGTGCATTCGCTAGGATGTTCAAATAAGTTGTGCTTCATGCCCAATGTTTCTTGATATGCTCCTATATTAAAAAAAGCAAGATAATAATCTTCATGATCCAAATCAACATCATGCAGATAAAGCGGTTTTGTAGGATTGAAACCGATCTCTCCGTCACTATCGCATGTAATGTCCCACAGTGAAGCGGGTAAAATGGGCTTTATGTTAAGATGGTCTATCGGCATAACA
Source organism: Helicobacteraceae bacterium (assembly GCA_027023805.1). Taxonomy (GTDB): domain Bacteria; phylum Campylobacterota; class Campylobacteria; order Campylobacterales; family Sulfurimonadaceae; genus Hydrocurvibacter. The sequence continues at coordinate 38,225 of JALVUF010000056.1, forward strand.
GGAAATTCTTGACTTAACCCCCAATAATCAGGCAGGCTTTGAAAAATTGAGCAGTTTATGAGATATTTCTCCTGTAGGCGCTCTTGTAAGAGCCTTATCTCTTGTGTGGGATTATCCTGAGAGATATAAAGTGACTTTTTTATGATGTTATGAGCTAGAATTTCAGCATTTGATCTATCTTGCAGATCAATATATCCAAGGTCAAAAAGGGTTAATAGTGATTCTATATGATCAAGTGCATCATGAAGATATTCCATAGCATTTTTTGGAGTTAGTTGGCTATAAAGATCTTTTAGCTCGTCTATTAGCGGGGGATTAACTTCTTTGTATTTTAGATGCTTTAGTTGATAGTCTTGTGCAAAAAGCTCAAGAACAGGTGTAATCAAAACGCTGTGTGACGCTGCTATAAATCTACCTGATTCTGTATAAATATTTGGATGTGTCACTGATTTGGCATCACTGATTTGACGAAGTAAAAAGACAACATCGTTGGAAAATTCTCTTATTGAGTAGTTGCGTTCAAAATCATTTTTATGCTGTGAGTATTGAACTGCCAAGCCACCGCCTATATTGATATTTTTTAGATGTTTTGCGCCCATTTTCTTTAGTTCTGCGTAGATATTGCCCGCTTCTCTTAAAGCTTTTTTCAAAGGTGAGATATCAGACATTTGTGAACCTATATGAAAATGAAGCATGGTAAATGCATGTAAGCAGTCGGCTTTTATTAAAAGCTCCATAGCTTCTAAAATCTCAGTAGAGGTTAAGCCAAATTTAGCATCCATTCCTCCGCTTTTTGCCCATGCACCGCTGCCTGAACTGTGCAGTCTTACTCTAATGCCAATATTTGGCATTTTTAAGTTTGTTGTCTGCGCAATTTGTAAAATAGTTTCAAGTTCGCCTAATCCTTCGATAGTGATTGTGATATTATGTCCACTTTGTGCTGCAATAAATCCAAGCTCTATAAGCTTTGCATCTTTAAAACCGTTGACTGTTATAGGATAGCCAAGCGGAGTATGGCTCATAGCCAGGATAAGTTCTGCTTTGGAGCCTGCTTCTAAACCATATCCTTTTTCTAAACCACTTTTTACGATAGAGCGTACAACATTTGGAAATTGATTTACTTTTAGAGGAAATACGGCGTTAAAACTTCCCTGATACTGATTATCTTTAATGGCCTCCGCAAATGCATCATAAAGAGTGTCTATCTGTTTTTTGATAAGATGTTCAAAGCGTAAAATTATAGGACCTTGAATACCTGAGAGTTGTACTTTTTTTGTAATCTCAAGAAGCGATGGCATGCTTTTATGGTTGATACACACTAAGCCGTCTTTAATGATAAAATTATCATTTCCCCAGATATTTATGCCGTAATTCTTCATCTTATCTGCTTATATAGTATCAAAATCTATAACAGATTCGCTTTTTTGATATAGGTCTTTAATCCAGATTTTATGATCTTGAAATTCATTTTCTCCTATTATTGCACAATATCTTGCATTTTCTTTATCTGCGGCTTTAAGATGCGCTTTTAGAGTGCGTGGCTTTAGTGATACAACGGCTTTTTGATTCTTGCGTTTTTTATAAGACAGGGATAATATCAGTGAGATATACTGCTCATCAAGTGCACCGAAATACCATCCGTCACGCTCATCTTCAGGTAGCTCAATTAGTTCTAGTAACCTCTCTACACCAATTGCAAATCCTACCGCAGGAGTCGCTTTGCCATCTAAAAATTCAACCAATCTGTCATATCTTCCGCCTCCTGCTATAGCATTTTGAGCACCAATGCCGCTGCTTATAAATTCAAAGGCTGTTTTACTGTAATAATCAAGTCCTCGAACCAAATTAGGATCAACTTCAAAATTAATATTATTTGATATCAATAAGTTTTGTAAAATTTTAAAATCCTCATCGCAGGAAGGACATAGATTATCAAGCAGTTTTGGCGCGTTTTCATATAATGTTTGGCATTTATTATTTTTACAATCAAGCACACGAATGGGGTTTGTGTCTTTTCTTCTAACACAGTCATCGCAGATATCATCTAGATGATTTTCTAAAAATTCCAGTAGATTTTCTCTATATTGCGGCATACAATTACTATCACCCAATGAGTTTATCTTTAGTTTAAAATCTATATTAAGGTTATTTAAAATATCGCACACCATCATAATAATATTCATGTCTTCATAAACACTGATTTCACCAAAACTCTCAACTCCAAACTGATGAAATTCACGCAAACGGCCTTTTTGAGGACGCTCGTACCTAAACATGGGACCGTGATAAAAAAACTTATACTTTCCGCCGGCTTTATCTAGTTTATTTTGTATAAATGCACGCACCACTCCGGCAGTTCCCTCAGGACGAAGACACACATCATGTCCGCCTTTATCTATAAACTGATACATCTCTTTTCCGACTATATCGCTTGATTCACCGACAGAGCGTTTAAAAAGTGCAGTTTCTTCAAGAAGCGGTGTTTCTATATAACTGTAACCATAGTTTTGAGCCACATTTGTTGCGGTTTGTAAAAAATATTGAAATTTATTTGAGTCGATTATATCGTTCATGCCCCGTAATGATTTTACCATCTAATATTACTCTCCTATAAATTTTGTTATCTGTTTGGTTATAATATCTACATGTAAAGATGCATCAATGCTTAGCGTCTGTATCCCTAAAAGCTCGCCGGCGTGAAGCAGTGCCTCTTGAATATCTAGAAGATATTTAGTTCCGCGCATTTCAATTTTGTCGTGATGCTTGGTTGCTAATCTTAAATTTAACTCTTTTTGGGATAATTTTAGAATTATAGCTTTTTTTGGAAAAATATTATCACATGCAAATGAGTTTAGTTCGATAAGTTTTTGTAAATCGGCGGTTTTACCCGCATAAGCTATGCCTGATATTACGCTTCTGTCGCTTATAATAAGATTATTTAGATTTGGTTTTATAGTACGTTTTATATGTTCTGCTCTGTCTGCTAGAAAGATAAACAGTTCTGTTAAGGGATTTTGTATCTCTTTAAATAAAACAAGTTCTCGTAACTCTTTTCCGATATCTGTACCGCCTGGCTCTTTTGTGAAAACTGCATCAGGATATATACGCTTTAAGGCATTGATTTGTGTGCTTTTGCCGGCAGTGTCGATACCCTCAATAGTAATATACATCTAAGTATCGCTTTTAAGAAGATATTGAATTTCTTGAGGTACGAGATGTGTGGTTTTTCCGTTAAATTTGATAAGATTTCTAACAATAGACGAGCTTACAAAAGCATGTTTGAGGCTTGGCATCAGGTAAACAGTCTCAAGAGTATCATCTAAAGAGTGGTTTAAGTATCCGATTTGAAGCTCAAACTCAAAATCACTAACGGCTCTAAGTCCTCTGATTAAAACTGAGGCATTAACACTTTTGGCAAGCTCAACGGTTAAATTGTCAAATCCCACAACTTGTGTATTTGGTATATCTTTAGTAGCCTCTTTTGCCATTTTTACTCGCGCTTCAAGAGAGAACATCGGATTTTTCTCGCTTGACTTTGCTACTGCCACTATAAGTGTGTCAAAAAGTTTAACAGCTCGTTTTATAATATCTACATGTCCGTTTGTAATTGGATCAAATGTGCCTGGATACAGTGCAATTTTATTCATTTTCGTCCCATCTTTTATATAAATCATTTTTTATGCCAAGCAGATCAAACCATTTTCCAATCATAAAATCCTCCATCTGTTTTAGAGTTATTTGTTTGCTGTAATAAGCTAAAACCGGCGGTGCTATGATTACACCGAGTTTTGAGAGTTTATGCATATTTTCAAGAGAAATAGCGCTAAATGGCATCTCACGCGGCGCTAAGAGTAGTTTTTTATTCTCTTTTAGCATCACTGCCGCTGCTCTTGTTGTTAAATTATCAGCTAGTCCACAGGATATCTTTGCAAGCGTATTCATACTACACGGTATTATCATCATAGCATCAACCCCAAAACTCCCTGATGCTAGCGATGAGGCTATATCTTTGTCATAATGCAGAGTAATATTGTTTTCATGTTTTAAGACTATCTTGGCATTTTTAGAGACAACTAGATGTTTTTGCATACTATCTGGTAATAATTCCAGTGTCTTTAATCCCAAATTAGCACCGCTTGCCCCGCTAACAGCCACTACTATTTTCATTGAATCTCTACCATATTTGGACCTATTATCACGGCTTTTAGTTCTTTACCGTCATCTCTTACGATATTTATAGTATCTCCTTTGCGTCCGCTTTGCAGGGCTTTTGCACTAAAAATTATACTTATACCACCTTGATTTAGCGTGGCGGTAACATTGTGACCTTGTCTTACTAGACTAAGAGGTTGTATGTTTCTTTGCAATATAATTTGACCCGATTGTATTGTAAATTTGCTTTGATATTGATGATTGGATATCGATGCTATGGGCATACCGTGAAAATTTTTAAAATTTACAAACTTTTCTTTAGTATTAAATGCCGTAAGTTCAGTGTGGCGTTTTATCTTTTTTGTTGCAACTATGATATTTATTTTAGCTTTTAATATAAAATTAAAGAAAAACTCTCTATGCCTTGGTGTGATTATATGGATTGTTGAATAATTATTTAAGAGTGCGTAATTTGGAATCGTGACGGTATATGAGCCGGGAAGACGGCTCATATAAGACATTGGCATTACTTTTAAGCTTATGATATCGAGATTTGGATATTTTTGTAAAAAACTCATACGAAGTTTTTGGGTTATCTTTGACATGTCTATCGGACTTTTTTGTGTAAATGTAACATAAGCAACATGAGAAGAGAGTTTATAGCCGTGCTTATGGAATATATTTTTTAGTTTATATGAGCCGAGAGTTATCTTATGTTGACCTGCATTATATTGTGTTATGATAAAATTATGTTTGATATACGGTACAATATTTGATGCATAGATAATGTTTGTATTTGTTATATAATTTCGTTTTAAAATATATGCATGTAAGATATTAAGAGATATTATTAATAAAAATATATATTTTGGCATCAATGTTTTACCTTTAGTTTGTATTTTAACATATATGGGAAAATAATTATAGTATTATAGTCGTGTTGGAGTAAAAAATGCCTTTAAATAAGATTAATACTGAGTCATTATCATCATTGCAGGATTTATGTATTGATGATATTTTGCGTAACGGCTTCTTGTTTACCTTGTTTGATAACCAAGATGAGCTGGAGTTTTGCGTTAAAACCGAACTAGATATTTTAAAAAACTTTTTAATTTCATCATCTTATGATACAAAACAATATATTGCATTGGGTAAGAGATATTTTCAAGCAGGCATCTCTTTGGCAACCATAGATGAAATCGTAAACTTTTTATTAAATAAGATTGTAGAATTTTATTGTATGACGCAGGATTTACAACAAATTGTAGAGCTATATGAAGTAAGTTTGGATTTTCAAACACAGGGATATTTTTATTCATCTTTTGATTATTTTTTAGATAGATTACGCAAAAGAAACAAACAACATGATAACACCAACATGCAATCTCTGTTTACTCTTCATCTGTCGTGGCTTGAAAATATGTACATGGAGGTTCAAAGAACCGGTTTGTATGATGCTATGCTTGTAAAAAATACGCCCTTTACTGATAAACTCACCGTTTATAAAAAACAATATCAAGAGTTTTCAGATGATTTTAAAGAGCTTTTAACTCTTTACGCCAGATTTTACAAACAGATACTTATTTTGCATTATATGCTAGAGAGAGAAAATTACACAAGAGCATATGAGCTTGTTCAGTCTATAGAGTTGTTAACCGTTGAGATAGAATCAAGTCTTAGCATAATTAATGTTTTGGAAATAGAACATGAAAACAGATATGACGCCCTGACAAATGCCCTCTCGCGCAGACTAATGCTGCCTATTTTTGAAAAAGAGATGGATATTGTCCAAATTTCAGGTAAATCGCTTATAGTAGCCATGCTGGATATTGATGATTTTAAAGTCGTCAATGATACTTACGGGCATTTATGCGGAGATGAGGTTTTAAAAAAGATTGTAAAAGTATGCAAAGATAATTTAAGAAGCACGGATTATATTTTCAGATATGGCGGGGAAGAATTCGTTATTTTATTAAATGCGGTTAATTTATCAATATCTGTTGATATTTTTGAAGCCATAAGAAAAAAAATAGCTAACTGTGTCGTTACATGTAGAGATGGAAGTAGAGTATCTGTGACAGTTAGTATCGGTGTGCATCAAATATTAAACCCTGATAAAAATGATTTTTTAAGTTTTATTGAAAAAGCTGATAAAAATTTATATAAAGCAAAAGCAAAAGGTAAAAACATGGTATTTTTTGAGAAACTTGGGTGAAATATTACACTATAATTACGCAAAGGGTTTTAAGATGAATACTAAAAAAATAGATAACGATTATGTTTTATCAACTTACGGGCGTGCAGATATTGAGTTTGTACGAGGTGATAATGCAACTTTGTATGATACAGACGATAAAGATTATATAGATTTTACATCAGGTATCGGTGTTGTAAGCGTAGGGCATGCAAATAAGCGCCTCAGCAAGGCTTTGTGCGAGCAAGCCGATAGACTTTTACATGTATCAAATCTATACTATATAGCACCACAGGCACAGGCCGCTAAAAAGATAGTTCAAGCCAGTGGATATGATATGAAATGTTTTTTTGGTAATAGCGGTGCGGAGGCTAATGAAGCGGCGATAAAAATAGCAAGAAAATATGGTGAAAGAGATGGGGAGATAAAACGGTATAAAATCATTACTTTGCAGCACTCTTTTCACGGCAGAACCATTACAACCATAAAAGCTACGGGGCAGGCAAGTATGCATAACTATTTTGGACCGTTTCCTGACGGGTTTGTTTATGCAAACGATATTGATGAAGTTGCAAATCTTGTTGATGGACACACGGTTGCTGTTATGATAGAGCTTGTGCAAGGAGAGGGCGGGGTTGAGCCTCAAGTACAAAAAAAAGTACAGGATTTAGCCAAATTTCTTAAAACTAAAGATGTATTGTTGATTGTGGATGAAGTTCAAACCGGAGTATATAGAACGGGTAGTTTTTTAGCTTCTAATCTTTATGAGATAGAACCGGATATCATTACATTGGCAAAAGGAGTAGGCGGAGGTGTGCCTGTGGGCGTTGTTATGACGAAGTTAAAAGAGATTTTTTCTCCCGGTGATCATGGCTCTACTTTTGGCGGAAACTATCTCAGCTGTGTTGCTGTTTGTGAGGTGTTAGATATACTGCAAGAATATGAAAAAAGTGGAGAGTTGGCCCAAAGCATGCTGTATTTTAATAAAATATTGGAAGATTTTTTCAACAAACATCGGAGTATTTTTATTAAAAAAGTGGGTATCGGCATGATGTGCGGTTTAAGAGTAAAAAACGCAGATACTCTTAGTAAGATTATAAACAGTGCAAGAGAATCGGGCGTTATGGTGCTAAAAGCAGGACGCAACACCTTGAGATTTTTGCCTGTGTTAACTATTTCTAAAAAGGAGATAGATGAAGGCTTTATGCGTCTTAATCGTGTTGTATCTAAGCTCTAGTACGGCATTGTTAGCTGGGCATTTAAAGCTCGAAGATTATATATCTTCACTAAAGCAAAGTGAATTTTTCTATGACTATAAAACCAATAAAGAAAATAGTTTAAAACTAAGAGATTCATGGATACAGCCTATCAATTTTTCATACAATTACTCAAAAAGTAATCCATATAACAACACTCAAACTTCAAAAAATACGGCCATCTCAATCAGCCAGCCGATTTTTGAAAGTGGTGGCATATATTACGGTATAAAATACGCAGGTGCGCTTAAACGATATACGAATCTATCTATAGACGTACAAAAAAGAAAGCTTATAGCTCAGGCTGTTTCTCTTTTAATTCAGATAAAGCAGATACAACTGCAACTAAAACAGCAAAAATTAAATATAGACAATGCTAAAATCAACCTTTTGCAAATCAAAAAACAATATATGAGCGGTCAAGTTGATTCGGGTTCTTTAGATAATGCGATTATCCAAAAAAACAGTGCGATGCAGACCTATTTTAATGAACAAACATCCAAAGCAAAGCTAATATCGCAATTTAAAACTATAAGTGATTTAAATTACAACAAAGCACAGATACCTACATTTAAGCTTATTACTAAAAAAATGTTTTTAAACAATAACCTTTTGATAGATGAACAAAATGCCCAAAGAATAGAAAATATGTATCATGAAAAGGTTATACGTTCTAAGTATCTGCCAAGTGTTAGTTTTAATGCCGGCTATAACTGGCTAACTACAGACAACCAAAGTTTTGGTAGAAATATTACAAATTCGGCTACAACAGATTATTATAATTATGGTTTAACTATTTCTATGCCGATTGACTATAACGCTCATAGAGATATTGAAGCCTCTAAGCTTGCTTATTTAAAATCTCAGGATCTGCTTATTGATCAGACGAGAGCCTCCAGGGCTATTTTTAAACAAGTGGTACAGAATCTACAAAATTATGATAAGAAGATAAGACTTGCAAAACAAAGCGAAAAACTCTACGGCACTCTTTTACATCAAACAATACAGCTATACAGAGCAGGAAAAAAAACTATATATGATGTAGATACATTAAAAAATTCTCTTAAAATACAAAGCCTAAACGTTAAAATCTTTCGATTAGATAAACAGTTATCACTACTAAATCTTTATGAGCAGTTAAATAATGCGGTTTAGTAGATTTATGAATAGTTGGCTGTATGATGATGACGGCTATTACGCTTCATATAGGCCTATTGGTAAAAATGGAGATTTTTATACCTCAGTTAGCACCTCCAAATTTTTTGGCGGCAGTATCGCCAAGCATATAATATCGCTCATAGAGAGTGGATTTTTAAGTAAAGATGCCGTAATTTGTGAAATAGGGGCTCATCACGGATATTTACTTGCAGATATTATAGAGTTTATTTACACGTTAAAGCCGGAGTTGATTGAGAGTTTACAGTTTGTGATTATTGAAAGGTTTGATGCTCTTATAAAACAGCAAACTGAGTATTTTAGGATTTCATTTGGTGATACTATTAAACTCTCACATTATCATGCGCTTGATGAGCTTACATGTAAAGAAGCATTTTTTATAGCCAATGAGGTATTTGATGCTTTTGGATGTGAACTGTTTTATGATGGTAAAATCGCCTCAGTTATAAACAATAAGATTATATTTGACACGGTTGATGAGGATATATCGCAAAAGGCTAAGAAATATCATAAGCAAAAAGGTGAGATTGCAGTCGGATATGAAGAGTTCGCAAAACAGATGTATAGCTGTGCAGAGAAATTTGAATTTATGAGTTTTGATTATGGCCAGATGCAGGCAAGACCTGATTTTTCTCTGCGTGTATATAAAGAGCATAAAGTTTATCCGTTTTTTGATGAGTCGATAAATATATTTGAGATGTATAAGCGTGCAGATATCACTTATGATGTGACATTTGAGCATGTAAAAGATGCATTTGTGCAATCGGGTATTGAGTTTATCGAGCTAAAAGCCCAAATGAGTGCACTTGTAGATATGGGTATTTTAGAGCTTTTGCAAACACTAAAAGATAAAGCCGCAGACAAGATATACGCTCAAGAGATAGATAAAGTAAAACCTCTTCTCCTTCCTGAGTTTTTAGGCGAGAGATTTAAAATGATAAGGTTTAAAAGAGATTAATACGCTTCACAACTTTTATGAATAAACTTTTTATATTCTTTAAAAAGAGTTGTTTGATATTTGTTCTTGTTATATATTAGGTACAACTCTCTTTTTAAATCAATATTTATAAGCTTTACTTCAAAGAGTTCTTGTCGTTCAAGTTCTTTTAAAACAGCAAATCTAGATATACATGTAAGTGCATCTTTATTTTGTATTAATAGATTTTTAATCTCTTCAAAACCCGTAAACTCCATAAATAGATTTAACTCTTTTGACAGGGTGGCAAGTGCGTTTATAAACAGTTCCCTTGTACCTGAGCCTTTTTCACGTAAAATCCACTTTTTATCAAAAAGATTGTCTATAAAATATTTATCCTTTGATAGTCTTTCATCACTTGATACAAATATCAGTTCGTCATCACCTATGGTTTGGACAATCAAATTGGCACTTTCAGGTTTGGTTTCTATTAGACCAATATCTATCTCTCCATTCTCAACCATCTTTATAATTGTATAAGAGTTATCGATTTTTTTATCTATGCTGACATTTGGATATTTGGATAAAAAATTAAAAACTATCTGGGGGGTGATAAAGTTACCCACTGTTTTACTGCTTGCAATTTTTAAATTGCCCGCAAAAGTATCTTGTTCAAACTCCATTTGGGCATCTTTTAACGCCAAATAATGTTCATATGTTTTTTCTTTAAAAATTCTACCTCGTTCATTTAAGACAAGTTTTTTTCCTAATCTGTCAAATAACGGCTCTGAGAGTTTCTTCTCAAGTGATTTGATAGCTAGAGATATAGCCGCCTGACTTATTGCTAACTTCTTTGAGAGATTTAAAAGATGTGTTTCTTCTGATAGCCCATAAAAAATCTCTAATTCTCTTAATGTCATTTTTCATATCCCTTATTAATATTATTTAACATTTTATCAAGTGATATAAATTTTTAAATTTAAAATAATTAGTATATTATTTTAAATAAGTTTTATTTATAATATAAGTATTCATAATATAAATAAAACACAATATGTCATAATTATAGTTTGTTTATGCTGATATAAACCTATAGAAGATATACTTCTTCATAAAATGAAGATATCCGCATAATCTTAATTTATAAAAAAGGAAAACGAAATGATGTATCAGTATGTTACTGCTTTTATTAGTGGTATTTTATCAGGAGGAGCACTTGGACTCACCGGCGGAGGCGGCTCTATACTAGCGGTTCCGTTACTTGTTTATTTAGTAGGTGAAAATATCCATTTAGCGATTATAACTTCATTGCTCGCAGTTGGAGCCACCTCGCTAATTGCATCTGGCTCATATATGAGGAAAAATCTTGTTAGATTTAAAATAGCATTTATTATGGCGGCTCCCGCACTCATCAGTACATTTTTAGGTTCATTGGCAAATAAACATTTAAAAGGTCCGGTGCTTTTAATACTTTTTTCACTTTTGATGATGTATATCGGATATATGATGCTAAAAGGAAAAAAACAACAAGAACTTCAAGAAGAAGATAAGGCGATAAACTATAAGCTGGTTATCGGACTGGGTTTTATTACAGGTTTGGCCAGCGGCTTCTTTGGAGTCGGCGGAGGCTTTTTACTAGTACCTGCACTATATATGGGCGCAAACTTAAAGATGCAAGAAGCAGTTGCTACGTCACTGTTTATAATATTTTTATTTGGTCTGTTTGGGCTTGGCAGCTATTTGATTCAAGGCAGACAAGTTAGCTATGGGATTAGTGCAATTTTTACAGTAGGTGGTGCTCTTGGTGGGCTTATAGGCTCAGGAGTGGCTGAAAAGCTGGATCAAAAGAAATTGCGTTTGATATTTGCTATATTTACGATTGTTATGGGTATAGTTATTTTGATTGAAAATGGCATTAAGCTATTTTAATTATACTTATTTAAAATAATTGACATTTTATTAAGTAATGTTTATTTATAAATATATACAAGATGATATATAATTTTGACATCTATTTAAGATAAAAAATAAAAAAGGATCTGCCATGATAAATGAGTTTGTTAAAAATTTTAAAATGTGTGCTTCAAGCACAAGTCCAAAGATAAGCTATGAAGAGTTTAAAGAAGCTTATGAAAAAGGCGAAGCTGTTTTAGTTGACGTTAGAGAAAGCTATGAAAGAGACGCGGTTTCTGTTAATTTTGCTAAACACATTCCAATGAGCGAACTTTATGAAGGTCATGGAAATCTTGATAAAAATAAAATGATAGTAGCTATGTGTTCACATAAAAATAGAGCTGATATCGCCGCAATGTTTTTAAATAGTAACGGATATAATGCAAAAGTTCTAAATGAAACTTTTGCCGGTTTTGTGGATAAGATAGTTGAAGACGATAATCCTATTAAATGTGCATAATTAGTGTAGTTTGATATCGCTTTGCACCAATACTATAATGAGCTCTCCTCGTTGTAGCATAAAGTGCTCCTGTAAAATAATTGAATACATGATATTTGTTTGACAAATAGTATTTTCAATATGTTACAATACCAGTATGTTTAAGATTTTTTTTGCAATAGGTGCTATATTTATTATTCTTGGTATTTTATCATATCTGTTTGGAGGATATTTTTTTAAATTACCGGGTGATATTTTTATCAAAAAAGGGAATTTCAGTTTCTACTTTCCAATCACTACCATGATCATTCTCAGCATAATGCTTAGTTTTGTCTTAAATTTTATCTCAAGATTTTTTAAATAGCCGTTAGTTGTTATTTTTTATATATAATCATATCGAAATTAAATTATAAGGTAGTACGATGGAATTTATTAACTTAAAGGGTTTGTATCCGGTATATGTAAAAAAGATAGATGGCGGTAATTATAGTGTTGATTCCATCATAGATATTTTAAAAAATAATATTAAAGAGCATCCGTTTGCGGAATTTATAACTGTTTTTGACCATTATGCTCTTACATCAAGGATTGATGGTCATGTGTTAAGCGAAGATATTTTAGGTGCAAAAGATTTGATATTTTGTTTTGGTAAAGAACTCCCCGTGCCTGAGATGCTCTCTATCAGACCACGAAGCATAGGCATAGCTAAAACAAGAGATGGTTTTACGATTAGTTTTATGCAGGCTCCAAATGAAAAAGCCACACAATCTATGATGAACTGGGTTAAAGCATTATAAATGTTTGATTGCTAACGATTTAGATTTTAAAGATGATATATAATATGTCTATACAAAAAATAATAGGATGTGTTATATGTCAAATCTTTCTCCAAAACAGATACAAGAAATTGTTGTCGAGATGAGCGATATTGCCAATAAAATTGTGCAGATCAACATCATAGATGACAGTGACTGTCAGAGTTTTTACTATTTATCTGGAAAATCAAAAATATATAAAGAGATTGTAGATTCCTATCGTCAAACATCATCCCATAAAATAAGTGGACTCAGCAGTGTGATAGAAAATTTATATAATGTCTTAATGTTTCTTTGTGCAAAAAAGTTAGCTGAAGTTAGAGAATATCTTCAGCGAACACGAATCTAGTTGTATGTAGATGCTTATTGGTCTATATTCTCAAAAATCTCTACCGATGGAGAACCTGCGAACCAGTCACGAGAGGGCATATTTTTATGTGACTCTGCAAACGCCTCACTTTTTGTATAGGCTATAAAACTTGGCATATCTTTCCATGTAGTGACTATGATAAAACTATTGTTTTCAGCTGCATGAGGCATATTTTGTGGAGCCAAAAGCTGCATCTGTAAAAAACCTTCCTGCTCTTCTATCTTATGTAGCTTAACAGCTTCTTTTAAATGTTTTGAATACTGCTCAAAAAACTCTGTCTTAATCGGAAATTTTGTAAATACTGTAACCATTGATATAATCCTTATCTTTTCAAATTATCAATTAATTATTGATAGGAAAAGTTTATCAAAAATTTGTAAATACAATATGAATAATTAAATGTAATTGCAGAATTTCAAGCTACTAGTTAACGGTTATTATGTTAGAATTCTACATTAAAAATAAAGGTCGAGTTTATATGCATTTTCAACCTTATCCTTTTGAAAGATTGCACCAACTATTAAAAGATATAAAACCAAATAAAAATTTTAAACCAATAACATTAACCATAGGTGAGCCGCAATTTCAAACTCCTGAGTTTATACGCCAAAAGTTGTGTCAAAGCAGCAATTTGCTAAATAAATATCCAAAAACTGCAGGCGAGGAAAATTTGCGTAAAGCTATTTGTCAATTTGTTTACAGACGTTTTAATGTCAACTTGGATAATGCTCAGGTGATACCGACATTTGGAACTAGAGAAGTTTTGTTTAATTTTCCGCAATTTTTACTCTTTGACAAGCAAAATCCGGTTATGGCATACACAAATCCGTTTTATCAGATATATGAAGGAGCGGCGATTGCTTCACGCGCTGAAGTAATTTATATAAATCTGCTAGAAGAAAATAATTTTAAACCGATCATTGATGAAGATGAGCTTAGCAGATGCGATTTTGTTATAATCAATTTTCCAAACAATCCGACAGCTTCTACGCTTACTCTTGATGAGCTGGGAGAATGGGTAAAACTGGCGTTAAAGCATGATTTTGTTTTATTAAATGATGAATGTTACAGCGAGATATACACGCAGTCTCCGCCTCCATCATTGCTTGAGGCATCATTACATGTCAATAATTTAGAATTTAAAAATATCATAGTAGTAAATTCGCTATCAAAACGCTCATCTGCGCCGGGTCTTAGAAGCGGTTTTATAGCGGGTGATAAAATTATTTTAAGCAGATATTTAAGCTACCGAACATACGTTGGCGCAGCTTCCCCGCTTCCTTTGCAAGAAGCAGCCGCCGCGGCATGGATGGATGAGGAGCATGTGAAGCACTCACGTACAATATATAAAAAGAATTTTCAAATCGCCTCTAGGGTGCTAGATATCAAAATACCGCCGGCGACATTTTATATTTGGCTTAAAGTTAAAGATTCTATCGCCTTTACATGTAAAGCTTATGAGCAGTATAATATAAAAGTATTGCCCGGCATATATTTAGCCAGAGAAGACAAAAACGGTATAAATCCTGCTGATGGTTATGTTCGTATCGCTCTTGTTGAAGATGAACAAAAAAGCAAAGAAGCTTTGATGCGTATAAAGGAGTGTTTATGTCAAGTTTAAAAGAAGATGTACTAAAAGCTCAGCAAAATGGAGATATCGCAAAACTATATACACTTCAGCAACGAGCACAAAATGAGTTAAATGAAGATGAGTTAGGACGTTTTTATGCAAATATTTTAGATTTGGCATTAGAGAGACTTACAGAGACTTTAGAAGCTGCTAGAGTTATGAATATGGATGATGTGCAGGATTTTGCTACACTTCAAGCACTTTATGAGTATGCCCTGGAGCATTACAGTGCCTCAAAATATACAGATGCATCGGCACTCTTTGAGATACTTGGAGGATTAAGCGGTGATGAAGATTTTTCAGCGTCTATGAAAACGCATCAGGTATTAGTTGACGGTAATATAGATTTTGAAATTTTTTTAAATGAAATGGCAGATTTGGATGAAGTTGAAAAAAATAGAAGTTTTTATATAAATGTTTTTACAAAAAAGGCACAAGATTTGCTTGATGATATGAAGGCGGATTAGTATATGAAAATTCATTTTATCGGAATAGGCGGAATCGGAATCTCTGCTCTAGCGCAATATATGCGGTTTAAAAATCATCAAATCAGCGGGTCAGATATATCTGAAACCATGATTACGCAAGAGCTACGAAAACTTGATATTAAAATAAATATCGGTCACAGCGCAGATGCAATTAGTGATCATGATTTAGTGATTCATTCTGCCATAATAAGACCGGATAATCCGGAAATATTGGCTGCTAAAGAAAAAGGTATCAAAGTGCTCTCAAGAAGGGAGGCTTTGCCATTTATTTTAGCAGATAAAAAAGTTTATTCTATAGCCGGTGCGCATGGAAAGAGTACAACGACGGCTATATTGACAGCTATCATGAAAGGAAGTGCCATTATAGGTGCTAAAGCTAAGAGTTTTGCATCAAATGTCAGATATGAGCAAGACAGCGATACTGTTATTTTTGAAGCTGATGAGAGTGATGGAAGCTTTATAAACTCCAATCCCTATTGTGCGATAGTGACAAACGCAGAGCCTGAACATATGGAATATTATGATTATAATTATGAGCTGTTTTATGAATCATACAGGCAGTTTTTAAAAAATGCAAAATACAAAGTAGTTAATGCAGAAGATCCATTTTTAGCGACTGTCTGCTCAGATGAAGTTGTTTGTTTGTATCCAAGCCGTGATATTCAAAACATTGAATATGTTTTAATAAATGATGAGCCGCATACAAGGTTTAAGTTAAAAGAGCTTGGAGTATTTGATGTGTGGGGCTTTGGAAAACATATTGCTATAGATGCTTCTTTGGCCATTTTAGCTGCATCTAAAGAGATGGATATAGAACAAATCCGTAAAAATATTTTATTATACAAAGGCATAAGTAAGCGTTTTGATGTTGTTAACTCTTATCACGGCGGAGTTGTAATAGATGATTACGGACATCATCCTACAGAGATACAAGCAACCTTGCAGTCTGTTAAGGAGTACGCACGACTCAAAGGCTTAAAAGAGATAACTATTATATGGCAGCCTCATAAATATTCAAGAACTATAGATAATCTTGATGCTTTTATAAGCTGTTTTGAAGGAACGCAGAGATTAGTTATTTTACCTGTTTATGCGGCCGGTGAGATTTCCCGCAATATAGATTTTAAAGAGAAATTTAAAAAATATAATCCAACAATCGTTGATACTCTGGTAAAAGATGAAAACCATATAAATCTTATAAAAGATAACGAGGTCGTGCAGACTATCGGTAAAGGTTTGATCATAGGCTTTGGTGCAGGTGATATAACTTATAAGCTGCGTGGATATGCATAATCACATTAGTATGTCAGTAACACAGCCTGACAAGTTTGATCAGCTTACAAAAAATTTAGATCTTGCAGAGCACATCTCCTCTTTAAAATCCTTTTTTTCAAGGCAGCAGCCGTTATATATAAAAGGTGATCAGCAACGGCATTTTGAATTTATACAAAGTTTACAGAACGTAGAGTTTAAAGCCCCGCCTAAAATAGATGACTTTTCACCGTTTTTACTGCATTTAAAAAAACATGGCGTTTTAAATTTTGCACAGATTTTTGAGATTGTTAAGCTTGTAAGATATGTAAGATATTTTAAAAAACTAAAAAGTTCGGGAGTCGTGCATTCATGGATCAAAAGTGTTGATATACCGGATGGATTTCAAGATATAGATAGATATTTTGATGAAAAAGGTAGCTTTAATGAAGATTTGGATGAGAGACTTTATGGATTAAATCAAAGAATTAAATCACATAAAAATCAGATAAACTCAACATTAAAACGTCTTTTACATAGTTCTAAACTAAATCCGTATCTCATAGATACACAGATACATTTAGTTCAAGATGAAGAGTGTCTGCTGGTTCGTGGAGGCTTTAACCATGTTTTAAAAGCAAGTGTGGTTGCTAGAAGCAGCGGTGGATATTTCTATGTTTATGCTGATGCCGTGTTAAAAGAGAAAGAGGCTATAAGACATATAAATCAAGAAAGAGTGACTTTATTGTATGACTATACCAAAGAGTTTTGCGAAAAACTGCACGGTATGGTTTTGTTTTTGAACTATATAAATAAAGAATTTAACAGATTTGATCACTATCAGGCAAGAATCCATTTTGCAAAAAGTAAAGATTTTGTAATTATGCATTCACAAAAACACTCAAATATCAAAATAGCGGACTTTAAACATCCTGCTTTAAAAAACGCCAAAAGTGTCAGCGTAGATTTTTCTAACAATGTTTTAATGATTACCGGTGTAAATGCAGGCGGTAAAACTATGCTTTTAAAATCACTCTTAAGCAGTGTTTTGATGGCAAAATATCTCATTCCTATGCATATTAATGAATCAAAATCATCAATTGGTTCATTTAAGCATATAGGCGCAATAATAGATGATCCGCAAAATACAAAAAATGATATCTCTACTTTTGCGGGGCGAATGAAGGCATTTGCAAATATTTTTAGCTTCAAATCAGCACTCATAGGCATTGATGAGATTGAGTTGGGTACTGACAGCGACGAGGCTGCTGCGCTTTTTAAAGTGCTTTTAGATGAGCTTATCAAAAAGCAGCAAAAAATTATTGTCACCACACACCATAAACGACTGGCATCGCTTATGGCAGATCGTGATGATGTTGAGCTTTTAGCAGCCTTGTATGATGAGGCAAGACGAGTTCCTACTTATGAATTTTTGCAAGGCGTTATCGGCAAAAGCTATGCCTTTGAGACGGCTAGCAGGTATGGTATAGCGTCATATATCGTAAGTCGGGCAAAACAGGTGTATGGGCAAAATCATGAAAAATTAAATGAACTTATAGAGCGTGGTTCTACGCTTGAGAGAGAACTCAGACAAAAGCATAAGCAGTTAGATGAAAAAATGATTGATGTCGATAAAAAACAGCAGTATCTAAAAGAGCTTGAGATAAAACTCTTTGATGAGTTAAGAGATGAGAAGCAAAAATTAAGAGCAGAATTTGACAAGGCGATAAATGAGGCTAAAAAAGCTGTCACGGCTGTTGATAATCCATCAAAACACAGAGCTATGAATAAGGCAAATAAAGCACTCCCAAAAGAAAATATTGTGCCAAAAAAACCACAGTTTAAGTTAAAAGTCGGAGATTTTGTAAAATATCACAACCAAAAAGGCGTCATAGATGCTATTAAAGCAAATAATGCCACTGTCTTAATTGACGGCATGAGGCTAAAGGTCAAAATTTATGATCTAAAACCATCAGGAAAAACAGCACAGAAAAAGCAAAAGATTGATATCAAGATAGATGTAGAGCAAAAATCAGGCGCTTTAAAATGTGATCTGCATGGCTTACATGTAGAAGAAGCCCTAGAGGTGTTAGATAAGTTTATCTCAGATGCTTTAATACAGGGCTGGGATGAAGTTATCGTTTATCACGGTATAGGAGAGGGGATACTCTCAGCTGTTGTCAAAGAGTATCTAGAACATCATCCAAAGATTGCAAGGTTTGAGGATGCACCGCAACATATGGGCGGTTATGGCGCAAAACTTGTGTATTTATAGGAGAGAAGAGATTGACATATCAAGAGTATGAAAAAGCAGTTAGCAAATTAAATAAATACGCATATTATTATTATGTAAAAGATGACCCCATAACAACTGATGAGATTTACGATAAACTTTATAGATCTATAGAGGAGTTTGAAAGTAAAAATCCACAATCGATTTTACAAAATTCACCTACACAAAGGGTAGGCGATACAATATCTTCCGGATTTGAAAAAGCATTTCATAAAAGCCGTATGTGGAGCTTGGAAGATGTTTTTAGTAAAGGTGAACTCCAAAAATGGATGGATAGAGTTTATAAGTTTGCTTCAGATATAACCTTTTACTGTGAGCCAAAATATGACGGTGCAAGCCTAAATCTTTTTTATGAAAACGGTAAGTTATCACAGGCTATTACAAGAGGCGATGGTTTGCAGGGTGAGGATATAACGCAAAATGCTAAAACCATCAAAACTATACCTCTTAGCATTAGTTATAAAAAACCTATAGAGATTCGGGGTGAAGTTGTTATCTTTAAAGATGAATTTGAAAAGATAAATTTGAAAAGAGAAAAAGAGGGTGAGAGTTTATTTGCAAATCCCAGAAACGCAGCAGCAGGCAGTCTGAGACAACTTGATTCATCTATAACTGCCAAACGAAATCTTGTTTTTTTACCGTATGGCGTGGGCGTGGGTGAACTTGATTTTGATTCTTTGTATGAGCTTATGACATTTATCTATACTCTTGGCTTTAAAGAGCCTCCATACAGAGATATCTGTAAAAGCACAGACGAGATAGAAGCGGTTTATGAGATGATGAAGGCACATCGTGAGAGTTACGATATGATGCTTGACGGTATGGTTGTAAAAGTTGACAGCATCAAGCAGCAAAACGCCATGGGATATACTGTTAAATATCCAAGATGGGCGGTTGCGTATAAGTTTCCCGCCGTCGAGAAGATAACGAGGGTTAAAGATATCTTGCTTCAAGTAGGACGCAGCGGTGTTATTACACCCGTAGCTGTCGTTGAACCGACCGAGATTGAGGGAGTGGTAGTCGAGCGTGCCACATTACATAATTTTGATGAGATAAAACGAAAAGATATCCGTATAAATGACAAAGTAATCATCTTAAGAAGCGGAGATGTTATACCTAAAATTATAAAAGTTTTGGCTACTTATAGAGACGGTACACAGCAGATAGTGCAAAGACCGACTATTTGTCCTGTTTGTTCAAGTGAGCTTTTAGATGAAGGGGCGCTGATAAAATGTCAAAACCTTACATGCAAAGCAAGGGTAGTAAATTCGATTATATATTTTGCTTCAAAACAGTGTTTGGATATTGAAGGAATGGGTGAGAAGATAGTACAGACTCTTTTTGGTGCAGGGTTGTTAAAAAGCGTAGAAGATATCTATGTTTTAAGCCTTGAGAGTTTGCTTAAACTAGAGGGTTTTAAAGAGAAAAAAGCACAAAACCTCATAGATGCCATACAAAAATCAAAACATTGTGAGTGTTGGCGATTTGTTAAATCTTTAGGTATAGAGCATATCGGGGAGGTTGCATCAAAGAGCTTGTGCAATGCTTTTGGCTTAGGATTTACCAAAGCTTCAAAAGAGCAGCTTATAGAAATGGACGGCATAGGCGAAGAGATGGCGGAATCTATCTTAGAGTTTGTAAAAATAAATAAAGAACATATCTTAAAATTGCAAGATATATTAAGCCCGACGCAGCCAAAACAAAATAAGATCAAAGATAATCCGTTTAAAGATAAAACAATCGTACTAACTGGAAGCATGACAAAACCACGCGATCAAATAAAACTGATGCTAGAACAGCTGGGTGCAAAGATTACAAATTCAGTGTCAAAAAAAACAGATATGCTAATATACGCAGATGATGCAGGAAGTAAATACGATAAAGCCGTAGCGCTTGGCGTTACTATGCTTAAAGAGCGGACAATGTGGGAGATGTTGGATGAATAAAAAAATAATTATATTATCGGTGCTGTTAAGCGGTGCTTTGTGGGCGAGTTCAAATGCAGGACCGTATATTGATTTGGGCTATGGTGTATCAAACTATAGCGATAGTAACTATTATAAACAGATAAAAAGTACAAATATAGGCGCATATAATATCAGTATAGGAGCATATATCAACAGATATTTAGCCGTTGAGATAGAGTACTTTAAAACAGGAACTTTTAATGCGAAACAAATAGATGGTACATCCTCATCCTTTGATTACGCGGCTATTACCGTCAATACTGCCGCGCATTATTATGTATATAAAAACCATATAGATCTACATGTAAAGTTTGGAATGGGACAAGCTTATACCAACCTGTCTTCTAGCAACGGTTCAGCTATTTTATACGGCTTGGGAGCTAGCTATATTTTTTCTTCGCGATACAGTCTAGGATTAAATTATAATATAGACACATTTAGCTACAACAGTAAACAAAGAGGGCATTTTGCGATGAATATGCAATATTTAAGCTTAGATGTAAAGATTAAATTTTGATACGACTAGATACTTTTATCGTTCAAAACGGTTTAGCCGGTAGCAAGACAAAAGCTCAGGAGCTTATAAAAAATGCTTTAGTTTTAGTAGATGGAACAGTTGCTTTAAAATGTTCGCTAAAAGTTGACGGCAAATCAGCAGATATAAAAGTAAAAGAGAATAAAAATTATGTCAGTCGCGCAGCTTGGAAGCTTGCTAATTTTTTAGATGAGATTTCATTATCGGTTAAAGATAAAAATGCTCTTGATATCGGTTCGTCAACCGGAGGCTTTACTCAGGTCTTGCTTGATGGCGGTGCTTTGCATGTAAGCTGTGTAGATGTTGGAAATAAGCAACTGCATCCACTTTTGCAAAATGATATCAGAGTAAGTGCATATGAAAATACAGATATAAGAAAATTTGATATTAATGAAACATTTGATTTGGTAACAAGCGATGTTTCATTTATCTCGCTTTTAAAGATACTAGGTGATATTGACCGTCTGGCAAATGATGATATTATATTGTTATTTAAACCGCAGTTTGAAGTAGGGCGGCTTGCAAAAAGAGATAAAAAAGGTGTTGTAAAAGATGAAAAAGCCATACAAAAAGCTATGATAGTTTTTGAAGATGCATGTAGTCTGAAAAATTGGACGCTTATAAATAAAGCTACATCAAAACTAGCGGGCAAGGAGGGCAATGTTGAATACTGCTACTACTATAAAAAAATGTGACACAATAGCAATAGGCGGCTTTGACGGCATACATGTAGGGCATAAGGAACTCTTTAAAAGGCTTGGTCGTAACGGATGCGTTGTTGTTATAGACTCAGGCTTTTCAAATTTGACTCCAGGCAAAGACAGAGAACTTTTCGTACATCACCCGATTGTTTTTTTTAAACTTAATGATATCAGAGACCTTGATGCAAAGGGCTTTATAGACCTGCTTCATAAGAAATTTGAACATTTAAAAACTATAGTCGTAGGATATGATTTTCATTTTGGTAAAGACAGAAAATATGATGTCAATGATTTAAAACATCTGTTTTATAAAAATGTTATTGTCGTTGATGAGGTTAAAGTAGCGGGAGAGTCAGTACATTCAAATACCGTTCGTAAAAAATTAGCAGCCGCAGATATTAAGAGCGTTACAGCTTTTTTAGGTAGAAATTATGAAATTAAAGGCAAGGTTATAAAAGGACAAGGTATCGGTAAAGAGCAGCTTGTAGCTACTATTAATCTTGATATTAAAGACTACTGTATGCCAAAAGAGGGAGTTTATGTTACGCTTACACGTATAAACCATGAGGAGCATTTTCATCCATCTGTATCTTTTATAGGTCACAGAGCAAGCACTGACGGTTCATTTGCGGTTGAGACGCATATCCTTGATTGTGATATTAAACATAGCGATAAAGCTACGATTAGTTTTGTGGATTTTTTGCGTGAAAATAGAAAATTTAATTCATTAAATGAGCTAAAAAAACAGATACAAAAGGATATACAGATGACAAAAAAAGAGTTAAGGTTGTTGGAGCTATGAATAGAGTATTTTTGCTAAAACATGAGAGTATAAACTTTATCTTCTCACAAAATAGAAATGATTTTATAGTGGATGAACTCTTTGATAGAAAGTTTGCAAAAAAAGGTACATTTTTAATCTTACATGTAGAAAAGACAAATCTTACAACCTGGGAGCTGATAGATATTATAGCCTCATATCTTAGCATCCCTACATCTCAAATCGGGTACGCAGGCTTAAAAGACAAATACGCAACAACAACGCAGTATCTATCTTTGCCGCAATCATATGAAAGACAGCTACAAAGATTTTATCATAAGCAAGTAAAAATCCTTGAGACGTTTAAAAGCAAAAGTAAAATTAGTATCGGAGATTTATCTGCCAATAAATTTACCGTGACACTAAGAGATGTAGATGGCATAAAGGCTGGTAAAATTGATAAAATAGCAGGTAAGTTGCAAAAATCTGGTTTTCCCAATTATTTTGGATATCAAAGATTTTCAGATGACAGCATTAAACAGGCTAGGCAAATGATAGATGGCGATATTTTTATAAAAGACAAAAAAGTAAGTAAATTTCTTATAAGCGTATATCAAAGTTACAAATTTAACCAATGGCTGAGTCAAAGGGTTCAGATGAGTATAGATGAGGGTTTGGATCACTTTAAACTTCTTAGTGGTGATGTAATGACTGATAGGCGCGGTAAAGTATTTACTCCAAAGTCTCCGCTATTAAAGGAATTTTTAACCAAAAGTGTTACACCTACCGGACTATTGGCAGGCAGACATGTGTTTAGAGCCAGAGGTGATGCAAGAGAGATTGAAGAGCTGTATGATGATGAGTTTTTAGACGCAAAAGGCTTGAGAAGAGATGCATGGATATATCCAAGAGAACTTAGCTGTAAATATATACCGGCTACATTTTCAATGCAACTTGATTTTATATTGCCAAAAGCTTCTTATGCAACTGTTTTTATCGAAAATATTGCAAATAAACAGCCCATATAAGTTATTTTATGATAAGATAAATAAGTTTTTTCAAAGGGTTATGGTGAGAAATATCTTTTTAGCTGCAAAAGCACACGCAATAAAAAACCATCATACTATTATAACAAAACCAGATATTCAAAATGCCTTAAACAATACCACGATTGAAGATGAATTGATATCTTCTTTTATATATGACACTTTTGATTTAGAATTAGGTCTTCCAAAAGCACAATATACACAAAAAGATATTGATAATGCAGCTCAGAGCAATCCGCTAAAACTTGAAAATTCTTTAAAAAAAATCTTTAATAATCTTAAAAATACAACCAGATACGATATTATGAATATTTCAACTCTAAACACTATCGATAATTTACCAACTAGATATATATTGTATGCGCAAAAGAGCTGTTTTTTAATAAAAAGTGCCAATGAGATGATATCTGATGTGCTAGATTGCAATTATAAATATAATGTGCATGAAGCTATGAGTGAATTAGGACTTGATGAGGATACTGTTTATGAACTGCTAGATGACTATGTGAAACAGATTTTAACAACCAATAAAGAGTTCATTGATATTATCTCATATATGTGGGAAAAGCAGTTTTTAGGCGAAGAGTTTAGTTTCCAGCCTTGCTTAAATATGGTACATAAAAATTTAGGTGTAGCTAAAAATCTTCGTATTGCAGATGCGGTCTTGATACTTAGCGAGATAAAAAAGCAAAAAGATGTAGAGTCTATTTCGCTTTATCTGGATGCTCTTGTCAGTTGCGCTATAAAATTACGTCCAAAACAGGCAGTTGAATGCGCAATTGATTTGGATATTGAGCTGCATGGATTCAAAAAAATAAAATCTAAAAAAAATAATTTTATACATATGATTAAAAGAAAACTAACTTAGCCTTTTTTTTAATATTTGTGAAACTTGCTTGAGCTCGTTTGCCGGATAATTTGGTGTAAATGAGTGCTGTTTATGTATCGGCATGGCAAATGCCAATAAAAGTACGATAAAAGAAAAAACAACGGCACTTAATATGCTTAAAAGAATTTTTATTTTAAAATCAATCATAGATTATTGTATCTGATTTTTTATTATAAAATCCTTTTAAAGTATTTTGACCACCTAAACCTACAAAAGGAATATTGGTGTGAAAAAAGCCATATATACAAATATTGTCGTATCGTTTCTAAGTGTAATACTAAATCTTGCTTTTAAGGTGTATGTTGCACATATTATAAGCAAAAATGAACTTGCTCTATATTTTACCTCTATTGATATTTTTACTATGACTCTTTTGGTCCTTGTTGGTTTTCGCTCTTCAATGGTTGTTACGTTTGCTCAGACAAAAGATGATGAAAAGATTATAAATACCTTTAGAATAGTGCTAATCATTGCACTTTTGCTTGTTTGGACTTTAGTTATACCATATCTAATGCATGTTTTAAAAGTACATGTAGGATATTGGTATCTTGTATTTACGGCAATTGCATTATCTTCGAGTGTATATTTTTCAAATATTATAGCTATGTACAGGCTCTATAGTATCATCAATAAAACAACCTTTTTAGAGCCGGCTTTTATGATTATCTGGTTTATAGTTTTTATGTATTTGTTTAATGTCAGAGGGTTAAAACCGCTTTTTTTATCGACCATCTTTACAGCTTTTAGCATCTCTTTGTTTATCTATTTTAAAAAGCGAACAACCATTGAGACGGTAAAACTTAAAAAACCAAAATGGGACAATATAACATCAAAATTTCTTAAAAATTCATTGATTTCCACGATAGAATTTGGTTCAGGCATAGTTATGATGTACACTGCAGTGCTTTTGATGATAAAGTATTATCCATTAGGCGATTTGGGTGATTTTCAGGTTGTAAGCAAGCCGGTACTAACATATATGATTATGATGTTTGTATTTCCAATCTTTAGATTTGTACTTCCTGAGCTTTCCAAACTTTACAAAGAGAAACAATATGATAAAATCAAAAGTATTAAAAAATGGGTATATGGGTACAGTTTTATTGTAAGCTTTGCTTTTGTTATATTTTCGCTGCTTTTTAGCGATATTTTTGTAAAATGGTTATTTCCTGCTTTATACAGTGAGGCATCTCTTATGATTAAACATCTCTCTTTCTTTTTTGTTTTTATCATGTTAAATGCTTATCAGATATCTATGATTAAAGCCAGCGGGGATTTTTTAAGCGCGCTTTTGATCCGAGCATGGGGCATTGTATCATTGGTAGTTATATTTTATTTGATATATAATTTGTATTCAAAAAATATTATCTCTGTAGTCGTATCACTTGCCGGAAGCTACCTGTCAATGTTTTTAGTCTCTTATTTCAAAGAAAGAACAATTTTAAATAAAATCAATAATACTAATCTTTAGATTTGTTTGTGATATATACCCAAAAATCTTTATAGCTTCTACCCTTGTTTAAAAAATATATCTGAAGTATCGCAACGCGGTAAAGAGTTATAAGCATCTTAAGAAATGGAATGAATATAGCAAGTGCAATAAACATAGACTGCTGTTTATCTCCTTTGCTCATCAGCATCTCTTCAACCCCGATATTTTTACTCAAATACAATCCAAACAGTAATGAAAAAACAAAGTTTAACAATATGCCAAAAATTATATACGCCGTTAAATCCTGTCCACTCATACTTATAATCATTTTCAACCGTCCTTAAGCGCTATTTATCTGTTTCTTATTATAACGTGTAAACGATAAATATATGAAAACTTTAAAGTTATTTATTATACTATTGAACCATAAATATTAAAAAAAGAGATATCATGCATAGCATTAAAGCTGACAAAACAATAGATAAGCGTGTAGTAGCTGCAATTATTGCTGCAATCTTGCAGCATACTAAAGGATAGTTATGACAAAGAAATTTATAGATGTGATGGATACGACATTTAGAGACGGTTTCCAATCTGTTTTTGGAGGGCGTGTATTGATGGAAGATTTTTTACCGGCAGTAGATTTTGCAAAAAAAGCTGGTATTAATCATTTTGAATTTGGAGGAGGTGCCAGATTTCAGTCACTATATTTCTATCTTAATGAAGATGCATTTGAGATGATGGACAGGTTTCGAGCTATAGTAGGAGATAATGTAAATTTACAGACTCTCTCACGCGGCATCAATACAGTCACTCTTGAGACGGGTTCAAAAGAATTAATAGATTTACACGCAAAACTATTTAAAAAACATGGAACCACGACCGTTAGAAATTTTGATGCGTTAAATGATGTTGATAATCTGATATATCCTGCTAAAAAGATAAAAAGTTATGGTCTAAAACACGAAGTAGTAATTACTATGATGGATCTTCCTCCAGGATGCCATGGTACTCATGACGTGGCATTTTATGAACAAACATTAAGAGATATACTTAACAGCGGTATGGAGTTTGACAGCATATGCTTTAAAGATGCAAGTGGTACGTCAAATCCAAATAAAGTATATGAAACTATTAAAATGGCAAGAGGGCTGTTGCCAAAAAATATGCATATTCGTCTGCACACACATGAAACGGCAGGCGTATCGGTTGCTGCGTATTTAGCTGCTCTTGAGGCCGGAGTTGATGGTATAGATTTGGCGGCAGCTCCTGTTAGCGGCGGGACATCCCAGCCTGATATATTAACTATGATGCATGCTCTAAAGGGGACAAAGTTCAATCTTGGCGGACTTGATCTTTACAAGATATTAAGATATGAAAAAGAGTTACAGCACTGTTTAAGTGATTATTTTGTCCCTCCTGAAGCTACCAAAGTCTCTTCAATGATCCCATTTTCTCCGATGCCCGGAGGTGCGCTTACCGCCAATACGCAAATGATGCGTGATAACGGTATCTTTGATAAATTTTCACAGGTGATAGAAGCTATGGGCGAAGTTGTGCATCGCGGGGGCTATGGTACATCTGTTACTCCTGTTTCACAGTTTTATTTCCAGCAGGCCCTTGAAAATGTTTTACAAGGTCCATGGAAATCTATAGCTCCGGGTTTTGGCAAGATGGTTTTAGGATATTTTGGCAAAACACCGGTTAAACCGGATTCTGAGATTGTTAAACTTGCATCAAAACAATTAAAACTTAAACCTACTACAAGAAAAGCACTTGATATTGCAGATGAAGATGAAACAAAATCATTAGCGTTTTGGCGTAAGCGATTAGAGGATGAAAAGATTAAATTAACGGATGAAAATCTATTTATTGCTGCTGCCTGCCAAGATAAAGGGATAATATTTTTAAAAGGTGAAGCAAAAGTAAATGTTCGCAAACTTTCATCCATGCCAAAAGAATCAATATCACAAAAAAACAGTGGCAGCTATACCGTTTTAGTTGATGGACAGCGATTTAGCGTAGAGGTGGTAGATGCGGATGTGGAGATTTCAAACCATAAAACAAAAATAGAGGATAAAAACAGGATAAAATCATTAGTCCCGGGCAATATCTGGAAAATTCCGGTTAAAGTCGGTCAAAAAATCAAGAAGGGTGATACAGTGGCTGTCGTAGAGTCTATGAAAATGGAGATAGATATTTCATCTAATATATCAGGTACTATCGAATCTATTGATGTAAAAATAGGCGGTAAAATCTCAGAAGGCGATGTTATTGCTCATGTGAAGCCATAACTTTTACGATTAAAGGTATAATATCTTTACTTTTAGTTTTTTCGATAAAGCCGTCAGCGCCTAAAGAGATGGCTTCTCTTGCGTTTGTTGCACCGGTCATTGAGCTGTTTACGATAATGGGAATATTTTTGGTTTTTTGATTATCGCGCAGATTTTTGATAACCGTAAATCCTGAGAGCTCCGGCATCTCAATATCTGTGATGATAACAGGAATATCGCTTGAGTTTTCTTTATTGTTTATATAATCTAAGAGTAGTTTTCCATTGTTAAATATTTTAAAATCAAGCGATGCATTTTTAAAGATTGCGGACATATAATGCTGGGCGGTTTTTGAATCTTCAGCAATCAAGATAGTTCCTTGCAAAAGTTTTTTTGGGATATTTAACTCATGTAATGCTGCTGCCCCCTCATAAACATCAACCATTGCTTGAGGTATCACATCTGCGAGTAATTTTTCATAGTCTAAAACCAAACAAAGCGTACCGTCTTCAAGTCTTGTATCATTTACAACAACCCCTCCGCCTTGTCCTACGCTGTATGAATCAGGTGCATGCATCTCATTCCAGTTGCGTTTTAACACCCTGTATGCAGACATAATTCTAAGACCAATCGTAATACCGTTAAAGTCACATATTAAGATATTTGATTTTAATAGTTGCTCTTTTGTCAGTGCAACACCAACCCATGCAGGAAGATTTAAGACAGGTATCTGCATATTTCTTAGTGTAATAGTTCCCTCTAAAAGTGGGTGAGAAGACGGCAGTTGTGTTAAATAATGGTTTTTAGACTCTACTACTTCTCTTGTTTTAAATACATTTATCGCATAATAAGGAGAATTTAGAGCATCTTGCGTTTGAAAAACAAGTAGCTGAACTTCATTATTTTTAGATAGATTGGTTGTGGCATCTACTTTATCTAGCATTGACATTTGACTACTCCTGAGTTATTATATCAAAAAATATATGAAGGCGTTATAAAAAATGGTTCAAGCAAATCGAGAAAATATTACGGCATGTCCGTTGGATTGCTATGATGCATGTATTGTAGAGTACAAAGACGGGAAGTTAAAAGGAACGACACAAGGCTATACAGGCGGATTTTTGTGCCCACATCTTAATCATTACGAAGTAAGAGAAAAAATTGTATCTGCACAATATAATGGAGTAGATATTCCACTTAAAGAGGCGATTGACAAACTCATAGAAATATTAAAAAATTCAAATAAAACACTTCATTACAGAGGAAACGGAAATTTTGCTTTGATGCAGAGCATAACGGATCATTTTTTTGCACAAACAGGTGTTACTCTGACAGATGGCACGCTTTGTGACGGTGCAGGGGAGGCGGGTATCATCCAAGGCAGAGGATATAATGACAATATATCGCCAAAGCAGATAAAGCAATCAGAAGTTGTGATCTTTTGGGGAAGAAATCCTCATACGACATCATCACACCTACTGCCTTTGATTAAGGGTAAAAAAATTATAGTCATTGACCCTGTTAAAACACAAATGGCTAGTCATGCAGACATGCATATACAGATAAAACCTCATGGGGACTTACAGCTAGCCATGCTGCTAGCTCGGTTTTTACATATTGAAGGCGGTGTGGATGAAGAGTTTGTTCGTAAGTTTGCACCTGAGTATGAGGAATATTATGAGCTTACTCAAACAATCCGAATCAAAGCGACTCTTGAAGAGATAGATGTTACGCTTGGTCAAATCGGTGATATTTTACGGATAATTAAAGATAAAAAGACAGTTATTGTCTGCGGTATAGGCATACAGAAATATCTAGACGGAGCAGATGTTATGCGCGCGATTGACGCTTTTGCCGTATTTCTTGGATTGTTTGGCAAAGAGGGGTGTGGCGTGGGTTATCTTGGCGATTCAAAAAAAGGCCTAGAGATTCCTTTTGCTAAACCCCGCAAAGTTGTAAGTAAAGTAGATACGGCTTTTAGCAAATTTGACACTGTATTTATCCAAGGAGCCAATCCGCTCAATCAAATGCCAAATACTCTAAGAATACAAAATGAGCTTAAAAAAGTAAAAAATATTATCTATTTTGGTTTAGAAAAAAATGCAACCTCAGCAGTTGCAAATCTTATAATCCCCGCAAAAACATTTTTAGAAAAAAATGATATAAGAGCTTCATACAGTGATAACTATTTAGCGCCTATGCCAAAACAGATAGAAACAGATGTTGGCATCAGTGAGTATGATTTGACAAAAGCATTATGCAAAGCTTTTGGCGCAGAGATAGAAAGTGAAGAGTTTTATCTAAACTATTTTAAATCTTATTGTTATGAAGATAAAGAGGGAGTGCTTAGAAAAACAGATACAGAGCAACTGCCATATAAAAACGGCTTCAAAGATGAGTTTGAATTTTTACAGGAGATAGACCTTGATTTTGATATGAAAAATGATTATTTTTTGCTTACATGTAAATCGCCGCGAAGTTTAAACTCACAATTTAAAACAGAGCGTTATGTCTATCTTCATCCTTCACTTGGATTTAAAGATGGTCAAAAAGTAAAAATCTTATCTAAAGAGGGAGATGTTTGTTTACATGTAAAATGCGATGAAAGATTAAGAGCAGATTGTATTTTAATATATTCCGGCACACACGGGGTCAATAAGTTAACATCATCACAAAAAAGTTATGACGCCAATAGTGCGGTTTATCAGCAAAACAAAGTACAAATTACTTTATTGTCTTAAAATATTTTCTAAAATATCCAAAGAGGCAATACTGTATTTTTTGATATCAAGCAAGATTGACTCTAAATATACTGCATTATTGTATTTTTGTAAAAGTTCATCAAATATCGCTGTATCTATTTTTATCTCATCGTTGCTTGCTACAACAAAATCATCACCATGAAGTCTAAAGATAAAATCGTTTGGATATTTATCTCTTAGCGTAGTTGCTATCTCTTTTAAAAGATCGTCTCCTTTTTTCCAGCCAAGAAGAGAATTTAATTGTGCAAAATTGTGTACAAAAATCACCTTCAAGTAAGCAAACTGATTATTTGCCTGATTTTGAATGAGTACGAGGTCAAGATAGGTGTGATTATATGTTTTAGTTGTTTGGTCTTGAAAATAAAATGCAAAGCGCTTTTCTTCCATTTCAGTTGATGGCAGCTGGAAGATATTTGGATCAAGCTTGATATCTTTTAAAACTTCCACCCCGCATTTGGCTACTTTCGGGTCAAATTGAGTGCCGCTTAAACTTCGTATCTGCTCAAGAGCTTTTTGAAGGTTCATTCTTGGCTTATATATGCGGTTTGTAGTCATCGCATCAAAGGCATCGGCAAGTATCATGATACGTGAGAGCTCAGGAATTTTATCACTCTTTAAGCCGCGGGGATATCCGTTGCCGTCATACCTTTCATGGTGAGAGCCCATGATTTTTGCCAGCTCTTTATACATTGGGATTTTAGATAGCAGCCCCTCACCGGTTACTACGTGTTGCTGTATCAGTTTGTACTCCAAAGCATCAAGTTTTCCCGGTTTTAGCAAAACAGCATCCGGCGTTTCTATCTTGCCTATATCGTGCAGTATTCCTGCTCTGTAGAGCAGATCGCACTCTTGTTGGCTGTATCCCATTTTTTTTGCTATAAGCCTGCAGTATTTTGCAACTCTTTGTGAATGTCCGCCGGTATAAGTATCTCTTTTTTCAACAAGTTCTACTAAAGATAAAAGTGTTTTTTCGTAATTATCTATTTTTTCCTCTTCAAGTTTCATGTTTTGTGACGTTTTTTGCTCTACTAGCTTTTGAAGATTGTCTTCATACTCTTTTTGCCTACGAAAAATATCTATCTTTTGTACAACTTTATATAGCAGTTCGTTTAATATGTCATAATTAATCGGCTTGATGATATAACCGCCCGCGTTTAAAGAGATAGCCTCTAAGAGATATGAGGTTTCAGAAAAAGCAGTCATAAATAAAATCTCTTGCATAGGGTTTATATCTTTTATCTCTTGTGCCATCTCAAGTCCGTTTTTGTTTGGCATCAAGATATCTGTTATGACTATATCAAACTTTTGTTTTTTATACTCCTTAAGCCCTAACTCACCATCAGGCGCATCTTTGACCTCTTTAAAAATTATCTTCAGATACGTGCTAACGGTTTTTCTTGTGTCTTTATCATCCTCAACATATAAAACTGAGATTTTATTTCCTAATTTTTTTAACTCTTTGATGTACTGCATTACTCATTTTCCCTATCTAGCTCTATCTCAAAACATGCACCGCCGTTTTCATTCCTCCAGCTAATATTACCGTCTAAATGTCTTGTGACAATAATCTCAGACATATACAGCCCTAGACCCGTTCCGTTTTTACCTTTTGTAGTCACATACGGCTGGGTTAATTTACTTATCACCTCTTTATCTATCCCGCCACCGCTGTCACAAATGCTGATATTTACTTTATCTTTAGATGTTTTAAGAGCTATTACTATATTTCTTTTAGCCGGATTTCGCTCTTTTATAGCATCTTTTGCATTGTTTACGATATTTAACAAAACCTGTATCAGTTGATTTTGATATGTTTTTATTTTTATATCGCTTTGCTTTGGAAGCGTCAAGAAGATATCGTTATATTGTAATGCCTTACCGACAAGTGTGTTTAGTTTTTGAAAAATCGTATCCAGCAAAACCGCCTCTTTATGTTTATCGGGTTTAAAAAATTCTCTAAAATCATCTACTGTTTTTGAGAGATATTGGGTTTGGTTATCTATGGTTGCTATAAAATCTCTTAATACTTTTGGCTTTATACTCTCTTGTAAGTCAAGCATTGCATGTATATTGTTTGCCGACATTGCGATAACACCAAGGGGTTGTCTCCACTGATGAGCTATCATTGAGAGCATATCTCCCATAGCCGCCTGTCTTGATTGAGATATCATAATCTCTTCATTTTTTATCTTCTGTGTTATATCGATATTTGTTGAAATAGCTAATCGTTTACCCTCTTTATCTTTAACGGATAAACTGGTAAGATAAGATAATATCGTTGTTTTTGTACCGTGTTTAGGTGTAATCGTTCGCTCGGTTAAGATAGTTTTTTTATTTTTAAATGCACTGTAGTAAAATTCAAGCGTTTGTTTTTGCTCTTCTTTGGTTTGAATCAGGGCTGATGAGAAGTCTGAAAGTGTTTTGGTGTTGCTCGTGCTTAATCCGGATAATTGTTCGAATTTTTTGTTTATCATAAGTATTTTACCGTCTTCATTATATACAACAATAAAAACAGGGATAGAATCAACAATATCTTTAAGCATCTTTTGGCTGTCTTGCAGTCTTAAAAAAAGAAGTTTAATCTCAGTAATATCCCGTATTGTTTTTAACAAATATAAAGGCTTATCATGATCGTCATATACGACAGTGCCTGATACTTCTGCCCAGATAATCTTTTTTGATTTCGTTATAAATCTTTTTTGGATGCGGTACTCTTGACGCTCTTTGCTTAGTAACTGCTGTACCATCTTCATCTCTTTATCCAAATCCTCGGCAACTGTTACGTCTGCGGTAGATAAGTGTCGTAACTCTTGTTGCGAATAGCCTAAGAGAAGAGTAAGATAAGGGTTTGAATCAATCAAAACGCCGTCAAGACCGATATGTGCTATGCCTATGTCGGCTCTATCGACAGTGATTTTATATATCTCCTCTTGTGCGTGCAGCTGTTTTTGAAGTATCTCTTTATCTGTTATATCATGAAAAGATAAAACAGCGCCCACTATCTTATTGTCTTGCTTGATAGGCGTTTGTATAACAGAAACGCGTATGGAAGTGCCGTCTTTGCGCCAATATAAATCTTTACCTATATAGGTAACACCTTTTTTTAAATTGCGATGTTGCGTACACTCTTTAAACGGATAGATGGATCCGTCAGCTTTTGTGTGATGCCACAAAGCATGAGCATTTTTGCCTATTAGCTCACTTCTTGTAAACCCAAGCAGACTAACCGCCGCATCATTTACAAAAGTATGATTTCCGTTTATATCAAGTCCTATGATAGCATCTTGTGTTGAGTTTAAAATTAATGAGAGATTTTCTTTTAGCTTTTTATTTTGCTCTAGCGTAGAGGCTAATTTAGTATTTAGATTTTGCAGCTCTTTATTAGAGCTTTTTAACTCCTCATTAGAGGTTTCAAGCTCTTCTGCCTGACTTTGAAGTTCTTCATTTGAGCTTTGCAGCTCTTCATTTAGAAGTTGCATGTTTTCTTTATAAAGCACAGACTGCTGCTGCAGGGCATCATACTCTTCTTTGGCTTTTTTTAGTTTTAAGTTAAGATTTGTACAGATAAGAGTATTATCATTTTTTATAGAATTATCAATAAAAAATTCTATCTCATTAACATCTATTTGTTGAAAATATAACAGAAAATTTAAAGTTCTGTCTTTAGGATTTAAAATAAAAGCGATAATGCGCACCAATACGGTTTTTTCAGCGTCAAGTTTTATCTCTATAAAACCTGTTTGCTGCGATATTTTTTCATTTGATGTATGTTGGAGTATATTTTGCAAATCATAGCGCAGCTCTTTATGTATGTTGTCTAAAATATTTAACGAGATAAATCCATCTGACATCTTAATAAAAGGCAAATCCCCTTTTTTATAGATGATGGAGTAATCTTCATCCAAAATTATAAAATCCGGTTGAAAAAAATCGAACATTTTTTTAGATACTATTTTTTTAATATTTGTCAGCTTATCATTATTTATTTTTGCAAGAGAAATCTCTTTGTTTAATTTTTTGTGTTTGTTGAAATAATGCACTGATAGTTTTGGAGGATTTTGTAGTATTTTTTTTTGATAAATTTTTGTATCCACATCAATAAGTTTAAAATATTTTACTTCAACGAGCGTTGCCTCCCATAGTCCAAGAAACAATATCCCGTTAGTTTTAAGCGCATTATAACAAAGCGCAAATATCTCTTTTTGCGTATTTGGTTCGATATATATTAAAACATTTCTTAAACTTATGAGGTCTTGGTCTATAAAAGGAGGGTCGCTTAAAATATCGTGATGTGTAAAGATAATCTGCTCTTTGATAAGATCTTTTACCCTATAATCGCTATTTGTTTTTGTAAAATATTCGTTAAGGATTGAGTCCGGTATCTCTTTTATCTCATCTTGCGAATACAAAGCTGTTCTTGCTTTATCTAACGCACGATCATCAATATCTGTCGCAAAGATTTGTGATTTTATGTTTTTACCCGTCTGCTGTTTTATCATATCAATTAAAATAGCCAGCGTGTATGCCTCCTCGCCGCTAGAGCATCCTATAGACCAGATCCTAATATTGTAATTTTGAGGTTTATCTTTGAGATATTCCTCCAGCTTCTCTTTTAACTTCAAAAAAGCATCTTTATCTCTAAAAAAAGAGGTTACATGTATCAGTATCTCTTGATGCAAAAGATCAATTTCTGCAGGATTTTTTTTAATATATAAGGTATATTCGTCCATATCTTTTAGATTTAGCATTAAGATACGTTTATTGATGCGCCTGTTTATCATTTCGGATTTATATTTAAAAATATCAAGATGTTTATAGCTGTACAGCAGGTTTGCTATATCTCTAAAAGATGTGGGATATGAACTAGACTGCAAATCAGACCGCATAGAGATGATTGAGCGAAGGTGTAATGCAATATCTTTTAAGCTCAGCTGATAGTCAACCATATTTGTATTTACGGCAGATTGGGGCATAGATGGATGTTTTGCGCTAGAGGGGAGCTGGGCTATGACTGTACCGCCATGTTCTTTGATACTTAGTATCCCCTTTGAACCGTCATGACCCA
The DNA here is from genome assembly GCA_027023805.1 of Helicobacteraceae bacterium. Classification (GTDB taxonomy): domain Bacteria; phylum Campylobacterota; class Campylobacteria; order Campylobacterales; family Sulfurimonadaceae; genus Hydrocurvibacter. The sequence goes on from JALVUF010000056.1 coordinate 74,588, forward strand.
TGCCCGTTAAAACAACTGCTACGGCTTTATCGCGTTTATAAAGAGACAATGCCTTAAAAAGCAGATCGGCACTCGGGATGGGATGATGTGACGCTATTTTGACCTTTTGGAGTGTTAAAGCATGATCTTGATATATAAGATTGTAAGAAGGGGGAATGATATAGATATGATTAGGTTTAAAGTCACACTGCCTGCTAGCTTCTAAAACCGGCAACTTTGATTTTGCAGATAAAAGCTCTACTAGTGCACTCGGCTTATCTGGATTTGTATGTTGCGCTATGATGTAAACATAATCGGCTTTTTGCGGTAAATCATGCACAATCTCAGTGAGTGCTTCAAGCCCTCCCGCACTCGTTGCGATACCTATGTAAACTTCATCTGTCATTATTCTTCCTCTGAAGTATTATAAGGCAAAGCGGCTGTATGTGAGCTTATGCTTGTAGTTTTTCTTTCATTAACCTATATATAAATATTGTTGATATGATACCGACCATTGCTCCGCCTACTATATCGCTTAGATAATGATCATCTGCAAAAATCCTTGATATTCCGACAAGCAGCGCTATAAATAACCAAATATAGCGAAATCTTGGAAAAAGTATGCTCATATAAGTAAACATGGCAAACGCGGTTACCGCATGGCCCGAGGGAAAAGAAACATAGGTATTTAACTGATGTATAATCTCTTTTAGATGGTGATGTTTCAAAAGCGTAGGTGTGATGTGAGAAAACAGCTCAAATATGCCATACTGATGCCCGCCATTTTCAATGCCCCACGGACGCACTCTCCCGATTATGATTTTGATGATAAGCGCAACAAATGCTGAAAAAATATTGGCATATAAAACAAAAAGATATCGTTGTAGATAAAGATTGTTTTTTTTATAAAATCTATATACTAAAACACCTATAATACTGATACCAATATACCATTTTGACTGTCCGCCTATACTTAGGATATTGCCCAAAGCAAGGTATTGCTGTTTGTGGGTGATAAAATAGTGTGCGATTGAGGCGTCAAGATAGAAGTAGGAAAAAATGATAAAAAGTAATGATATACTTATAAAATAAAATAGTTGTTTATTTGAAAATGCCATGCTAAACCTTTTTAAAAGCAGAATTATATACTAAAAACGATTACTAAAGGATTATAAATAGATAAAATTAGATGCAGTTGGGTTAAGTGCGATGATCCTGTTTATGTAGAGTATCATGACAAACATTGGGGCAGGGTTATGCATGATGATAGAGAGCTGTTTGAGTTGTTTAGCCTTGAAACGCAAGTAGCAGGACTTAGCTGGCTTACTGTTTTAAAAAAACAGCGGGAATATAAAAAGGCTTTTTTTGATTTTGATTTGGATAAAACTGCTATGCTTAATCCGAGTGACGCCATTAGGATTTGTAAAATCTACAATGTCATAAAAAGCGTACCAAAGATAAATGCCATTATCCATAATGCTAAAATGTTCTTACATGTAAAAAAAGAGTTTGGTTCAATTGATAACTATTTTTGGAGTAAAACAAGATACAAGCAGATAAAAGTAGCGGTCACAAAAAAGCAAGATACCCCATCTTTATCACCTCTATCTGAGGCCATAAGTAAAGACTTGAAACGGCGGGGATTTAAATATGTCGGAGCAGTCACGGTTTATGCTTTTATGTGCGCTAGCGGTATGGTAAATCAGCATGAGCATAGATGTTATCTAAACATAGATTAACGATTAATGAGGTGCTAGTGGGATAATGGCTTAGCTTCATTGGTTGAGTAGTGATGAAATTAAAATAGTTGAAGGTAGTTAAATATTTGATTTAGTCATTGGAACTACGCCTCCAAATTTCCACTTTTATGATATACTTATAACTAACAAAAGAGATATCGAGGAAGATTTTTATGAACGGAGATGCCATAATGCCTCACAAAAAACACTATAACGATATAAGTGTTGATAATCTCACAATAAGATAGAATTAAAAACCATGCGATTTCTAAGCGTCATACTTTACCGCATCAGTGTTGTAAATCAAGAATATCAATGTTAAAAAGTTTTTTTGCGACAAAAAAGTGGGCACTTTGGGCATGGGGAGGTTTATTGGTTTTAATCGCGCTGGTTGTCTTTCAAGTAGAGATGACAGTACAGCTAAATCATTGGTATAAAGCCTTTTATAACATCTTGCAAGCCGCAAAAGACGTACATGCTTTTTGGCAAAAAATGGTAGAATTTCTTTATATCGCTATTCCGTATATTTTTTCCGCCATAGCTTCTAGTTATTTTGCAAGACATTACGCATTTCGCTGGCGACAAGCGATAACTTTTTACTATTTGCCTTATTGGAGTAAACATCCGGGTAATATCGAAGGCGCATCACAGCGTATCCAAGAGGATACTTATCAATTTGCAAACGCACTGGAGTCTTTAGGACTGGGTTTATTTCGTTCAGTGCTGACACTTATTGCTTTTATCCCGATTTTATGGGAGCTCTCAAAAGATATTACTATTGCCTGGCTTGAGCATATACCGGGGTCATTGGTTTGGATTGCGATGCTGACCTCGCTGGGGGCCATGCTTATCTCTTTTTTAGTAGGGATAAAACTACCCGGTCTTGAGTACAATAATCAGCTAGTTGAGGCAACTTACCGTAAACATTTAGTTTACTCTGAAGATGACAAGAAATATGCAAATCTTCCTGCAATGGTTGAACTGTTTCTTGGTCTTCGTCCTAACTATTTTCGTCTTTTTAATCATTATACATATTTTAATCTCTGGTCAAATATATATAATCAGCTAATGATTATACTGCCGTATCTTGTTATGGCGCCCTCTTTATTTGGCGGAGTAATCACTTTAGGTGTCGTGACACAAACAGGCAATGCTTTTGGCAAAGTTAATGAGGGTTTTAGTTTTTTCATTGAGCGTTGGGTCGATATAACTAAATTTCTATCAGTTATCAAGCGTTTAAGAGAGTTTGAATCTCATCTGATTCATTAAAAAACAGATCATCCGCTTTTAAATTGTTGTCTTGAATTTTT
>JALVUF010000057.1 GCA_027023805.1 Helicobacteraceae bacterium
CTTGGTTTTGCACGATATTGTTATCTATATAAATATAACTTGGAGCAATAATGTTCATTTTATAACTTTGTATGTAAACTTTAAACAATATTATGCTTAATTTTGGTAAAATAATAACTTAAAGTTCATCTCGTAAAACTTGAACAAGCAAAGTGCAGGTATTTAGGGGTGTTTTAAAATCAATCAATCAAGGAATATGATGAAAATAACTGTAATACAAGGTCCTAATTTAAATATGTTAGGTACAAGAGAGCAACATATTTACGGAACTATGAAACTAGAAGAAATTCATGCACAGATGAAGGATGTAGCAGCGCAAAATAATATAGAAATAGAGTTTTTTCAAAGTAATCTTGAAGGTGAGCTTGTCGATAAGATCCAAGAATGTTATGGAGACGCAAACGGGATTATTATAAATCCTGCTGCATATACTCATACATCTATAGCTATTCGTGATGCGATTGCCGCTGTGTCTTTACCGACTATCGAAGTTCATATCTCAAATCTATATCGCCGCGAAGAGTTTAGGCAAAAGAGTTTGATTTCGCCTGTTTGTGCGTCAACATTGATTGGTTTTGGTCCATTTGGATATCATCTGGCGATGATTGGCATGCTGCAGTTATTTAGTGAAATTGAAGCGATGAAAGAAGCCGAAAAATCTACGCAGAAATAAATCTATAGATGTTAAAGCAGGCAATAAACAACAAATTGATATCTATAAAGTCCAAATACTATCCATGTTGTTATTATCATGTTAAGCCCTATAGATTTATAGCAACAATAGGCATAGGTGGAAATGTTTCAAATGTTTTGCACCGTTTTAATCACCTTATTTTTAAGTTTCGCAGGGATAAAGCGGTTCAAATTCTAAAAACTGGATTTATTTTAAAAAATCCACCTTTTGGATATACCCAGCAAGAAGATTTTTATAATTCTGTCATTTTAGTCGGCACGTCTATGCAGCCTAAAGAGTTGCTAGCTTACCTTATGAGAGTGGAAAAATATTTTTCAAGAAAACGTACATTTAAAAATGCACCAAGGACATTGGATTTGGATATTTTGTTTTTTGATAACCGTGTAGTTAATACGCCGAAATTAATTATTCCGCATCCTCATTGGCAAGAGCGTGATAGCGTAGTAATTCCACTGTTGAGTTTGTCGGCATGAAAATTTTAACTTTTAGCGGTAGTACCCCCACAGAAGCACTAAAGAAGGCGCGATTAACGGTAGGCGAAGATGCAATGTTGATCGAAACGCGCGAATTGCAAAAAAAATCATTAGGCAAGCCCGCTTTGTATGAAATCGTAGTCGGAATAGATGAATCTAATATTAAGGCAAAAGTACCGAAAAAGAGGTCTTTGCGTAATCAAAACTCAATTGCAAAAGAGAGCAAGGATGTTCTTTATAATATCTCAAAGGCAGCTAGGCAAATATCTGAAATTGCCAAAACTACCACAAACATGGACTCAGATGATGCTCATATAGATCATGATAATGTACAAAATAACAATGACGGCACATTGAGTGAAATTAAAAATGAGATATCAAAATTAAGTGATAAGGTCAGATTGATACAAAATATGTTTTGGGAAGAAAAATCTGAAACAATTACACCTGCCATACCTTCAGAGTTTGCACAGATTTACAAAATGGCTCTTCAAAGCGGCATGAATACCAACCATCTTAATGAGATGATGCGCCTTAGTTTAGAGCATATGCCGCTTAAAATGCGTGAAAATTCTCAGACCGTCCAAAGATATTTTAAATCATTATTACGCAAGATTATTCCCGTGAGAATGGAAAATAATCTTAGTGTCGGTAAAAAAAAGATTATGATGCTTGTGGGACCTACAGGGGCGGGTAAAACAACATCTATAGCAAAATTAGCCGCTAGATACTCATATCTTTTAGAGAAAAAATACAAAGTTGGCTTGATTGTACTAGATACCTATCGTATAGGAGCGGTTGAGCAGTTGATGCAGTATGCCAGAATGATGAAATTGGCGATTGAGACAGTTGTCGATCCGCCTGAATTTTCTTTGGCGTTGGACTCGCTACAGTACTGCGATTATATTTTAATAGATACTATGGGATCTAGTCCGTATGACAAAGAAAAACTGAAAAAGCTATACGATTGTCTAAATTCAAATACGACACAAAACAGTATTGATGTTGTTTTGGTGTTACCTAGTTCAATTAAATATGAAGATTTAATGATAACGTATAAAAATTTTTCAACCCTAAATATCGATACGCTGATGTTTACAAAACTAGATGAGACAAAAGGGTTTGGTAATATCTTTTCATTAGTCTATGAAACAAAAAAGCCAATTAGTTATTTTTCTGTGGGACAGGAAGTCCCTGAGGATCTAGTAGTGGCAAGTAGTGATTTTTTGGTTGACTGTTTACTGCACGGACTAAACGGGAGTAAAATATAATGCAACATCAGGCTAAAAAACTAGAAAAGCTAGTACAAGAGCAGTCTGCGCCAAGAACTACTAAAACAAGATTTATCGCTATAACTAGCGGAAAAGGCGGCGTAGGCAAAAGTACCATCAGCTCTAATCTTGCTTATATATTGTCCCAAAAAGGTCTAAATGTCGGCATATTTGATGCTGATATAGGACTTGCTAATTTAGATGTAATGTTTAATGTAAAAATCCGAAAAAATATATTACATGTAATGCGCAAAGAAGCATCTGTTGCAGATATTTTAATACCAATTACAAGAAATCTCATATTAATACCAGGAGACAGTGGAGATGAGATATTAAAGTATCTTGATGAGACTATGTTTGCCAGTGTTATGCAAGATGCGCATGTGCTTGATAAGCTGGATGTTATGTTGATTGATACGGGTGCGGGTATCGGGGAGCATATGAAAATGTTTATCAAAGCAGCAGATGATGCAGTTGTAGTAACAGTCCCAGACCCGGCAGCTATTACGGATGCTTATGCAACTATTAAAACAATATCATCTTTAAAAAATGATATTTATGTGATTATGAATCAGGTACGCAGCAAAAAAGAAGCTAATGCAATTTTTAATAAAATCAAAAAGGTTGCACAATCTAATGTTAGAGAAGAGTTGAATTTACAATTGTTGGGCAACATAGCAACAAGCAGCAAAGTTGCAATGTCTGTTAAAAAGCGAGAGTTAGTAGCAGTTACATACCCTAGATCACAGCCTGTTGCAGAACTTGAGGCTATTGCCCAGAGGTTAATGCAGAATTTGGAACAAAATATGCTAGTTTCTTCTACAGACAATGGCTTAACGGGGCTTTTTAAACGCCTGTTGCAGCATTTTTAATGTATTGGAGTATAAATGTTTGGATCTAATTTTGTCGCATTTTTAACGGTACAGGGATTTTTTATAGGTATTGTATTTGGTATTTTAAATTCAAGTAGTGCTCTTAGTTTACTGATAGATACACTCCTTATATCAATATTTTTTTATCTTTTTGCCCATATTGTTGTGGCACTGTATTTTACAACGTTACAGATGACTACCAGACATTTTTCTAAAAAGATGCTAGAATCGGATTTGGATCGATTTGTATTAGAGATCAATAAAAGAGAAAAGTTAATAGACAGCACTACCGCAGCATCATTTTTTGATGAGGTATCCTTGCCTGGAGACAAAGCATGATATGTGCATATGAAAATGAGATTAAACATGCAAAAGATGAACTTGCCGTCCAGTTTCTCCCCGCTGTTAAAGCTATGGCATTTCGTCTCAAAGAGCGACTGCCTAGTTCTGTGGATTTTATGGATCTTTATGCTATAGGTACCGAAGAGTTGGTAAAATTAGCAAGAAAATATGATAAAAAGCAAAATGATTCTTTTTGGGGATATGCTAAAACAAGAACTTACGGTGCTATGTTAGATTATTTACGCTCCTTAGATGTAGTAAGCAGAGCAAATAGAAAACTCATCAAAAAAATCGACAAAGCTATTGAAGAATATCTTATTTTACATAATCAAGAACCGACTGATGATGAGCTAGCTGCCATGTTGCCAGATGAAGGCCTTAAAAAGATACATCAAGCACGTATCGCCTCAGAAATATTTATGGTGATGCCGCTTGAAGACCAACTTCAAGAAGCTGATTGTTGTGATACAATGATGACTGTTGAGCGAGAACAACTAATAGAAATTATTGAAAATATATTATCCTTATTAACACAGCGAGAGCAAATGGTGATACAGTTGTATTATTTTGAAGAGTTGACTTTGCGAGAGATTAGCGCTATTTTAAATATCACAGAATCTAGAATTTCTCAAATCCATAAATCTGTGATTAAGCAGATTAAAAATAGTTTGGGAGTATAGATGGCTGATATACTTTCACAAGAAGAGATAGATGCACTGCTTGATGTTGTAGATGAGAGTGATGAAGCGATAGAAGAATCTCCTCAGGAATCTTTATTTGCACAGCGTCAAATTACCCTTTATGATTTTAAGCGACCAAATAGGGTATCAAAAGAGCAATTGCGTGCATTTCGTGGGATTCATGACAAAATGGCACGTTCGCTCTCTTCACAAATATCGTCAATCATGCGTTCTATCGTAGAGATACAGCTTCACTCGGTTGATCAAATGACTTATGGCGAATTTTTAATGTCTTTGCCAAATCCGACCAGTTTTAATGTTTTTTCTTTTAAGCCGCTTGAGGGTAATGGTATTTTGGAGCTAAATCCATCTATCGCTTATCCTATGTTAGATAGGTTGCTAGGCGGCAAAGGCGATCCTTTTGAGTCAAGCAGAGAGTTTTCAGATATTGAACTTAGCCTGTTTGAGACAATACTGAAAGTTATTATGTCAACACTAAAAGAGGCATGGACACCTGTAACGGACTTTTATCCAAATATTGAATCAAAAGAGTCCAGCCCGAATGTTGTCCAAATTGTTGCTCAAAATGAGATTGTAGTGATGATTGTTATGGAGATCATTATAGGTCATAGCTCAGGCATGATGAATATCTGCTATCCGGTTATTTCATTAGAGCCCTTGTTGCCTAAATTGGCCAGCAGAGATTTGATGTTAAGTGAAACCAGTTCTAAAAAAAGTAGAAATCAGGAGCTTCAAGTCTTACTCGGTGGAGCACATGTGCATGTTGAAGCGATACTGGGAGAAACAGAATTGACAATGCGCAATATATTAGAACTTCAAGATGGTGATATTATACGATTAGATAATGCAGCTAATGATATTGTAATGTTATCAGTTGATGGTAAAAATAGATTTCAAGGCGAAATAGGGCTGAGACGCTTTAGAAAATCGGTTAAAATTATCGAACTGCTAGAAACAGAAAAAGATCATGTAAAACGCGCTTTAGAGAATTTTGAATTGCAAAGAAAAGAGAAAATAGAGGGTGCTAAAGATTATATCCATCAAGTTGAGCAAGATGAACAGGAGATTATAAATGAGTGATTTTAGAACATTATTTGAACAAGAGATAGTGGCAACCATACAAAGCTTGACCGGGCATTCTCCTAACATTGCTAAAAAAGAGGAGGAAACTTTATCTATAGTGTCTAACGTTCTGCCTCCGATCTCTCTTGTCAATATTGCAGTAAGCGGAGCTATAGACGCTAAAGTAGTTTTAGCTTTTCCTCCGATAATTGCAACAGCTTTGGGCGACTTGATGCTGGGCGGTGAGGGTCAAAGTAAAGATAGTATGGATGATGATGACCTTGATGCAATAAAGGAGATTGTCTCAAATATAATGGGGTCAATTTCTACTAGCTTGGGAGCGCAAAAAGAGTTGCCTGCCGTAACTTTTAAAGTTGAATCTGTAGATTTTATCGGTGAAGACGGAACGGTTAATTTAGATCAATATAGTCAAATGTATGTTTATGATTTTACTATTGGTGAAACTAATTCTATCTTTATGTTTATTGTTGATGATGCATTTAAAAATCTCTTTTTAAGTCCAGAAAATAAAGCCAATGATATAAAAAATAATATTTCTAGCCATGAGCATAAAGAACCTTTGGAGACAGAAAGTGTAAATTTAGACACTAAAGAGATGAATAATATCTCATTGATTTTAGATGTCAAATTACCGTTAAAAGTGCGCATAGGAAAAAAGAAAATGCTTTTAAAAGATGTCCTGAGTATGGATATCGGATCTGTCATAGAGTTAAATCAATTAGCCAATGATCCGTTGGATATTTTAGTGGACGACCATGTAATAGCGCAAGGTGAGGTGGTAATAGTCGATGGAAACTTTGGTGTGCAAATAACTAGTATCGGCAGCAAAGCAGATAGATTACATAAATTAAAATCATAAGAAAGATAAAACATGAATAACAATAAAGTATTAATAGGCATGAGTGGGGGCGTAGATTCTACGATCTCGACACTTTTGTTAAAAGAGGAGGGGTATGAGGTTGAAGGTGTTTATATGAGACTACACTCAAGACCCGGTTATCATGAGATTCATCAAGCTCGTGCCCAAGCGGCTGCGGACTTTGTGGGTGTTAAGCTGCATATTTTGAATTTGGAAGATACCTTTCAAGATAAAGTTGTTAATCCGTTCGTGCAGACATATAAAGAGGGGCACACCCCAAATCCATGCGCTTTATGCAACAGAAATCTCAAGTTTGGTGAAATGGTAAAATTTGCCGATACAATCAATGCCAAATATATAGCAACAGGGCACTACATACAGCATGATGGAAAATATTTACTCAAAGCAAAAGATGAAAATAAAGATCAGAGCTATTTTTTATTTTTTATAAATAAAGAGATAGTTCCCAGACTGCTTTTTCCGATGGGTTTGAGAAAAAAAAGCGATGTGAAAAGATTTGCCTCTCAAATAAAAGGACTAGAGTCATTTGCATCACAACCAGAATCTAGTGAAATTTGTTTTGTAGAGACAACATACACAGATGTTTTAAGAGATTATGTTGAGGTAGATAGCAGTGGAGATGTTTTAGATACCAGTGGTCAAGTAGTTGGAACGCATAAAGGCTATATGCATTATACCATAGGCAAAAGAAAAGGTTTTACCGTTCGTGGGGCTCATGAGCCCCACTTTGTGCTTAGCATTAACCCAAAATTAAATCAGATCGTAGTTGGCACGCGGGATGAACTTGCTTGCCATATAGTTAAGTTGCGTGATATTAATATGTTTGATGAAAAGACTCATTTTGAAGCGTTTGTAAAACTAAGATACAGGACGATAGCTATCAGATGTGTTGTAGATATTGATGTGGATAAGCAAACTGCGGTTGTTTCATTAAAAGAACCCGCATTTGGCATAGCGCAGGGACAAGCGGCAGTTTTTTACGATGAAGATGACAGGCTTTTGGGAGGAGGATGGATAACGTAAGAGTCGCTCTTAAGTTAAACCTTTGGTTTGCTTTGATATAATTCGAAACTTTAATTTTTGTAACAGAAGGGAGCCTAATTATGGCAAGAAGATGTGCTATCAGCGGCAAAGGCCCAATGAGTGGAAACAATGTTTCTCATGCTAAAAATAGAACTAAGCGTCGTTTTTTACCAAACTTGCGGGTAGTCCGCATATCCTTAGATGACGGAACAACAAAAAAGATTAAAATATCTGCAAAAGAACTTAGAACTCTTAAGAAAAACTCTTAGAAGTTTTAGTTTAAGTAATTTTATACAACAGAGTTGCATTTGCATAAATCTGTTGTAATTTTTAATAAAATATGCGGTTAATATCTTTTAATATCTCTTTTTTATCTATCAACAAAATAACTTATCTAACTAAACTCTTTACACAAAGGATTATAGATGCGAAAAATTATACAAAAAGATGCTGCAATATTTTTACCGGACGGTTTTTACATGGATGGAATCAATGCGGGTTTGAAACAAAACGGAGCACTTGATTTAGCATTTATATATAGCGATAATATATGTGATATAGCATCTTCATTTACCACAAACAAGATGGCGGCAGCACCGATTAGACATTTTAAAAATAAGGGATTTTTCCAAACAAATTTTCTTTTAATCAACTCTAAAAACGCCAATGCTATGACTGCTCAGCGAGGTATTGATGATATTGATGAGATATTAAATTCTTTGGAGTATGACAATATTATCAATCCTATTATGAGCTCAACGGGTGTTATAGGCGTAAGACTCCCAAAAGAGAAAATTATCAAAGGTGTAAAGTGTTTTGACTTAACAGCAAAAAATCCATATAATGCAAGTACTGCAATCTTGACAACCGATAAATATGCAAAACGAATCTCCTATGAAGTTGTTTTGGAAGATGGTAAGAGTTTTGGTATTTGGGCAATGGCTAAAGGTGCGGGTATGATAAATCCGGCTATGGCTACAATGTTATCATTTATCTTAACGGATGCAGATGTAGATGCAAATACTATGCAAGATATCTTAGATGATGCTGTTGAAGATACTTTTAATGCTATTAGCGTTGACGGCGATACTTCTACAAACGATACGGTTTTGATGATGTCAAACAAAAAAAGCGGTAACTTTGATAAAGAGATGTTTAAGCAAGCCGTAAAAAAAGTTATGCAATATTTGGCTTTAGAGATTGTTAGAGACGGCGAAGGTGCTACAAAAGTTGTGGCGTATCGTATTACCGGTGCGAAAAATAGACAAGAAGCGCAAAAGGCAGCTAAGGCGCTAAGCAACTCTTTGTTAGTTAAAACGGCTATTTTTGGAGAAGATCCAAATTGGGGACGTATCGCTTCAACGATAGGCGCAAGCGGTATTTCATGTAAAGAAGAACTGCTTAGTATCTCATATGATGATGTGTGTTTATTTAAAAAAGGTGAACTCCTTTTTGATGATACATACGAGCAGCAAGCTAAAGATATTATGAAAAAAGATCATTTTACAATCACTTGTGATTTAGGTATATCTGATGCAAGCTTTACAGCTTATGGCTGCGATTTAGGACATGAGTATATTAATATTAATGCAGACTATAGAACATAAATTACCGGTTTAACCGTGGAAGACGCCACTGTTTTTTATACGCTATGAGGCGCAGTAAAATACCAAAGAGTGCCGTGAGTACAATTGTAGTAGAACTAAGCATGCCGGCGGCATGCAAAACAAGCAGTAAAACCGCAACAATAACGGCAACCGAGCCGTAAAAGTCACTCTTTAGTACTATTGGCACCTGATTTATCAAGACATCTCTCATGACCCCGCCACCAACAGCAGTGATAAAACTTAAAATTATAACGCCAAAAAAGTTATATTTAGCATTGATAGCCAAAAGCGCACCCGATACACTAAATGCAACTAGTCCTATTGTATCACTGATAATAAAAATCCATTTTTTTTCAAAATTTGTATATTTGTATAATTTCATGGAAAATGCAATCACTAAAACAATAATTAAGGCTATGGCAGGGTATGATGTCTCAAACGCGAATGGTTTAACAAGCAGTAAAGTATCACGTATGATGCCACCGCCAAGTGCTGTTAGTGAAGAGGTTATGATTAGGCCAAGAATATCAAGTTTATGCCTTGCTCCAATTAAAAAACCTGAGACGGCAAACGCAAAAATACCTATAATATCAACCACTATAAGAGGATGTATATAATGCATATTAGATTGCGTATTCGTTTTTAAAGGCGATATATCTTTTAGCTGAAGCATATAGCTCTTTAACTTCTTCCTTTGTGAGCTGTCTGACAACTTTGGCGGGAGAACCTATAATTAGTGAGCGTGGAGGAAAATATTTATTTTTAGTGACCAAACTTCCAGCTCCTACGATAGATTCTTTGGAGATGACAGCGCCATCTAAGATAGTAGCACTCATTCCAATAAGACATGCATCTTCAATTGTACAGCCATGCAGCATGACTTTGTGTCCGACAGTCACGTCATTGCCTATAATGGTTGGATGCCCATCACTTTTATCTGCTTTCTTGTAATGTGTTACATGTATCATGCTAAGGTCTTGTATGCTTGTTCTGTGACCTATTTTAATATAATGAACATCAGCCCGTATTACAACTCCAAACCATATAGAGCAGTCATCTCCTATGGTTGCATCTCCTATAACATCTGCTGACGGTGCAATCCAAGTTTTATCACCTATAAGAGGGGATATGTTTTTGTATGGATATAGCATAATTTACTCCTTTACTAGTCTGTTGACCAGTCTTGCGACATAGTTTGATGACTCTTTTTTTATTGATTTATAAACACGATTGACATGGGTTTCCATTAATTTTTGACTATTGATTATGTTTGCAGGATCTGTTTCAATTTTTTTATAATTACCATCGCTTAGAAGCTGATATGAGAGTACATTGTCGGAGCATTGTAGATGTAAGATTTGTAATAGTTTTTCAGATGACTGTTTATCTTCTACAGCTGTTAAAAGCTCTATGCGCCTTACTAGATTTCTAGGCATCCAGTCTGCACTGGATATAAATATTGATACAGGTGCATTTTTAAAATAAAATATTCTGGCATGTTCTAGATATTTTCCTATAAGCGATATCACTCTTATATTGTCGCTGACGCCTTCAATCCCAGGTTTTAAGCAACATATGCCTCGTACGATTAGATCAATCTTTACTCCAGCTTGACTAGCTTTGTAGAGTGCTCGTATCACATCTTCATCAACTAGCGAGTTCATTTTAGCTATTATTCGACCTTCATCTTTTTTTCTGGTTTCATTGTGTATTAGTGATAAAAACTTGGGTTTTATTTGGCTTGGGGACATATAGAGCTTGTCGAGTTTGCCTTTTTTGCTAAAGCCGGTTAAAAAATGAAAAAACTTTGTTATATCATGAGTGATAGTATCTTGGCTTGTCATATAGCTGACGTCAGTGTATATTTTTGCAGTTGTAGGATTGTAGTTTCCGGTGCCTAGATGAGCGTATTGCTTAAGCTTGCCACCTGCTCTGCGTGTTATGAGCGCAACTTTTGCATGAACTTTAAATCCGAAAATACCATATATAACATGTGCGCCGGCTTTTTCAAGCGCCTTTGCCCAGATAAGATTATTTTCTTCATCAAACCTTGCTTTAAGTTCCACCATGACGGTAACCTGTTTTCCTGATTCAGCGGCACTCATAAGTGATGTTACTATCGGAGATTTTGCACCGGCACGGTACAGTGTCATTTTGATTGTTACTACATCAGGGTCTTTAACGGCGGTTTGTATAAGTTGCATTACAGGCTCAAAACTCTCATAGGGGTGATATAGTGTGACATCTTGCTTCTCTAGTATATCAAAAATATTTTCATTACCATCAAGAGGAGGCAGGATTTTTGGATTAAAGGAGGTATTTAAAAGCTGTGCAAAATTTTTATTTCCTACAATTTGCCAAAATGAGGATAAATTTAAAAGTGTATGGAATTTGTAGATATCGTTTTTAAATACATTTGTATGGCTGTTAAAAAAATCAATAATCTCATCATCTGCGTTTATACCTAACTCAAGGCGAACGATTTCACCTTTTCTTCTTAATTTTAGCCCTTCCTCTAAAATCTCAAGAAAATCATCCGCTTCCTCTTCCTCAATTTGGATATCTGCATTTCTAGTTACTCTAAAAGGAACACTTTTTATCAATTTGTATCCCGGAAAAATATCTTCTATATATTCACAAACTATCTCTTCAACGGGAATATATACGCCATCACTGATCTCAATAAATCTTGCAAGGACTCTAGGCAGTCGTATAATTCCGTATCTTTGAATTAATGTGTCATCTTTATCGGCTAATTTTACAATGGTGCCAAAACTTAGATTGTTTAGATGTGGAAATGGGTGTGTGGCATCAACTGCAATAGGGATTACGATAGGGTAGATATTGGCTAGAAACTCTTTGTGTATTTTGCTGATTTGAGATTTATTTAGATCCTTGTAAGTTTTAAACACTATGCCATGTTTTTGCAGCTCTTTTAAGATCTCTAATAAACAATGCTCTACTACCTGCTGCTCTTGGTGAAGGTAGTGTCTTATATCTATAAGTTGTTGAAGCGGTGTCAGCCTATCCGCGCCCGATACTATGACACCGACATTAAATAATTTTTTTAATCCGGCTACGCGAATCATATAAAACTCATCTAAATTTGTCCCATAGATAGCTAAGAATTTTAGCCTCTCAAGCAAAGGCAGAGATTGGTTTTGAGCTTGCTGTAAGACTCTTGTGTTAAATTGTAACCAAGATAGCTCTCGATTGTTGTATAATTTTGGATCTTTTAGGTTTTTTATCATATTATTTCCATGATTTATATCTTTATAGTATTATAACCTAAGAAAGATTACAAAACGGTTATCATAACCGGCAAAGAAGTTGCTCATGAATCTATTTCAAATAGCTATGTTGCTGGTAAGCACATATTTTGCATATCAAGTTTATAAGCATATCCATACTTTAAAAGACACAGATACTAAGAGTGCTAAATACGGTATTGATGATGTCGATGGGCTGGTCAAAAATGCAGATAACTCTTTTTTAGATGGCAACTATAAGCAAGCTTCTTCATTTTTACAAAAAGCATATGCACAAAATCAGCATGATTTGGAGATTTTAGTAAAATTGGGGTATGTTATGGCTATGCAAGATCAAAATGAACAGGCCTTGACATACTATAAAAAGGCACTGCAACTTGAACCGGAAAATAGTTCACTTTGCAAAAAGATAGCATCTGTGTACCGTAATTTAAAACAATATGGCAAAGCTAAAGAGTTGCTAGAGCGCTCAATAGCTTTAGATTCTACTGATAAAACTACATATTATAATTATGGTAATTTACTAGTAGATATGAACGAGAAAGACAAAGCAGTGCAGATGTATAAAAAAGCTTTAAAGATTGATCCAGACTTTAAAGAAGCAAAAAATGAGATAAACAGGGTGAAAAATTGAAAAATGAACAAAAAAAATTGGCTGTTTTGATAGATGCAGATAATGCACAGATAGGCATCATAGAGGGTCTGTTGGAGGAGATTGCCAACTTAGGAGTTGCAAGTGTAAAGAGAGTGTATGGTGATTGGACGGATATGCGTCTAAAGAACTGGAAAAAAATTTTATTAGAATATGGCATTGAACCTATTCAGCAGTTTGCTTATACGACAGGCAAAAATGCGACTGATTCAGCTCTTATTATAGATGCTATGGATCTGCTCTATACAGATACTTTTGATGGTTTTTGTATAGTATCTAGCGATAGTGATTTTACACGTCTTGCCTCAAGAGTAAGACAAAGCGGATTGTTGGCGTACGGATTTGGTGAAAAAAAGACACCGAGAGCTTTTATGAGTGCCTGCGATAAATTTATATATACTGAAAATTTACGTGCTAATGCGATTCATGAGATAAAAAAGAGCAATCATAAAATCAAAGATATCTTAAAAGATAAAAAGATGATATTAATTTTAAGAAATATGGTTGAAGATATTTCAGATGATTCCGGATGGTCATATTTAGGATCTGTCGGCATTAAGATTGCCAATTATATGCCGGATTTTGATCCACGAAATTATGGGTTTAAGAAATTAATTGACCTCATGAAAGCTGTATCATTGTTTGAGTTTAAAGATAATTCAACAGCTAAGGCAAAGGCTGTATATGTAAGAGTAAAGCATCAAAGAGGATATCTTGATGAGAATAGCTGAGATTTATAATCATCTTGAATTATTGTCGAGTTTTTCATTGCAAGAGAGTTGGGATAATTCAGGACTATTAGTTGGTGACATGAAAGACAGTGTGGATAAGATTTATCTCAGTATTGATATTGACGAGAAGTTGATTGACACAATCGATGCGAATTCATTGTTAATTACACATCATCCTGTTATTTTTGATAAAATCAAACAGCTGCAGTTTGATAGATATCCAGCCAACTTGATACGCAAGATGATACAAAAAAATATCTCCAATATAGCCATGCATACAAATTTTGACAAAACACATCTCAATAAATATGTAGCTACGCAAATCTTAAAATGGCCAATCATTAAACAAGATGGATTTGTGCTTTATTTAGAAGTTGATGAGATATTTGATACATTTGTACAAAAAGTCTCCGATATTTTTCATTTAAACCATCCAAGATGCGTAAAGGCTAGAGATACGATTAAAACTGTAGCACTTGTTACGGGTTGCGGGGCTTCTTTAATCGACCGAATTCAGGCAGATTGTTTTTTGACAGGAGACATTAAATATCATGATGCAATGCAGGCAAAAAGTAGTAATTTATCCATGATTGATATAGGACATTATGAAAGTGAGTGCTTTTTTGGAGAAATTTTGCAAAAGTATTTGAAAAATTTAGGATTAGCGGTTATAATTTCACAATCAGAGAATCCTTTTTTATATATATAAGGACTTGTTTGCTACACATAACAAAAGGAATTAGATGAATGAGCATTTAAAACAATTGGTTGATCTATCCAAAATCGATAAAGAGATAGACGCTTTTGAACCTCAAATAGATGAGGCTAACTATAAATATGAGGCTGTTTTGGCTAAAAAAAATAATATCGATAAAGATATTAATGAGCTTGAAGAAGAGATTAAAACAAATACTCTAAAAAAACATAAAAATGAATTACATTTGCATGAATTGTCTCAAAAATTAGAAGAAAACAAAACAAAGTCTTCAACTATTAAGACAGAGCGCGAAATGAAATCGTTGCAGCTTGAAGAAGAGATAGCTAAGGAACAGATAAGTTTTGCCAATGAAGAGATTGAGCGTTTGGATAAAATCATAGCAACTATGCGTGATAAAATCAATGAGCTAGCTACTGCTAAAGATGAGGTAGAACAAACATTGCAGACAGTCAAAGATGAAGTGGATAAGAAGATTAAGGATATTGACAAAGAGCGCCAGGTTGTTTTTGATAAAAAAGAGAAATTGATATCTAAAATCAACCAAAAAGGATTGGTGTTTTATCAAAAAATTCGACGCTGGGCAAAAAATACAACAGCAGTTGAGGTACGAGATCAAGCTTGTATGGGCTGTTTTATGCTCATTAATGATAAAGTATATGCGGATGTTATCAAAGGCGAAGATATTGTGCTGTGCCCACATTGCGGTAGGATTTTATATATGCCAGAAGACGAAGCAATCCAAGCATAGGCTTTGAAGCTGTTTTTTTTCTTATATTATCTAAGTGCCTGTATAATATATATCGTTTCATTACCGATTTTATTGGTATTGATATTTAAGAAAAAGTACCGCGATTCTATACCTGCCCGTTTTTTTTTGTTTAACAATAAAAGATTTAAAAACTCTGGCGGTTTGTGGTTTCATGTCTGTTCATTAGGCGAAGCCAAAGCGTTAAAGCCTATCTTGTCTGAACTTGATTCAGATAAGATTAGCATTACCGCCATTACTCATACGGGCTATGATGCAGCTAAGATGTATGATGCAGATGTAAGATATCTTCCTTTTGAGATTTTTTTACCATTTTGGGTTAAGCCGCAGAAAAAGCTAATCGTACTTGAGGCTGAATTTTGGTATCTTTTATTTGCGGTAATGAAGGCAAAAGGAGCCAAGGTTATTTTGTTAAATGCGCGTATATCGGAAAAGAGTGTTAAAAAATATATGAGGTTTTACTGGTTTTATAAAAAAATCTTTGCGCTAGTAGATAAAATTTATTGTCAAAGTGAGATAGATGCTTATCGTTTAGAATCTTTAGGCGGTAGAAATATTGAGATTATAGGCAATATTAAACTTGCACAAAGCATATATACTACAATAATTTATCAAAAACCTGATGCAACTGTTTTAACTATTGCCAGCACTCATGAAGGTGAAGAGAAGATAATTCTGCCACAGATATTAAAATTTATAAATTCTACAAAAACAAAGCTTGTTATAGTTCCTAGACATCCAGAGCGTTTTAATGGCGTTTACAAGATGCTGACAGAATTTTCTAAAAAGTACAACTTAACCCTTTGTCGTTTTTCCGATAATAAAGCATTAGATTGTAATATCACGCTTGTAGATATGATGGGAGAGCTTAACAATATATATAATATTAGCGATATAGTGATAATGGGAGGATCGTTTATTCCCAAGATAGGTGGGCACAATCCGCTTGAACCGGCTCATTTTGGCTGTAAGATTATAACAGGAAAATATATTGATGATCAAAAAGAGTTATATAAGAATGTTTATCATGTTCAGTATGTTCAGGAGAGTTCTTTGTCAGATGCACTCTTTACATGTAAAGAGTTACCGCCGTCATATATTGCACAGAGTGTTGATTTGAGCCATGTGATTGATGAATTAAGGAAATAAAATGGAAAAAGAAAAAGCGTATAAACTATTGGCAGTGCAGGAAAATATATCAAATAAAGAAGCTAAGTCGTTAATTGACAGAGGTCTTGTTTATGTGGGTGCAAAAAAACTGATGATCGCCAGAGGCAATATAGGCGTAAAAACGGTTTTTAAAGTTCAGAAAATTGAAAAAGCAAAAATTATTTTTGAAAATAATGATTTGATCGTTGTAGATAAGCCTGCGTTTATAAATTCTGATGAAATTGTCAGACAGTTTGGTAAAGTTAAGCTTCTTCATAGGCTAGATCGTGAAACGAGCGGAGTTTTGATGCTTGTAAAAAATGAAGAGTTTCAAAAAAAAGCTATACAGGAATTTAAAAGAGATAGAGTTTATAAAGAATATACAGCGTGGGTTGACGGTCTTGTTGCTGAAGGTTTTGAGATTAATAAGCCCATTGTTACCAATAAGCGGGGCAATAAAGCATATTCTAAGGTAGATAATTTTGGAAAACCGGCTTGTACGGAAGTCTTTGTTGAAGCCATCAGCGGTAAAAAAAGCAAACTTAAATGTATTATTCATAACGGAAGAACACACCAGATAAGAGTTCACTTACAAAGTGCAGGACTTGGTATAATAGGCGATGAACAGTATGGAGGCAGAAGATATAGCCGAGTGATGTTACATGCTAGAAAAGTAATATTGCTTGGACTAACTTTTGAAGCCAAAGAGCCTGCTTTGTTTAAACACTTTGAAGCATAAGTATTTAGCCGATTTTATGCATTTTGAGAAACATCTATTTAGGAGTTCTTCGCTTATTTTGATGGACTTTTACTCATCATGGTGCGTAACGTCAGATACTTAAAATAAAAATAAAGTATTTTTTTGCTATAATGCGAAACTTTAAATCGAGGAGAGAGAGATGTTTGACACATTAACAAATTCATTTACAACAGCTATAAAAAAACTTCGTTTTTATGATGATGAAAAATCTCTTAAAAAAGCGACCAATGAACTTAAAAAAGCCTTACTTAAAGCTGACGTAAATCATAAAGTCGTAAAAAACCTCGTAGCACAAGTTGAGTTAAAAACTAAAGAAAAAGGTATCGGGAAAGATCAGTTTTTAGATGCCTTAAAGACAACGCTGTATGATATCTTAGAAGTAGGCGGCAATAAGGGTTTTGTTTTTGCACCGAACCCTCCGACGGTTATTTTAATGACAGGATTGCAGGGTTCGGGAAAAACAACTACTACCGGAAAGTTGGCACTTTATCTAAAGAATAAAAAGAAGAAAGTTTTGGTCGTAGCTGCGGATTTACAGCGTTTAGCGGCAGTTGAACAGCTTCGACAGATCACTTCTAAAATCGATATTGAGTTATTTGAAGATGAATCTCATAAAAATCCGGTCGAGGTTGTTAAAGATGCTTTAAAGTATGCCAATAGTGCACTTTATGATGTTATCTTAATAGATACAGCAGGTCGTTTAGCGATAGATGATGAGTTGATGGATGAGCTAGAACAAGTGAAAAAAGTTGCAAATCCTGATGAAATTTTTTATGTAGCAGACTCATTAACCGGTCAAGATGCGGTTAAAACAGCCATTAGCTTTAATGATAAAATAGGTATTGACGGTGTTATCTTAAGCAAATTTGACGGAGATGGGAAGGGTGGAGTGGCATTAGGATTGTCTTCTTTGGTGCAAGTACCGCTTCGTTTTATCGGTAACGGTGAAAAGATGGAAGATTTAGAGATCTTTTTACCTGAGCGTATTGTTAATCGTTTAATAGGCTTAGGCGATATAGAAGGCTTGGCTGAGAAAACATCTGGTGTAATTGATGAAAAAAAGGCAAAGCGAGTTGCCAAAAAAATTCAAAAAGGTAGTTTTAACTTTAATGATTTTTTAGAGCAGATGGAAAGTATGAAAAAGATGGGGAGCATGAAATCGATCATGGGCATGATTCCGGGTATGGGAAATATGTCTAAAGCTCTTAAAGATTTTGATCTTGAGAATTCACAAGAATTAAAACATATGAAAGCCATGGTGTCATCAATGACGCCAAAAGAGCGTGAAAATCCAAATCTTTTAAACAATATGAGAAAATTAAGAATAGCATCAGGCTGCGGTCTTTCACAAGCAGAGGTTAATAAAATTATCAAACAGTTTAAAAATGCCGGTAAAATGGCAAAGAAATTTTCAGGCAAAAAAGGGATGCAAAATCTTCAAAATTTGCTGTCTCAATCCAATCTTGGAAATATACCAAGATAAAGAGTTCTCTTCATAAATGTAGATTTCTGTATTTATTGAAATATAGAGATTTGCATTTATGCAGTTATCAAATTTTGCAGAAAAATTCTGCATATATAAAGGAAGTGTTCATGGCAACAGTAGTTCGTTTAACCCGTATGGGTCGTAAGAAAAAACCATTTTATCGTATAGCGGTAACTGATTCACGTAAGCGTAGAGACGGTGGTTGGATAGAGTTGATTGGTTATTATAATCCAGTGGGTGAGCAAAAAGTTGTACAGTTTGATGAAGAGCGTCTTAATTACTGGCTTAGTGTTGGTGCGAAGATGAGCGACAGAGTAAAAAAAATCACCGGTAAATAATTATGATAAATGATTTTATTGCTGATTATGCACGATTAATTGTATCGCATCCTGATAATATTAAAGTCGTATCAGTTGAAAATCATGATATTGTTGAGATTATTTTGTATGCCCATGGAGACGATGTCGGAAAGTTGATAGGTAAGCAGGGTAAAATGATAGGTGCTATCAAAACTGTGATATCAGGCTGTAAAGCAAAAGATGGAAAGAGTTATCGCATCAATGTCGAATCAATTGAGCAATAATGAGTTCTTGCATATTGCAACACTCGGTAAAAGTGTTGGTTTAAAAGGTTTTATGAAGCTACATATGATCTCTGATTTTCCAGAACTCTTTGACGTCGGAAGAAGCTTTATGCTGAGTAATAATCAAAATATTACAATAGAGGCGATAGATAAAAACTTAGTTAAATTACAGGGTGTCAATTCTTTGCAAGAGACTAAACGCTTTATTAATAAAAAGTTATTTATGTCGTATCAGCAGACACGAGAAAATTGTTTATTGCAAAAAAATCAATATTTTTATTTTGATATTATTGGTTCACATATATTTGAAAATAATCAACAACTAGGCGTTGTTTCAACTATTGAGAGAATAGCAGAGATAGACTATCTGCTTATTCAAACAGATGCGAATCTTGTGGCTCAAAAATTATCAAAATCTTTTCTGATTCCTTATCAAGATAAATATATTTTACATGTAGATACTGTCAACCAGACTATTTTAGTATCCGGTGGCCTTGATATTTTGGCGGCATCATAAAAGTTTATGCAATACACATTTGTTACTTTGTTTTCAAAGCTTATTCAAGGGTATTTTGAGGATTCTATACTATCTAGAGCTATCAAGCATGGATTAATAGATATAAAATATGTGAATCCAAGAGACTATTCTCGCAATAAACATAAAAAAGTTGACGATACATCTTTTGGCGGGGGCGCGGGTATGCTTATGTGCCCTCAGCCGTTATATGATACATTAGAATCCATAAAGCATAAAGATGATAATACTTATATTATTTTTTTACTGCCTGCAGGTAAGCAATTTGTTCAAAATGACGCTAAAAGACTAGCAAAGAAAGAGCATATAGTTTTTGTAAGTGGCAGATATGAAGGAATAGATGAGCGTGTTATAGAGGAGTTTGCAGATGAAGTTTTTAGTATTGGTGATTATGTTTTAACAGGAGGCGAACTTCCCTCTTTGGTGATGTGTGATGCAATCTCCAGAAATATTGACGGGGTGCTAGGAAATGCAGAATCATTGATAGACGAGAGCTTTGAAGAACATCTTTTAGAATCACCATCCTTCACAAAACCGCAAAAATATAAAGAAAAAGGCGTTCCATCAGAATTTTTAAAGGGTAATCATAGTAAAATTCGCTCATTAAAATTCGCTTTGGCAAAATGCAAAACATCTTTTTTTCGTCCGACACGATATCTGGCGTATAAAGCTGAGGATAGATTTGTTTGATGGCAGATGCTTTTGTCAGTATTTGACAGTGCTAAAAAATATGTACAATAAAAGGGACTATTATGAGAAATAGATATATAGAAAATTTTGAAAAAAAGCAACTTGCACAAAAATCAATTCCTGAATTTCGTGCAGGAGATACGGTTAGTTTAGCAGTTATTATCAAAGAAGGTAGCAAAACTAGACTTCAAAATTATGAAGGTGTTTGCATAGCAATACGAGGTGAAGGCACCGGTAGAACTATTATGGTTCGTAAAATTAGTGCCAACGGTGTAGGTATTGAGAGAATTTTTCCTATTTATTCTGATAGTATAGATAATATAAAAGTAATTCGCCGTGGTCGCGTGCGTCGTGCGAAATTATTTTATTTACGCGACTTAGCCGGTAAAAAAGCAAGAATTAAAGAGTTACGAAGAAAATAGTTGCTTAAATAGCAGGTGGGTTACAAAACGTAATCATAATAAGGGCTTAATGTGTCTAATACTGCTTCAAAACATATTGGCATCTTTGGTCCTACCGGATATATAGGAACAAAACTGATTATTGATTTATATAATCAGGGATATAAGTTAAGCCTTTTTGCAAGAAATATACGGAAATTATCTTATTTACAGCAAAACGATTGTACTCTTCTTTCTTTTCAAGAATCTAGAATATGCGTAATAGAGTCATTTTTAGAAGAAAAGAATTTTAACACTCTTTGCCAAAATCTACAAGGTGTGGATACTGTTTATTATCTTGTGCACTCATTAGGAACACAAGAGAATGATTTTTTAATACAAGACAATAAGTTGGCATCTTTAGTAGCGCGAGCTGCTTCACGGGTAAATGTAAAACAGATAGTTTATCTAGGCGGTCTTGGTGTTGATCTTTCTTATGCTCCATTATCAAAACATCTAAAAAGCAGACAAGAAACCGGAAATCATTTAAGACGTCATCATGCCTGCGTTACGGAACTTCGTGCCGGTGTTATTATCGGTGCCGGGTCGGCAAGCTTTGAAATTATAAGAAGCCTTGGAATGAAATTGCCATTTTTACCTCTTTTGCATCAAAGAGAGGGTTTGTGTCAGCCAATATTTGCAGATGATGTCATAGCTTACTTAAAACATGTGCTGTTAAATAATGTTTATTATGGAAAAATTGCAGAAATTGGCTCTGATAATGTACTCAGCTATGGTGATATGGTAAAGATTTTTGCCAAAACCGTAGTACATAAAAATCTTAAAAAGATACCTTTACCAATTTTTAACCGTCTTTTAACCAATAATTTACTTAGCTTTATTATTGCTAAAATGACCCAAATGCCGTATTTGTTAGTTAGAAGCTTAATAGAAGGCATGAGTTGCGACGCTGTTGTAAATAAATATCCGATTAGCAAGATTGATCCGCTTATTACCATACGTCCGTTGTGCTACCGAGATTCTATTAGAATTGCTATGGTTCGGACTGAGGGCAGGATGATAAATAGTGTTTGGTCAACTCCTTATGAATCATCGGTTATGAATGCCCAGCACCAAAAACAATTTATTTCGCTTAGTTCTAAAGAGATAGAAGGTATGTTATTTGAAGAGTACAGCAGACATATTGGAGTTGAGCAGATCTCCTGTGTTTTTGATAACATCAAAGATATAGGCGGTGATCGTGGTTATTTTTCTCCTAAATGGTTATGGAGCATAAGGGGATTTGTAGATAAACTCTTGGGTGGACCTGGACTGTCCTCCTATAAGGTAGATAAAAATTATATTAAGGTAGGAAGTAGAATTGATTTTTGGGTAGTCACATACTATAGAGATTGGACATATGAGAAAACCCTACGCTTAAAAGCTAAAATGAAATCGCCAGGTCATGCGTGGCTGCAGTTTAGCATTAAAACATCCAAAGATAAACAAGATGCGGTATTGAGCTTAAAAGCATATTTTGAACCTATAGGCATTTTTGGCTATATCTATTGGTATAGTCTTTATTTTATACATAAATATATCTTTCGGACAATGGTCAATAATATTATTGATGAAGCGACCTCAAATCATCTTAAACATATAATTGATCCTAATAATCCTTTAAAGCTCTAGCAATATCTCTTTTCATATCCTTTTGCTTTAAATCTTCTCGTTTATCATGTAAGTTTTTACCTTTAGCGATAGAAATTTGGATTTTTACTAAATTTCTATGATTAAAATATAATTGTAGCGGTACTATCGTATATCCGTCTCTTTGTACAGCACTTTTTAGTTTACTTAACTCTTTTTTGTGAAGCAGGAGTTTTCTATTTCGTCTTTCTTCGTGAGTATAATAATGATGCGTAGTTGATAACCGTCCAATATGGGCATTAAACAAAAATGCCTCATCTTTTACAAGCCTGACAAAACTATCTTTTAGATTTACTCTTGAAGCGCGTACGGCTTTAACTTCGCTTCCTTCTAAAACTAAACCTGCTTCAAGTTTTTCAAGTATATGGTAGTCATGAAAAGCCTTTTTATTTTTAGCTATTGTTTTACCCATTGTCTTTTGCTCCATCTGTTTGATTCTGATTTTAGGGATACCTTCATAGATAGAAAAAGCTGCTCCCGCTCCCGCTGAAAAAATAATCTGCCCGATAAAAATTCTTTAACTGCGGATATAGATGCAGTGCCGGTGCAAAAAGATCATTCGCCTGATTGATATCCATGTTCTTTAAAACATCTATTGACTTAATCTGTAGATACTCTTGCGCTTTGGCATCTGGCAGAGGATTGTAGAAATTTTGTCTATATTGTTTATAAACTTGAGGCGTTGATATTTGTATATCCGGTGTGATTATTTTTAAAGGCAGTGTGTCTTCATCAAATTGTTCCACTATCTCTCCGGTACCGCTAACATTTGCGCTGTTTACGTCATATATAAAAAAAGGAACATCAGCGCCCACTTTTGCACCTATTTTTACTAGTTCTTGAATACTTAGACCCAAATGAAGCACTTCATTGCACATTCTTAGAAACACTGCAGCATCACTACTTCCACCGCCTAATCCTGCAAAAGATGGAATATTTTTATTTACATGTACACCGTAAGATGACAACAGTCTGCTTAACTTATCGGAATTAGTAGCTTTTTTTAGTTCAATATATGCTTTATATATGGTGTTTTGCTCTATTTCACATGTAAAATCACCGATTATTTCAAATTTACTGCTTTGTTTTTTTACAAATGATAATTCATCATATAGATGCGGGACTTTCATAAATCTTGAGACTAGTTCATGGTACTCGCCTCTTTGAGAGGTAATTTTTAAAAAAATATTCACTTTAGCATGTGCTTGATAGATTTTCATGGTTTTTTTGTAAACTTTTTGTAAAAATTATCTAAAATTGATGTATCGGCATGCAAAGAAGCATTTTGATTTGCATTTTTTACCGCAGTTATTAACTCTTGTCTTAGTACTATAACTTCTGATGGCGCCTCAATACCGAGTTTGACGACACCTTTGTCTATTGAGATTATTTTTACTTCTATATTATCTCCGATGATAATAGACTCATTTAACTTGCGAGATAAAATTAACATAATGGAACCTTGTTCAACTCATACGTTACATCAGAGTCGGTTATTTTTATAATTGTAATTGTATCATTATTATCTAGCCAATAGTAGCCATCTGTTTTTTTATCAAAATTACTTATGCTTAATACTTTTCCAAGCAATATATTATTAATATCTGCGTTATAGTTATTTTTTGGAATGTTTAGCGATTGTTTAATATCTATCGGCTCCTCTTGATTGTAGATGAATTTTCCTTCACTGAGTCTTGTAAGTGAACTAAGAGAGGCATGCTTTACGCCAAGGCGATTAGCTAAAATTTCACCTAAAGAACGGATATATGTTCCCTCGCTGACTGTTACTTCAAAAGTAATAAATGGATGTGAATACGCTATTAGTTTGGTTTGATAGATATTAGATGTAATCTGTTTTAGTTTTACATCAATATCGTCTCTTGCAAGTTCATAAGCTCTTTTGCCATTAACCCTTTTAGCGCTAAAGCTAGGCGGTGAATATGTAAGTGTGCCCTGAAGATTATCAATGGAGTCTTTGATGCTTTGTTGGTTGAGCTCATGCGTTTGCCAGATACTTTCTACCCGTTCTATATCTAGGCTTTTAGAATATGCCCCAAGCCATAGAGTTGCCCGATATCTTTTTGGTGTTTTATCTAAAAAGCGAAATAGTTTTGTGTGCGCACCAAAACCTACTACTAAAACGCCACTAGCAAATGGGTCTAGCGTTCCTGTAAAGCCGGCTTTTTTTTGATTATATTTCCTTTTTAAAGAGGAGAGAAAATGGTTTGAACTGATACCTGCAGGTTTATTGGCTACGAAAATTTGATTCATAGTTTTTCTACAAATGAAGCAAGTATATCACGGTGGTTGCCGCTAAAATTAATCTTTAGTTTAGTCTCCCTGCCGCTTGCGCTAATACTGAGTATTCGTCCTGCTCCAAATATTTTATGTCGCACCAAATCTCCTTTTTTAAACATTTGATTTTTTTCTATAATCAGGGAGCCTTTGCATAGTCCGGCTTCGTTTAAAAACCTGCTTTTTAACAGCTCGCTTCTTCTGCCTTTGTAAAACCTGCTTTGTGAATGTGAAAGAGTTAAGGTATCTCTAGCTCTTGTAAAAGCTACGTATCCAAGTCTTCTTTCCTCTTCTAAGTCATTTCCATCTCCAAGCAAAGGTAAAAATCCTTCCTCAAGACCTATAGTAAATACATGATCAAATTCAAGCCCTTTTGCCGCGTGAATACTCATAATATAAATACTATCACCCTCAATCTCATCCTGATCGCTTTGAAGTGCTATATCGTTTAAAAATTCATCTAAAGTGGTTTGTGGATATTCTTTAACATACTCACGAAACATTCCGAAAAATTCATCTAAATTTAGTATTTTATCCTGCCCATCGGGTAGATTGCTGTAAATCTCTTTTAGATGAAACTTATCCTCTACATAATCTATAAATTGATATATTGATTGTTGTGACGCTCTTCTTGCATCTTTTATATCGTCTATAAATTGTTTTAGTGTTTTTGTATTTTTTGCTTTAACTATAGACTCTAGCGTTTTATTATCTGTTTGGTCAATATATCCAAATATAGAGATACCGTTTTGTAATGCGGCTAACTCTAGTTTATCTAAAGTTGCTTTACCGATTCCTCTTTTTGGTTTATTTACTACTCTTTTAAAGGAAAAATCATCATGCATGTTTGTTGTTAGCCGTAGATATGAGATAATATCTTTTATCTCGGCACGGTCATAAAATTTTAGACCCCCGACTAGCCTGTAAGAGATATTTGATCTGTTTAAGCCATCCTCAAGAGCACGACTTAAGGCATTTACCCTGTATAAGACAGCTATGTTTTTTGGTTTGGTGCCACTGTCGATGAGTTTTGCAATTATTTGTGTTATCTTTTTTGTTTCTTCATTTTCATTATCTGAGTAAAGTATGGTTATCTCATCGCCTCTGCCGCGAGTTGAGATCAGTTTTTTACCTAATCTTGACCTGTTGTGCTGGATTAAAGAGTTCGCAGCTTCAATAATCGGATGTTTTGATCGGTAATTTTCCTGTAGTTTAATGATTTTTGACTCTTTAAAATCTTGATCAAACTCTAAAATATTTCTTATATGCGCTCCTCTCCAGCCATAGATACTTTGATCGTCATCTCCTACAACGCATATATTGTTATGCGTAAGGCATAGCTTTTGAATCAGTTTTAACTGCAGTTCATTTGTATCTTGGTATTCATCAATCATAATATACTGATATTTTTGACTTGTTTTTATAGCTAGCTCTTCATTGTTGTCTAGTATTTTGTATGTTATAGCCAATAAGTCGTCAAAGTCAACTAGATTATTGTTAAGCAGATAATTTTCATACTCTTCATATACTTTTGCTATAACTTGATAATTATAAAATTCAGCCTGCTTATATACTTGATCAGGAGAAAGTAGAGAATTTTTATATTTTGAAATCTCACTTGCTATGAGTGCTGTTGGGAGTTCATTATTTAGTTTTTTTATGATTTTCTTTTTATCATCTGTGTCTATGACAACAAAATTATTTTTTCTTTGTAGTAGATGAATGTTAAATTTTAAAAAAAGCAGTCCAAATTTGTGAAACGTACATAAAAGAGGAGGGTATGTGTTATCCTCAATCATATTAAGAGCGCGTTCTCGCATTTCAAGAGCTGCTTTATTTGTAAATGTAAGCGTGAGTGTATTTGCTGCGGGAATACCTACTACTTTCAGCAGATATGCCAATCTTGTAGTAATGGTAGTTGTTTTACCGCTCCCGGCACCGGCTAGTATCAGTATGGGACCGTTTATCTGCCGTACTGCTTCTTGCTGTGCTTTGTTTAATTTACTTATTGCTTGCTGTGTTTTATTTTTCGCCTCTTTGTTAATCATAACTTATTATATCAAGTAAATTATAAAATTAACATAGCATCGCCGTATGAATAGAAACGATAATTATTTTTAATCGCTTCATCATAGAGCTGTAGCGTTTTTTCTAATCCTACAAATGAAGCCACAAGCATTAAAAGAGTAGATTTTGGAAGATGAAAATTTGTAAGCAGATGATTGACTCGTTTTGGGGTGTTGCCGGGATGCAAAAATAAATTGGCCTCTCCTGCTATTTTGTGGGTGTTGCGGATAAAATACTCTATAGTTCTAGTTGTGGTGGTGCCAACACTTAAGATGGGCGTGTCTGCGTTTATAAGCTCTAATGCCTGGCTTGATATCTTGTAATATTCACCATGCATAGGGTGTTGTGTTATCAAATCTGTTTGAACGGGTTTAAAAGTTCCCGCTCCTACATGTAAGGTTATAAATGCATGTTTAAAAGTCTGACAAGTTTCTTTATATTGTTTAGATGTAAAATGCAATGATGCCGTTGGGGCAGCTACTGCTCCGTCATACAGAGCAAAAACACTTTGATAATCCTCTTTGTCTTGTTGTGTATCTTCTCTTTGCAAGTACGGCGGTAGTGGTATGTGTCCAATCTCATCAAGAATACTTAACAGCTTTTCAAAACGTATCTGTTTATTTTGCTGCAAAAAGACAATATCGCGAGATCCATCATTATTTAAACTTACCACTTTAGCAAAAATATTATTTTGAAATCTAAGCAGAGTGTCTGCTTTTACTCTGCCTTTGATATAAACATTCACAAGGTGCGCATTTATCGGCTTATTGATTAATAATTCTATACTGCCGCCGCTTTGCTTGTGCCCATAAAGTCGTGCTTTGATTACTTTAGTGTCATTGAATATTAAAGCGCATTCTTTTGGAATAAAATGTGCAAGATTATAAAAATATGTATGTATTATCGTATCGGTATGTCTGTTATATACTAATAATTTTGCACTGTTTCGTGGAGTGACGGGATGAGTCGCTATAAGATTATCCGGTAGAGAAAAATTATAGCTTGATGTTAATAATGGATCAAGATTTGTCACTATTTATCTTTTTTATCATCTGTATCGGAGTTTGATTTATCTTTGTTTTCTTCTAAAAGTGCATCTTCACCAAATGTCTCTTTGGCCAGTTTTTCGAATGCTTCATCAAAATCTTCTTCTGCTTCTGGATTTTCTTGTGTTTGTGGTTGTTTTGGGGCAGTTGGCTCTTTTGATGTTGCTGCATCAGTATGCTTTGTGCCTTGCTGATTCTCTTTTTGTTCGCTCGTTTTACTGCTTTCTTGTTTGTTTTGTGTGCCGTAGTCGTCAGATGTTTCTTTTTCATTTTGTTTTTTAGCCGGATTTACCATTTTAACAACAAGTATGGACAAACCGTAAAGAACCAGCAACGGCCCCGCCATCAACATCTGAGTCATCACATCAGGAGGTGTAAGCAGCGCTGCTACTATAAATATGATAACTACTGCGTATTTGAAAAAATCTATAAGATTTTTATCTGTTATAAGTCCTATAAGAGCAAAAAAGTATGCAAATACGGGTAATTCAAAAGCGATACCAAATCCGGCCATTATTTTAGTAAAAAATCCTATATAATTTTCTATATTTATAAGAGGGACAAACTTAAAGCTTGCAAAGGTAATTAGAAATTTAAATCCAAAAGGTGTAACGACATAATACGCAAAAGCAACACCAACTAAAAACATAATAGTTCCACCGATAATAAACGGCAAAATAATCTTTTTTTCATTGGCATACAAAGCGGGAGCTATAAATAACCAGATTTGCCACAATATAATTGGGAGCGAAGCAAGTATGGCAGCAAAAAATGATACTATCATAGCTACAAAAAATGTTCCACCGACTTGATTTGTGGTAATCATGCCCTTTGCGGCCACATGTGATACTTTGCCGACGCTCTCAAGGGCGTGATTAAGGGGCGCTACTATCCAATCTAGTAGAGCCTGATGAAAATAAAACATAACTATAAACATAATAAACAGAGTTGCTACTGATATCGTAAGGCGTTTTCTTAAATCTGCAATGTGCGGGTGTAATTCTTTAAGCATTGTCGTTGTTTCTCTCTTTTAGGGCTTTGTATGTTTTGGAGTCGTACGCTGTTTGATATGGTGATGGCGCTACAGATGGTTCTGGTGCTTCTTGCGGCATCTCTTTAGACGTTTGCTTAAAAGTCTGCTGGGGCTCATGCGTGACTTGCCGAGGTTTATTTATGGGTTCGGTGTTATGCTGTGTCGGCTGGTCTGGTTCTTGCGGTATCTCATCTGATGTTGAAGTTTGTGTCTGAGCTTCATGTTCTTGTTTTGCTTGATTGGTTTGTGATAGTTTATTTG
Organism: Helicobacteraceae bacterium; assembly: GCA_027023805.1. Lineage (GTDB taxonomy): Bacteria > Campylobacterota > Campylobacteria > Campylobacterales > Sulfurimonadaceae > Hydrocurvibacter. The sequence continues at coordinate 29,078 of JALVUF010000057.1, forward strand.
CATCCTCATGAAACGAACTCTCCATCTCAGCTGTCTCTGCTTTAGTTTTTTCTTTTTGCTCTTTAAATTGATCAATCGGATTTAGTTGCGCTAATTTTTCTCTTGCTTCAAGCAGTTCTTGTTTATATGCCAATGCTTCATTTTTTATATCATCAAGACCCAGCTCTTTTTTTAGCTCTTCAAGATTTAATTCACTGTTTAGTGATTCTTTAGCGTCTGTAACGGCAGATTTGGCTTTTTTGATAAATTTTGCAATCTCAACCATCGCACCGGGCAGTTTATCAGGACCCAAAAAGATAACCGCCACAATAGCAATCATTAATATTTCACTAAAACCGACTCCAAACATATTTATATCCTGTACTTAAGTTATAAAATTTTATCTCAAAACTCATTTAACTTCAATTAAGTGGTTATAAACAATGCTAGTTCATCACTTAGAAGATAATTTTTGTTATAAATTTTGTTATTTTTTTGAAAAACTTTGTTTTCTTGTATCAGTATAGATACACGATTCATTTCATGCGACGTCAATAGACTGATCTCAACTCCAACTACACTTCTTAGTCCTAAAAGTATTTTTTCATCTTTTTGTTGATCTAAAGAGAGGGTTTCATGCTCTACATGTAAGGGATCGTTTATATATAGTTGGATATCTTTGTCTGGATAGTAACGCACACCGTCGATACAGCCTACAGCTCCGCTACCGATACCTATATAATCTTTATATTGCCAATAACCCAGGTTGTGTCTGCTTTGATATGCTCCAAAATTGGATATTTCATATTGTGTAAATCCATGGTTGCCAATCTCTTGAAAGAGTAACTGCGTCAAATCCATTTTGTGATTAGCCGCGTCAGGCGTATTTTGAAACACGGTTCCCTCTTCGATACTCAAGGCATATGCGCTTATATGATTAATAGGTAACTCAAATGCCTGCTCTAAATCATATTGAAGCATCTCTTTTGTGTCCATATTTGTTGCATATATCAAATCTAAAGATATATTGTCGATGCCGATATCTTTGGCGCTTTGCACTGCTGAAATCGCGTCTTTGCTACTATGCGCTCTGTTTAAAAATTTCAGTTTTGTGTCATTGAAACTTTGCACGCCAAAACTTATTCTGTTTATACCAAGTAAAAACATGCCCTTTATCCACTGCTTTGACGCACTATTAGGATTTGCTTCTGTTGTAATTTCCGGATTTTTAGATAAATATGGCTTGATATAAGAAAAAATAGGTTCATATAACGAAGCCTCAACGGTTGATGGTGTTCCACCGCCTATAAAAATGGTTTCAATTGACTCTTTAGCTACATTATATAGAGCAATATCTGATCTTAATTGCTTTAAGACAGCTTGCATGTATTGCTGTTTTAAATGAAATTTATCAACATATGAATTAAAACTACAGTAGTGACATTTTGAATCACAAAATGGGATATGGATATATAAAAGCATTTGGCATTATACTGTTTTTAATACATTTTTTTATATAATTGCAAAGTATTAATACCAATCTAAGAGCAGTTAATGAAACATATAAAACCGTATCGCCCAAATGTAGCCGCAGTTATAATGTCTAGTGAGTATCCGCAAAAGAATTTAGTTTTGGTTGCAAAGCGCATAGATGTTAAGAATGTATGGCAGTTTCCACAAGGAGGCATAGATAGAGGCGAGAGGGCAAAAGAAGCTTTATTTCGTGAATTAAAAGAAGAGATAGGTACAGATGATATCGATGTAGTAGCTAAGTATCCTAAATGGCTTACATATAAGTTTCCTCCTAAAATAAAAAAGCATATGAAGCCTTTTAGCGGGCAGACTCAAAAATTTTACCTTGTTAGATTAAAGAAAAAAGCATTAATTAATCTACAAACAAAACATCCTGAGTTTATAGATTATAAATTTGTTACCGTTGATGAAGCCATGTCAATGGCGACTGAGTTTAAGAAGCCTTTGTACAGGGAAGTTGTACTGTATTTTAAGAAAAAGGGACTATTATAATGTTGATTGTGCAAAAATTTGGCGGAACGAGCGTCGGAGATTTAGACAAAATACAAAATGTAGCTAGACGTGTGGCAGTAACTAAAAAAAATGGAGATGATGTCATTGTAGTCGTGTCTGCTATGAGCGGAGAAACCAATAAGCTGATAGAGTTTGCTCATCACTTTAGTCAAAACCCCGTCAAAGAATCTATGGATATGCTTTTAAGTTCGGGAGAGAGAGTAACGGCGGCGCTGCTTTGTATAGCGCTAAACGAAATGGGAGTTGATGCTGTTGCTTTAACTGGACGACAGGCGGGCATAAAAACAGACAGTATCCATACAAAAGCTAGAATTACCGATATTGATCCATCACTCATGCAGCGTGAAATCAAACAGAACAAAGTTATCGTAGTTGCAGGTTTTCAGGGTATCGATGAGCGTGGACATGTAACAACACTGGGTCGCGGCGGGAGTGATCTCTCGGCTGTTGCGATAGCCGGGTCTATAAAAGCAGATTTGTGTGAGATATATACGGATGTAAACGGAATATACACAACAGATCCAAGGATAGAGCCAAAAGCTAAAAAGCTTGATAAGATTTCATATGATGAAATGCTTGAACTAGCTAGTCTGGGTGCTAAAGTATTACAAAATCGTTCAGTTGAATTAGCTAAAAAATTAAATGTCAATCTTGTAACTAGAAGCAGTTTTACAGACGAAGAGGGGACATTGATTACTAAGGAGGAGAATATTATGGAAGAACCATTGGTAAGTGGAATTGCATTAGATAAAAATCAGGCACGAATATCTTTATTTGGCGTCAAAGACAGACCCGGCATAGCTTCAGATATATTTACAAGCCTAGCGTCAGAAAATATTAACGTGGATATGATTATTCAAACAGTCGGACACGATGATTCTGCCAATCTTGATTTTACGGTAACGATCAATGAGCTAAATGATGCTAAATCGATTGTAAATAAATTTATTTCAAACGGTGATATTACCGATGTTTCTTATGATGATAGTATCTGCAAAGTATCAGTCGTTGGTGTTGGTATGAAATCTCATACAGGCGTAGCAGCCAGAGCATTTGTAACTATGGCAAAAGAAAATATCAATATCTTGATGATATCGACATCTGAGATAAAGGTATCTATGGTTGTTAGCGAAAAGTATGCAGAACTAGCCGTTAGATCTCTTCATAACGCTTATGAACTAGATAAGTAATGTATGCCTATGCAGGATTTTGAAAAATGGACTCTTGATGCTATTCGTAGCGAAGATGCCAGTTTTAGTTGGCTTGAAGAGTATAGATTTGAGTGGATAAAAACTATACAGGTTACTTTATCTCTTATACTAAGCGGCAAGACAATTATTTTGATTACCGATTGTGACAGAAAGTGGTTTGGAGCTTATATTAAAAGATTTATCAATAAGGCCTCAAATGCAAGACCATTGATATGTGTGCTTGATATAGAGCAGATTTATTCATATTTTGATGAAATTTCTACAAATCAATCTTTAGATATGATTGAAGATATGCTAAATATTTCATGGCAGTCTAATTATTTTTTCTGGTACATAGGCAAAGGTGAAGATAAAAGAGCCGATATAGCCAAGCGAAAAGATGATAGTTTGATGTGGCTGTTTGATGAAGACTCTTTAAACGCTTTTACTATGAACTCAAATGATAAAAAACTTGATATTAAATTATTGCAGTTATTTCATATGTTTGACATATCTATAAATGCCGCACTGTTTGGTGAGATAGATGTCTCGTGATAATCAGATACAATGTGGAATTATCGTTTCACCGGATATTGAAAATGAAGTAATAATTTTAAAAAAGAAGCTGCATGATTTTCGTGTTGTTGTTTTTATGGAGGATTCATTTAAGATAGAGCATGCAAAAGCCGTGATTGCTGAAGCGTATATAAGCGAAAGTGATAAAAAATATATTTTACTTGCTGCTAAAACTTTTAATAGTATCTCCCAAAATGCACTTTTAAAGCTGCTAGAAGAACCTCCAAGAAATATCTGTTTTATCATGATAGTCCAATCAAAATCGGTTTTGCTAAGCACTGTGAGATCCAGGCTACCTATTTTAAAAAATAGCATACAGCATAAACAAATAAGTGCCGAGATTAATTTTACAAAAATAGACAATGAGATAATTTTTGCATTTTTAAAGGCAAATGAGAGACTTAAAAAAGATGAAGCAAAAGAGTTATTGCAAGCATTATACTTTCGTGCTACGGTGGTTGATAAACTGATTTTAAACAAATATCAATTGGAATGTTTTGAAAAAGGATATCAGCTTTTGGAGCTCAATGCACAAACTCAGCCTATCTTAGCTCTTGTGCTGATGAGTTTTACGGTAAATAGGAGCGCACATGAATCTTTATAAACTGTCTAACGATATTGATATAAAAAAATATCTTAAAGAGTTGCATGTAGATATCGGCGGAATTAATATTTTGACATCAAAAGCACAGTGTCAGATTTTTTATATAACTCATATGCATGTAGGCGCTGCAAATATTTTAAAACAAGATGCACTCTCAATAGGAGCTGATTTGGCAGTACCAAGAGGAGTTGTGACAGCACATGAACCTTATGTCGATGCGCTTTTAATAGCAAATGAGCGACATCTGAAAATTTTGGCAAAAAAAGAGTTAACCCAACCGTTTGGACTAAAAGATGTAGCCGCACAGTTGAAACAATTTATCAATATACAAAAACCAAAGCAAACACAACTGATGGGCATAATCAATGCAAATGATGATAGTTTTTTTGAGGCAAGCAGGTTTAAAGATGCTAAAGCTGTAGGTAAAGTATACGAGATGATAGAAGATGGTGCTTCTATTATAGATATCGGAGGTGTTTCATCGCGACCGGGAAGTTTAGCTGTAGATGCCGATGAGGAACTAGAGCGCATTAAGCCGATTGTCGATATCTTATATAAAAAATCTTTATATGAACAAGTAAAGCTCAGCATAGACAGTTATGAGCCTAAAGTGATCTCTTATGTATTGGAGCGAGGTTTTAGCATTGTAAATGATATAACAGGTTTACAAAACGATAGTGTTTGCAGATTGTGTGCTGCATATGATGCAACTGCCGTTATTATGCATATGCAAAAAAATCCACACGTGATGCAGCAATCACCATATTATGAGAATATAATACTAGATATAGATAACTTTTTTACCGCGCAGATACAAAAAGCAAAACAGTTTGGTATTAAGGATATTATTTTAGATGTGGGCATAGGTTTTGGAAAAACTTTGCAGCACAATACCGCTCTTATTAACAATCTTACCCATTTTTTGCATTTTAATAAACCATTATTGATCGGCGCTAGCAGAAAGTCTATGATAGGAGATATTACCAAAACAGATGTAAGCGATAGACTACCGGGTACACTTGCTCTGCATTTAAGAGCTGCCAATCACGGTGCTTCGATATTGCGCGTACATGATGTTTATGAACATTACCAGGCGCTGCAGGTTGATGAATATCTAAAAAATGCTAATTGACTCTTAAGGCAAATAAAAGTATAATTCCAAGTTCCTTTCTCTTTGTATTGCAAGACGTAATATATTGATATCCAAAAGGGAGAAAATTCAAGAGGAGATTATACTTTATGAGACATTACGAAAATTTAGTTATCGTAAAACCAACACTAACACAAGAAGAGATTGAAAATACCATTGCAGCGATTGAAGACGTATTAATGTCAAACGGCGCTGAGATTACCGCTAGAGATAAGATGGGTATTCGCAAACTGGCTTACCCTATACAAAAAAACGAGCGTGGATATTTTCATGTTATGTATTATACCGCTAAGCCATCAGTAATTGGTGAAATTGAAAGACGCTTTCGTATCAATGAGGCAATATTGCGTTTTGTAACTATCAAATATGATAGTAAACGAGAAATTGCTGCATGGGATAAATTAGTTCAAAAAGCAAATACTATAAATAAAAGTACTCCCGTACAAGTAAGTTCAGAAGAAGAAGTTGTTGTAAAAGAGACAATTGTTACTACTCCTGAGGCTGTGGTTGAAGAGGTAGTCGTACAAGAAACAACGATTCAAGAATAATTTTTAAAGGTAATCTATGTTTAACAAGATAATACTAGTTGGAAACCTGACAAGAGATATTGAACTTCGATATGCGCAGTCAGGTACAGCGATTGCAAAAACAGCTATTGCTACAAGTCGTAAGTTTACCAGTAATGGTGAAAAAAAAGAGGAAGTCTGCTTTGTGGATATTACTTTTTTTGGCAGAAGCGCAGAAGTTGCAAATCAATATCTTAGAAAAGGAAGTAAAATTCTTGTTGAAGGTAGATTGAACTTTGAGCAGTGGAGTGATCAAAATGGTCAAAAACGCTCTAAACATTCTGTTATAGTAGAAACTATGCAGATGCTAGACAGCAAAGGTGAGCAAAGCTCAAGTGGTTATAAGAATCTTCAGCAGCAGTCAAATCAGGCAACGCCGTATGATAGCTCATATAATACTCCACAGCAACAACCATCTTATTCACAAAAATCAATGCCTCAAAAAGATATTCCGGAGATTGATATAGATGAAGACGAGATACCGTTTTAAAATACACCAAATTATAAATGTAAAAAGGACAAGATATGGCAGAAAGAAGAAAATATAAAAAAAGATATTGTAAATATTGTGAGGCTAAAGTAGATTTTATAGACTATAAAGATGTTGCATCTTTACGTTTTTCACTGTCTGAACGCTATAAAATCATGCCACGCCGATTAACAGGTAACTGTAAACGTCACCAAGATATGATTTCAATTGTAATCAAACGTGCTCGCGCAGTAGCGCTAGTACCATATACAGTTACAAGAAAAACAGTTGTAACCGCTCCGTTTGAAAATTTAAGATAATCCGTTAATGACATACTAAAATCAATAAGCAGCCGTAAATCTAGTTTGTTGATTTTGGGGTTCATGCTCGTAGGCTATGAAATCCTTACAGATGTTACAGAATTTTTAACAAACTTAGTAAATCGTAATGATGTACTAAGTCAACTTCCTCTTAATAACTGCGTTTTCTGCTTTATATGAATTTCACATTAGAATAAATCTCAGCTAGAGGAATGATATTTGCTTTTCTACTAATTAAAAACAAAGAAGTTAGATGAAACACCTCTTTTGGTTGATAATGTTTACTTTTACGCTATACGCCTCTAGTAACAATTATGACGTAGTTATTAAATCAAGATTTAATGATGCTTTAAATACAGTAGTTCAAGACTACGGCAATACAATAAGCGCAGCCGGCTTTTATAGAAAATATAATATCGTTAGTGGAAATTCGCATGCCGTTTATAATGATGCATTTAGCTATTTACAAAACCATATAAGCGGATACGGCGTCTATATGCAATTAGTAAAGTTAAATGAAAAAGCCAAGGTTATCGTATCAAAAACTATCAAGGTAAGTAATGTAAGCACAGCAGTCTCAGTCGTAAAAACTCCATCTAACGGGTATCTTATAGGTGGTTATGCAAAAGATGGCAGGCTAATTGTGGTAAAATTAAACAATTCCGCTCATCTAGTGTTTAGTAAAGAGGTAGAAGACGGGCATTATAATACTATGAGCAAACTAATCAGGCTGCTTAGCGGCAATATACTAATCGTCGGTTCATCAATGAGCCATGTTAGCACATACGGTTCCATGTATAACAATGGATTAGGATTGCATGATATTTTATTGGTATGTCTATCTAAAAACGGTACAGTGCTATGGAAGCATAAATTTGGCACACCTTATGATGACAGAGGTATTGATGCAGTTGAGGCAAATGACGGATCAATTATAGTGTTGGGCGAGACATACTATAAAAAAGACAAAACAATTGTTTTGATGCGTATTACAAATTATGGAGATAAAATATGGTATAAAACATATCTTGATAGAGAGCATTTAATACCATATTCCCTTGCAAAATTAAGAGGTAATAAGTTTATAATCTCCTTTGATACGGTTTCAAATGAACAACAACAGATAAATTTAACAACATTTAATATACAAGGCAATATATTAAAACATGTTGAAATACCTACACAGTATCCATCAAAATTATTAGATATAAAAGAGGATAAAAATGGATATATTATAGGAGTAGGACAAGTCACAGATAACGGTTTTTTCAACACAGACGGATTATGGATGAAACTCTCAACATCGCTTCATCTGATGTTGCAAAGACATTACGGTGGACGTTATTTCGATTCTTTTAACAACTTTGCAATATTAAGAGATGGTGATTACGCGGTAGTCGGTAACAAAACAGGCAAAAACCCAGAAGTTTCAAATATGTGGATATTGCAGCTAAATCCTAGCGGCCTTATTGTCAAAACGCAATAATAGTGCTTATTTTTAGGTATAAATTGTTAAAATTTTAAAAGAAGTTTATTAAAGGAAGAGTATGAAGCGTGCATTGCTAAGTGTTAGTGATAAAAGTGAAATAGTTGAATTTGCAAAGTCTTTAGTTGTTGAAGGTTTTGAAATAGTGTCAACCGGAGGAACGTTTAGTTTATTGAAAAAACATGGCGTAAAAGCGATTGAAATAGATGAGATCACACAGTTTCCTGAATGTTTTGAAGGACGCGTTAAAACATTAAATCCATATATTCATGGAGGGATTTTATATAGACGCGATAAAGAAACACATATCAACCAGGCAGTGCAGTTAAATGTGCAGGCAATTGATCTAGTTTGTGTAAATCTGTACCCTTTTAAACAAACAATACAACGAACCGATAACTTTGAAGAGATTATAGAAAATATTGATATCGGCGGACCTACGATGGTTCGTTCGGCTGCCAAAAATTTTAATGATGTTATTGTTGTTACAAGTCCGACTGATTATGCTTTTGTTGTAAAAGCTTTGCATGACAATAAAAATACACTTGAATTTAGAAGAGAATTGATGATTAAAGCTTATGAGCATACAGCAGCGTATGACAGTATGATTGCAAATTATATGAATCAAAGATTTCATAATGGTTTTGGACAAAAACAGTTTATTGTCGGAGAAAAAGTTTTAGATGCTAGATATGGAGAAAATCCACACCAAAAAGGTGCTTTGTATGAGTTTGATAAATATTTTTCCGATAACTTTAAAACATTAAAAGGAGAGGCTAGTTTTAATAATCTAACAGATATTAATTCAGCTGTAAAAATAGCGTCGGCTTTTAAAGATGAAGCAGCAGTTTGTATCGTCAAACATGGCAACCCCTGCGGATTTGCAATTAAGGATAATTTATTAGATGCTTATACAGAGGCTTTAAAATGTGATCCTGTTTCAGCTTATGGCGGAGTCGTTGCTATCAACGGTATGCTTGATGAGAAGCTGGCAAATAAGATTAATGAGATTTTTATCGAAGTTATCATAGCTGCGCATATAACGCAAAAGGCTGTAGATGTTTTTGCCAATAAAAAACGCATAAAACTATTTGAATACGGTAGTGATACAATGGTTTTATCAAATGATAAATATGATTTTAAACATATTGAGGGTGGATTTGTATATCAAGAAGCCGATAAGGTAGAGGATGATGAGGTGTTGCTTGCTAAGCAGGTAAGTGATAAAAAGGCCACAAAACAAGAACTAAAAGATATGGACATAGCCTATAAAGTGGCTAGTCTTACAAAATCAAACTGTGTTGTATATGTTAAAAATTCAGCTATGGTAGCTGTTGGGATGGGGATGACATCACGTGTGGATTCGGCTCAGTGCGCATTAAAAAAAGCCGCGGAGCTGGGTCTTGACGTGACTGGTTCAGCTTTAGCTTCTGAAGCTTTTTTTCCATTTAGAGATAGTATTGATGCTGCAGCAAAAGCCGGGGTGAGTGCCGTTATAGAGCCCGGAGGTTCAATTCGAGATGAAGATATTATCCAAGCAGCTAATGAATATGATATGTCATTGTATTTTTCTAATAAAAGACATTTTTTACATTAAATATATATTTAAGTTGATTGACATAGACTCAACTTTTATGATATAATAACATACAATTAAGTAGATAAATTTTATAGGATAGTAAAAAAATGAGTAAATCTTTATATGAAACTCTTGGAGTGTCTGAGAGTAGTAGTGAAGCGGATATTAAAAAAGCGTATAGAAAATTAGCGCGTAAGTATCATCCTGATGTTAATAAATCATCTGAAGCTGAAGAAAAATTTAAAGAGATTAATGCAGCTTATGAGGTGTTGAGCGATAAAGAAAAACGAGCACAGTATGATCAATACGGCGATTCTATATTTGGTGGTCAGAATTTTCATGATTTTGCACAAAATCAAGGCAGTAACGTCGATCTTGATGAGATTTTACGAAGCATGTTTGGTGGAGGCGCAAGAGGAGGTTTTAGCAGTAGTACAGGCTTTGGCGGCTTTGGCGGGTTTGGAGGATCGGGGTTTTCGCAACAACAGCCAAATCTTGATTTAGAGACTAGCATTACCATACCATTTAGCACTGCAGTTATTGGAGGTTCTCATAGTGTTTCGGTAAATAACGAGCGATTTGATATTAAAATACCCGCAGGTGTCAAAAGCGGAGAAAAGATGCGCGTTAAAGGGAAAGGAAACAAACAAGGCGGACGAGCGGGAGACCTATTTTTAAAGATTACCGTTGCACCATCTACTGAATACACCAGAGAAGGTGATGATCTTATAAAATCATTTGACATTGGGCTGCGTGATGCTCTTTTTGGCGGTAAAATAACTGTACATACTCTTGAAAAAGATATCACACTCAAAGTTCCAAAAAATACAAAAAATGGACAACGTTTTCGAGTTAAAGGCATGGGCGTTATGAACCGTAAAACAAAAATACGGGGTGATTTATATCTTAAATCAAATATTATTTTGCCAAACATAGATGATTTAGATAAAGACTTAGTCAAGCTAATGCAGGACAAATTACCATAGGAGTAGATTATCATGACACACCATTATGAAGAACCGGTTTATATGATTAGCGTGGTTGCGAAGATACTAGACATTCATCCTCAAACACTGAGACAGTATGAACGTGAAAATCTTATCTCACCGTCACGCTCAGACGGTAGAATCAGAATGTATTCTCAATGTGATATAGATAAAATCAAGATGATTTTACGATTAACTAGAGAGTTGGGCGTTAATCTTGCAGGTGTTGATATCGCTTTAAGACTAAAAGAACAGATAGATAAGATGGAACAAGAAATTGCAAATTTAAGGTATGACTTAAATAAGGCAGAGCGTTCTCATTGTGTATCACCGGACAAATCATTAGTTACGAAAAAAAGCATTTATGAGATGATTATTTTTGAAGACGAATAAATTACTCTTTTAATCTTAAAATATCGGCGCCTACATTTTGTAGCTTTTGTTCCAATTTTTCGTACCCTCTGTCTAAATGATATATTCTATGTACGGTTGTTTTTTTATCAGCTACTAAAGCAGCCAGTATAAGCGCACTTGATGCTCTTAAATCAGTTGCCATTACATCCGTTCCTGATAATTTTGTTTTTCCGGTAATTGTTGCTACATGACCATTTAGTTTTATATCTGCACCCATTCTTTGTAGTTCGCTTATATGCATAAACCTATTTTCAAAAAGACGTTCTTCAATGATTGACGTACCGTTTGCCTGTGTTGCTAATGCTAAAAATTGAGCCTGCATATCTGTTGGAAATGCGGGATACTCTTGTGTGACAATATTGACAGGACGTAGATTTTTAGCCGGATGTATAGTGATAGCATTGCATGCAAGAGTAAAAGCACATCCCATCTCTTCAAGTTTTGATATTACTGCATGTAGATGTTCATGATTGGCACCGCTTAGTGTTAAAGACGATTTTGTAATCGCACCTGCGCATAGGTACGTACCAGCTTCGATGCGATCAGGGATGATAGTCACAGGAGCAATTTCTATTAATTTTCCTGATGTGCCTGTAATGGTCAAAGAAGAGGTTGCTATGCCTTCTATTTTAATACCACTTTTACTTAGAATTTCGCAAAGTTGTACCACCTCAGGTTCTTTTGCCGCATTTGTTATTGTTGTAGTTCCATGTGCCAAAGCCGCGGCCATTACGATATTTGCAGTACCCGTAACAGTGATTTTGTCAAAGACTATATCAGCGCCCCTGAGCCCTTTATATGCTTTTGCTTGGATATATCCGGATTTTATTTCAATAGATGCTCCCATTTGCTCCAATGCTTTTAGATGCAGATCTACAGGCCGCTGTCCAATCGCACATCCACCCGGAAGTGAAACTTCACAATGTCCAAATCTCGCAAGCAGCGGACCTAAAACAAGTATAGAGGCTCTCATGGTTTTTACTATATCGTATGTTGCTTTTGTATGCAATATTTTCGATGTATCAATTGCTGCTTGATTGTTTTTAAATGTATAAGTTGAGCCTAGATTTTGCAATAATGTCATTAGCGTTGATATATCTTTTACGCATGGCATATTGCTTAGATTCACGCAATTGTGAGCTAAAATACACATAGCTATCAGTGGAAGAGCGGCATTTTTGGAACCGGATATATTGATTGATCCATGCAGGGTATTAGCTTTAGTAATGCTTAAATAATCCATAAAACTCTTTTTTTGACAGTATTATAACTTTTAAAAGCTAATAAACGGTATAATTTTTGCCATGAATACACCATTGGATAGATTAAAAAATCTTACAAGTAAAATATCGGGATATGAAGTAGCTAGAAAAGAAAACCTTACTATCTTAAGAACACTTTACGCATTATTAAAAATAGATGACAAAGTAGAGTGTTTTGATGATATTTTTTTATTTAAAGCTATAAACTTATCAGGCATCTCCTTAAAAGAAGAGGAGGTAGGTAGAATTAAAGAGGGTAAATATCTTCAGGTTTTAGCTATTTTGTATGATAAAGAAGCACCGATAAAAAGCAAAAATATTTCACTTGGATATTTCGGACGCGTTGAGGCTGTAGAAAAAAAATTACGAGAGAATATTGTTGAATTTGTGTTAAGATGGCGTTTTGAAAAAAGCTTTAAAACATTGGAGCATTATCACGATATGATTAAATACATTAAGGGAGATATTTGATGGAGAATGAGTTAAATAAAAAACAATTGCTGTTGCTAATACTGATAGCTTATGTCTTTAGTGTAGCGGTACGCTTTATCTGGGTTTATCAGTTTCACGGTTACGCGCCGTTTATGTTTCACGGTCAGTTTATGATAAATACCAATGATGGTTATTATTATGCACAAGGAGCACAAAATCTACTTTTGAGCCCTCATCATAAATGGTACCATTCTCCAGTGCAAAGCGCCTTATCTGTACTAACATATATTATAGTTAGAGTAACGCATCTAAGATTAGATACCGTTATGTTTTATATGCCTATGTATATCTCTTCGTTGATTGTTGTCCCGGTTATCTTGATTTCAACTTTATTTAAGCATCTTGAGATCGGTTTTATTGCCGCTTTGCTTTGCTCTATTGCTTGGAGTTATTATAATCGTACAATGGTTGGTTATTATGATACTGATATGCTCACTGTGGTACTGCCGTCATTCGTGATGTATGGCATTATGGCGGCACAACAAACCAGCAAGAGCAAATATTTACTCTTTACTGCTATTTTTGTTTTGCTGTATAGTTGGTGGTACCATGCGAGCTTTTCATTAAATTTTGCATTTGTAGGGCTATATTTTTTATATACGGTTATTGTTGACAGAAAAAATATTTATAACTATAAACTCTTGGCGATTATGTTAACTGCCATGATAGCAATAAATCTCTTGCTAAAAGCTATAATCATTATTGTTTTGTATTTTATATTTAAAAATAGTAGATTCGATAAATTTGTGTATTATATTTTCGGTGCAGCGATAGCTGCCATGTTTGCCACAGGAGGCTTTAACCCTATCATGTCCGAACTAAATGGTTATGTATTTAGGTTATCGGTAAGTGATGTAAAAGATAATGGGTTAAATCTTCATTTTTTCAGCGTTATGCAGACTGTTCGTGAATCTGCAGGTATCCCGTTTACTCTTTTTGCAGATAGAATCAGCGGCAGTATCACAACTTTTGTAATTTCCATTGTCGGCTATATCTGGCTTAGCTATAGATTTAGATTTATGTTGTTTGCTCTGCCTATGATAGGTCTTGGTTTTCTTGCAATGCACAGCGGGCTTAGATTTACTATTTATGCTATCGTTCCGCTGGCTCTTGGCATAGCTTACCTTATCTTTGAAATAGCAAAAAAAATGCCGAGTTATTTTTTATACTACAGCACACTAATAGTGGGCACACTTCTAATTTTAATCCCAAATCTTTTACATGTAAAGGCATACAGAGTTCCGACTGTTTTTAATAATAGCGAAGTGGGGGTATTAAATCATTTAAAAGAGATATCAAACCCTAAAGATTATGTCATATCTTGGTGGGATTATGGGTATCCGCTTCGCTATTATGCTCATTTGCGAACTTTGATAGACGGAGGTCTGCATGGCGGAAGCGCTGATTATCCTGTTAGCTATATATTAACGCATCCGCAAAGTATAAGTGCAAAACTGGCTCGTCTTGAGGTTGAGTATGAGATAAAAGATGCAAAGATTGCTAAAAAAGCTGCTCTAGCAAAAAAGTATATTAAACTTTTTTCACCCATAGAGCAGATGACAACTGCTAACGGTTTTAAAGATGTCAATAATTTTTTAATAGCACTTAAAAATAATCATATTAAAATTCCATCTCCAACAAGAGAGATATATCTTTACATACCTTATAAAATGATTGAGATATATCCTACAATCGCACTGTTTTCTAATTTAAATATTATGAGTGGGCAACGCTATGCAATGCCTCTTTATTTTGTTTCATCAGCTTTAAAACAAGAGGGTGCAAAGATTTATCTACGAGAGGGCGTAGTGCTAAATGCTAAAAATGCAACAGTTAAGTTTTCAAATGCTACGGCTCATATTAATCATTTTGTTAAAACATGGTATGACAAAAGCGGCCATTTGCATAAAATAAGTAAAATAGTTGATCCAAATTCTAACGTTAATGTTATTTTTATGTCCAGTTACGGAAAATTTCTTATCATTGATAATGCTACGTATAATTCACTTTTTGTGCAATTGTTTGTTTTACAAAATTATAATCCAAAATTATTTCAACCGGTGGAACTTTCTCCTTACAGTGTTGTTTATAAATTAAAAATATAGGTTGAACCATGAAAATCGCCGTACTTTGTAAATCACCGCTTCTGCAAAAAAGTCTTGAGCTGTTTTTATCAGGCTATTTAAGCTCGCTAAAGCAGTGTGATGCGGTTATAAGTGATTTTGAAATTCAGACAGAAAAACCGGTAGTGTCAGTCGGTTATGAAAATTGTGATATTTATAAGCCGTTTACAAGAGCACAGCTTTTTATGACATTGGAGCAAAGATTTAAGCATAAAACATATGAGCAAGAAAATATCTCTCAAGAAAAAATAGAGATACCAACTATACAAAGCGAAATAGAGCGGTTAACTGATAAATACAAAAATGATATTTTACAACTTATAAAGAAGCATTATGAAGGTCAATAAGAAATTCACCAAAAGGATTGTTACCGGTAAATACAAATCTACTGTTATAGATTTACCGTCAAAATTAACAACAAGAAGTTCTAAAGGTATTGTTTTAGAATCTTTTTTCAATAGCATAGGTTACGATATTATCGACTCTATTTTTGTTGAAGTATTTGCAGGAAGCGGATCGATTGGACTGGAGGCTTTAAGCAGAGGTGCTAAAAAAGTGTATTTTTTAGAAAAAGATAGTGACGTTATTAGAGTTTTAAAAAATAACATAGCCAAAACAGATCCGACAAAGTGCAGGGTTTTAGCGGGAGATAGTTTTCAAAATATTGATGAGGTGTTGTCAGCCTTATACAAAGACAAGAGTAAGGCATATTTTTATGTTGATCCGCCTTTTAGCATCAGAGAGAACATGGAAGATATTTATGATAATAGTATCAAATTAATCAGCACCATTGCAAAAGAAGCAGTTTGCGCAATTGCTATAGAACATATGAGCGGATTGACCTTGCCAAAATATATAGGTCCTTTTACATGTATAAAAACTAAAAAATTCGGCAAGACGACATTGACATATATGGAATAATATTTGCTTAATAGACTTAATAAAGGATTGTTGAGTGAGAATAATATATTTTATACTTTTTAATGCATTGGTTTTGCATGCGATACAAATAAAAAATATTTCATCCGTTATCGGTGTTCGAAATAATCAGCTTATAGGTTATTCATTGGTTGTTGGTCTGCATAAAACAGGCGATGGCATCACTTCGACTTTTACACTACAATCTTTGGCAAATATGTTAAAGGCCATGAATATTGATCTAAACCCTGCAACGATAGTTTCAAAAAATGTTGCAGCAGTTGTAGTTACTGCCAATTTAGGTCCTTTTGCCCGCTCTGGCGATAAATTAAATGTAACGGTCTCTTCTATAGGTGATGCAAAATCGCTGCAAGGAGGAACTTTGCTTATGACGCCGTTAAAAGGTGTTGACGGTCAGATATATGCTTTGGCTCAAGGACCGGTAAGTATAGGAGGTGTTAGTCAAGGAAATACCCAAACAAAATCTGATCCGACGACGGGCATAGTTTATGGCGGAGGACTGGTTGAAAAAGGTGTTAATTTTGATCTGTACCATAAAAGATATGCAACATTGTCGCTAAAAGAATCTAATTTTCAAAATGCCATAAATGTTCAAAATATTTTAAATAATAGATTTAAATCTCAGGTGGCCGTTGCTATTGATTCACGAACCATACGGCTAAAGTGTCCAAAAAAACTTAGTATGGTTGAATTTCTAGCAGATGTTGAAAATACAAATACAGATTATAAACCAAACAGTAAAATTATTATTAACGAAAGAACTGGAACTATTGTTGCTGGTGTTGGGATAGAGGTTATGCCGGTTGTAATTACTCAAGGTTCTATTACGATTAAAATCCATGAGCAAAATCGTGTGACAGTGCCTTCAGGAGGCATGGGAGTAGATAAAAATTTGGCACTTGGTTTAAACCAGGACGAAGTTTATACTAAGCGTGGTACTACAACTGTGGCAAATGTTGTAAGAGCCCTGCAAAAGCTTGGAGCAACGCCTAAAGATACTATTTCTATATTAGAAGCTATGAAAAGTGCGGGTGCAATTTCCGCACAATTACAAGTTATTTAGGAGATTGAAATTATGATTAGTTCCCCACTTATAAACGGTAGTTTGGTTACAAACAGTTTGGGTAAAATTCCGTCTGTTGCGCATGTTCAAAATGATAAGCAGTTACGTAAACAAACAAATTCGTTTGAAGCTTTGATTTTGCAAATTATTTTAGATACCTCCATGAAAGGTGATAAAAACATATTTGCAGATAAAAATAAACCGGGTGATCGGATATATC
This sequence comes from Helicobacteraceae bacterium, assembly GCA_027023805.1. Taxonomy (GTDB): domain Bacteria; phylum Campylobacterota; class Campylobacteria; order Campylobacterales; family Sulfurimonadaceae; genus Hydrocurvibacter. Next base: position 46,542 of record JALVUF010000057.1, read on the forward strand.
AATCCATGTATAGAAGTGAAATTGCAAAAGCAAGTGCAGGAAGTTTTGGCATTTCACAAATGCTATACAATTACTTGAGCAAAAAGTAAAACTATTCTTTAGTATTTTTTTATTTTGTCGATATGTATATATCACTATGATGTATTGTCAAAGCGCATACAAAAGGATATACAATGGTTTCAAAAGTAAATAATTTAGGTGTTTTTAACAATTATCAAAACGACAATAAAGATACAAAGAAAACGGAAACTAAAATGGATGATACCAACAAAGCAGCGGCTTTAAGTAAGACCGATGCTTTAAAACAGTCGATATCATCGGGAAGCTATAAGATAGATATTAAAGCATTAGCTGCAAGGGTGGCTGATAGTTTATTGTAAAAAGGGGTTTATTATGTTATCACATCATCTGCAATGCGCTGCGAAGGATTTACAAGATCTAATTGATATAACCGAGTCTGACATCCAGGATATCAAAGAAGCCAGGCAAGATAGTCAATTTGCCAGAATTGCATTAAAAGATGAAAAAATTAATAGTTTTGAATCTAAAAAAAGTATGATAGACCATGAAATTATGAAGCTTATCCAAAATTTTCCCGATAAAGATTTGTCAGAATTACTGAGTCAAGATGAGCAAGATAGGCTAAATACATTAAAAAATAATCTAGCCCTTTTGCATAAAGTTAATCAACAGTACGCTAAACTTGTTCTAACGGTCAGTTCGTTTTACAATTCACTTCTTGAGAGTTTGGTTCCAACAGAAATGGATGGTTATAAAAAAGTTACCTCTAAAAAACCAAATTTTTTAGAGACTAGGGTATAGCGCGATGGCATCAATTTTTAGTGCACTAAACACCGGTTATTCAGGTCTAAATGCTGCGCAAATAGGCATTACCACAACAGGTAATAATATCAGTAATGCCAGCACTCCGGGCTATACAAGAGAGATTGTAACTCAAGGTGAATCTACATCTAATTCTATCGCATCTTTGTCAATTGGAACCGGCACAAAAGTTGAAAATATTACACGTGTATTTAATCAGTTTGTGTATCATAATTATTCATCTGTATCGGCTGATAAGTCTTATTCAGATTTGATGCAAAATAATTTAAAGCAGTTATCTACATATTTTCCTTCACTCTCAAGTACGGGTAAGAATGCCGGCATATCGTCCGATTTAAATTCATATTTTTCTGCTTGGCAGTCACTATCCGACAATCCTAGCCTTAGTGCCGTCAAAACAACACTAGCGGCACAAACAACAACTTTAACCAATGCGATTCAAGCAACTCATACCGAGGTTGTAAATCTACAAAAAAGTTTAAATGAGCAATTAAAAACAAATATTGACGAGGTCAATACATTAGCCGGTCAAATAGCAAATTTAAATAAATCAATCAATGTCGCCGAGGCAGGGACAAACCAGCAGGCAAATGCCTTACGTGACAAGCGCGATCATCTTGCTTTGTCGTTATCAAAATTAATCGGTACAAAGATGATGAGCAGTCAAATCAACGGCAATACGCCGGTAAGCAGCAAGATTGCAACACAGGGCGGCAATATAACGATTAATATCGGAGGATTTAATATCGTTGACGGCGGTAGCTTTCATCCGCTCGGTATAGATAATTCAACCAATGCAAACGGTATGTATGATATCTATTATCAGCGTCAAGATGGGCTTAAGATACCCGTTTCAAAAAATATTCAAAATGGAGAAGTCGGTGCGCTGTTACACTTGCGGGGCGCAGTTTTAAGTCCAACTAACGCAACACCGACTGACGGTGTGATACCTGATATAATAAGCAAACTAAACGCCTTTGCAGCAGGCATGATTGAACAAACTAACAATTTATATGCACAAAGCCCTACAACATCTATGCAGTCAAATAATTTGAATATAGATTCAACTGTACCGCTGGTTCAGTCCGGTTTGAACATTAAACAGGGCAGTTTTAATATAATCTTATATAATCAAGCAGGAGATATCGTTGCGTCAAGAGCGATTACCATCGATGCAAACACTACGCTTGACGGTGGTTCGGATTCTATTGCCACGCAGATACAAGCATCTATCGATGATAATCACGACAATAATGCAAATGATAATATAAATAATTTTTTAACGACTGGATATAACTCGACACCGCCAAATGCTTCATTTTCTATAAGTTTTAAAAACTCATCGTTTGCGGCACAGGGATACAGTTTTGCCATTAAAGACAATTTAACTAACAATACTGATTTAAATTCAGGTACTAATTTTGCAGGAGCTATGGGCATGCATAGATTTTTAGACGGATCAGATGCTTCAAATATCGCCTTGTCATCTGCTTTACAAAATAATGCGTCTCTTATCTCCGCCAACACAACCCCAGTAAGCGGCAACAATCAAACAGCATCTAATATGGTTCAGATGCAATTTGAAAAAAACAATTACAATATTAACGGTACCATTTACAATTATACAGTAGGGGGTATGTTTGCAAATATCGCAACAGGCGTAGGAGCATTGGCCAATCTAGCGATATCTAACAGTACAGCAGTAGATGCAAAATATAATGCAGTGCAACAACAGTATCAATCTATTTCAGGCGTAAACACGGATCAGCAAATGACCAATCTTTTAAAATACCAAACTGCTTACGCAGCTGCAGCAAAGGTAATTACTACAATAGAAAAAATGATGAATACGCTTCTTAGTATTAAACAATAAATATTTCTAATTCTTTTTAGAAATTTGTGTATAAAAAACAGATTGATTTTTTCCATTTTTCTTTGCTTTGTACATGGCTGTGTCGGCATTATTGATAACAAGGTCTATGTTATCTAAATTGTTTGGAAAAATTTCTATGCCTATGCTCGCACCGATTTGTATAGAGTTATTGTGTATTTGGAAGATTTTTGATATCTTTTTTATAATTTTTGTTGCTATGGCTTGTATATGATTTCGTGCATTTTGTTGATCTAAATTTAATAAGATAACGGCAAACTCATCCCCACCCAGCCTAGCTGCGAAATCATCTTCTCTGATGCTTTGTTTTAATCTGCGTGAGACTTGAATAAGCAGTTTATCTCCTATTTCATGACCGAAAGTATCATTAACTTTTTTAAAACCGTCTAAATCGATAAATAAAAAAGCATGAGTAAAGCCGAATTTTTTGGCTTTTTGAAATTCATCCGCTAATTTTTTTAACATAAATTTTCTGTTTGGCAACTTGGTTAAAAAGTCATGATAAGCTTGATAGGTAGCATCGTCTTTTGCCCGTTTTAATTCAGAAATATCTATAAAATTTGCTATATAATTAGTTGTAGCTCCATGATCGTCTTTAATGGCGGTGATTGAGAGCTGTTCGGGAAATATTTCACCATTTTTTCTTTTGTTATATATTTCACCCTTCCAGAATCCTTTGGTTATTAAACTGTTCCACATTTTTTTATAAAATGCTTTTGAATGCTTGTTTGATTTTAGTATCCTTGGATTTTTATTAAAAGCCTCATCTTGCGTATATCCGTTAATTTTTGTAAACGCATGATTTACTCGTAAAATATCTCCTTTTGCATTTGTGATTATCATAGCTTCGTTTGACTCAAACATATAAGAAAGTATCTTGAGTTCAATTTTGTTTTTCTCCTCATTTTTCATTAAAACATATAAAAAATAGAGCAAAATTAATATCAAAATAGTTGAAAGAAACAGTATGATTATTATTGCTATCAGGGTGATTTTTGCATTATTATAAATATTTTTAATTGTCGCTAAATGAGCATTTAAAATTATTGATGATACGGTTTTGTATTGATTGATTAGTTTGGTGTCTAATTTAAACCATAAATTTGCACTACAGTGAGTTTGTTTATTTTTAGAGATATTGAGTGTGATTGTATTAATTTTTTGTTGAAGTTTTTTATTTACAGTATGACTAAATACCGTCATACATTTTGTGTTGGTGTCGATAAAAAAATCTTGTCGATACATTGATTCTTTTTGCATAAGCTTGTTTGTTATTGCTGTAATATTGTTGGTAAAACTATGAGATAAGATATAGTTGTATATATATGCTCTACCCTTTCCTGATATCTCTTTTAAAGCTTGTATATCATAAATTACAGTATTAGAATCATTATGTTCATTGTCGGTCATTGTAAGATTTCTTAAAATATCCAATAAATTAGTATTTATTAATGTGTAATAATTAAATTCATGTGTAAAGCTAATGGAGTGAGAAAAAACTTTTTTTCTTATTAAATTTATCTTTTTCATTTGCTGTTTTATATTAGCTATTTTTTTAATATTATTTATCTGAATAAACTTGTATATCTCTTTTTTATAAGTTATTAAAGATAGAAAGTTTTTATAATCTTTATCGGTTATTTTTTGTTGTTTTAGTAGCCTTGTTTTATATTTGATTCCATCTTTCATGATGATATACCCACTACTAAGACCACGCTCCAGCTGCATGGATTGTAACAAACTGCTGATTGAGGTAATCATCTTTGCAGAGTAAAGAAGTGTGGAATTTTTTGTTAATTGTTTATATTTGATATTTAGTATATAAAATGCTAAAGAAAAAAGCACTACCGTCAAAACGGTAAAAATAACAAAAATTTTTAATTTAAAGAATTTTTCTTTCACCAAATACCTCGTAAAGTGATAATTGCACTAATCAATATATCACTTTTATCATTTAAATTATATTAAATGATAATTTTTATTCATCATTTTCAATATTTTGGGGGTTACTGTATCCAAAAGCTCTTTTGTATAAGATACCGTTTACTATAAAAATAAACGGCAATAACCAGATAAGTGTTATGCCAAGCGTAAGCGTAATGGATAAAAGAACTAAAATGACTAAAGATGCGTAAATAGCAAAGAATTTAAACCATTTTTGAGAAACTGCAAGAAGTGATATTTTCATGGCTTTTAAAACGCCAAGTTGCTTATCTACTATCAGCGGTGTTGTAAAACTAAACGCAACTGCAAGATAGATTCCCGGAAGAATAAAAAATATAAATCCCGCAAAAGTCGCTAAAGCAACAAGGATTGATGCAAAAACCAAAGACCAAGTAATCGTGTAATAATTGAAAATAGATAAAATTGTTATTTTTTTTAATGCTGAGCGTTTTACTCCAAGCATGACTATACCTGCGGTAACGGGTGCGATTATAGGTAAAGAGAGTAAGGATTGTGTCTCATCGGCTAATATGGCTTTTATGATATCGTGTGATGCATAATATATCTGTGGATTTATCGCTAATGATATTAGTTTTTGCAGCACCATAGCTATGAGGATATAAAGTAGCAAAGAGATATTAAAAATCAGTTTGGAGCCTTTAACGAGCATCCAAGCTTCTTTGAATATATCTTTTATTGTAAAATCATATTCACCGCGCAACGCAGTTTCTATAGAGCCGTTATTTGTCATTATTGTTTGCCTTTAAAAATTTGCTATAATAATAGCATAAAGTATTCAATAAAGGTAAAAGATGACAGATGGTCTAAAAAGTGAAATTAAAAGTTTTGAAGATGTAAACTGTGCTGAAGAAAAGATATTTTATCAGGCGATGGAGGAGGTTATTTTATCTATTGCTCCTTTGCTTGAATCTGACAGCAGATATAAAGAGTATGCTATATTAGAGCGGTTAGTTATTCCTGACAGGATCATAAAATTTAAAGTAACATGGCTAGATGACAATAACCATATACGGGTAAATACAGGCTACAGGGTGCAATTTAATAACACGCTTGGTCCATACAAAGGAGGCTTGAGGTTTCATCCAAGCGTCACTGAGGGTGTGTTGAAGTTTTTAGGTTTTGAGCAGATTTTTAAAAATTCACTAACCGGACTTCCTATAGGCGGAGGAAAAGGTGGGAGTGATTTTGATCCGAAAGGAAAAAGTGATTTTGAAATCATGAAATTTTGTACCGCTTTTATGACTGAACTGCATAAATATATAGGTCCGCGCATAGATGTTCCCGCAGGTGATATAGGCGTAGGCACGCGTGAGATAGGTTACCTTTTTGGACAATATAAAAAGATAACATCATCTTATGAAGGTGTACTGACGGGTAAACCTTATACTTTTGGAGGTTCTTTTATGAGACCGGAGGCCACGGGATACGGCGTTGTGTATTTTACCGAAGCTATGCTCGCGTATGAGAAAAAGGATCCATTAAATGGTAAGATATGCACTGTCAGCGGTGCAGGAAATGTTGCTATCCATACGATAGAAAAACTACTTCAAATCGGCGCTATTGTTGTAACTTGTTCAGATTCACAGGGGAGTGTTTATGATAGTAGAGGTATAGATATAGAGCTGTTAAAAAGCATCAAGATAGACAGAAGAGGATCCTTAAAAGAGTATATAGACACGCACAATGAGGCAGAATATACACCTGTTGGTGAGTACGAAGATGGTGCGCATTCGGTATGGAGCATACCTTGTTATGCGGCTTTTCCCTGTGCAACTCAAAATGAATTGACTGAAATTGATGCACAAAGCCTTATATCAAACGGCTGTATTTCCGTGAGCGAAGGCGCAAACATGCCATCCACTCCGGAAGCAACAGCGCTGTTTTTGCAGCACGGTATCTGTTTTGCACCTGCAAAAGCTGCTAATGCAGGAGGGGTGGCAGTTAGTGAATTTGAGATGAGTCAAAATGCTTCTATGCAAAAATGGGGTTTTGAACGGGTTGATACTAAGTTAAAAGAGACAATGGAGCAAATATGTAAGCGTGTCGCACTGACAGCAAAAGATTATGGCGTTGAAAACAATTATGTTGATGGTGCTAATATAGCTGGGTTTAAGCGCGTTGCCGATGCTATGATTATTGAGGGAATATAAAACTTGACATGTATCAATGACACAAATGAAAAAACCTCCTAAAATATGGGAAAACTTAGGAGGTTGTTATGAGTATAATTCCAAATGAAGCTGAAAAGATTGAGGTAGAGGGTGCGACCGTTGATTTTTTCAAAAGTATAAAAGATGGTTGTTCGGTGTATTATTTTGATACTAGCAAGTGCGGTCCACCGGATCCTATGGTAAATGCGATGGTCGGGCTACAGTTGTTAGATGAAAAATCAAGCTTAGTTATGATCAATCATAAAGCTCCCGCCGGTCTTTTTCCAAAAATTGAACATGATTTTAATTATGAAGTTACAGACCTTGATGACGGAAGAGCTAAAGTAGTGTTTACAAAAAAAGATAGCTCAGAGAGTAAGACGGATTTTAATTCTACGAATTGCCACGGATAGGGAACTACTATGGCAGTTTCACAGGAGTTTGCACCGCCGTTCAAGCTTATAGCACCATATTTTATCTTAGGCGTTATTGCATTTGTGATTAGTGTATTGTCGCTTTTTGGCTTTAATATCATAAATTTGACATATCAGGATATTTCTGTATTGTCGTGGGCTCATCTATTTTTACTGGGCTTTGTGATGATGGTTATTTTTGGTGCAATGGCACAACTGATTCCGGTTGTCCTTGAGGTAGGTCACTTTGCTGTTGAGCTTTATTATGTGATATATCCGCTGTTATTTGCCGGGATGGTTATGATGGTAGCAGGCTTTAAATTCGTTCCTGCACTTTTACCGTATGGCGGATCTGTAGTGTTAATCGCGCTTTTAATTTTCATCTTTGAAACTTTTATGACGATAAGAAAAGTCAAAAAATTCAATCTCGTCATTACTAGTGTTGCAATAGCAAACGGATTTTTGCTTTTAGGGCTTATTTTTGGTATTTTGATGGCCTTGGGGTTTGCCGGTGTTATAAGCATTGATTTTACCTCTTTGCTTCGTGCGCATGTGTTTTTGGTTTTAGTTGGATATGTGGGAATCACGATTATGGGCATGAGTATGATTTTATTGCCCATGTTTTGGCTCTCACATAGCTATAGTGATAAAAATGTCACATATGCTTTGTGGTTTATCAGTATCGGTGTTATTATTGAGGTTATCTCATCAATTATAAACAGCCAAATACTGGAATATACCGGATATTTTTTAACGATTGTGGCGTTGGGGCTCTATTTTTGTCAAATGTACGTTATTTACAAAACAAGAGTAAGGGCAGACAAAGATATTTATTTAAAAAGCATGATTTTTGCGTATGTTAGTTTGATTGTTGCTCTAGTAACGTTGACTCTTGCTATCTTTTTACATACAACATCATTGATCCTTGCTGTCGGTTGGATTGCATTTTTTGGATATATTGGTTTTATGATTACGGGACATTTGTATAAGATTGTTCCGTTTTTAGTATGGTATGAAAGATTTTCACCTCTTGTGGGAAAAGAAAAGGTGCCAATGCTTGCCGATATGCTGCCAAAAAAAAGTGCAAATCTACAATTTATATTTTCAGCAAGTGGCATAGCAGTAGGGTATTTCGGCTTACTTTTAAGAGATAATACTATTTTTCATATAGGTGTTTATGCACTTAGTATAGGAAGTATATTTGTTTTGAAAGATTTACTATATATGATAAGGTTTAAATAATGTGTACAAAAGAAGAAATATTTAAAGCGGTTTCAACCGTAAAAGATCCTGAGATAGGTTTTAATCTTGTAGAGCTTGGCTTAATTTACGATGCTAGTTGTGATGAAGAAGGCAATGCAGTCGTGACCATGACTCTTAGCACAAAAGCATGTCCGCTTCATCAGATGATAGTGCAATGGGTTGAAGAGGCTGTCATGCGTGACGTAGAAGGTGTTAAATCTGTGCATATAGATGTGGTATGGGAGCCCCAATGGGATATTACAATGGCTAGTGATGATGTTCGAGAGAAATTAAGGATGTAATTATGAAGTATCCAGATTTTTTTAATGATTTGCCAAGTATTACACTGCAAGATGAGTTATCGGAATTTTTAGGCACATTTGCAAATGGAATAGTTGAATTTAGTTACCTGGATATCGTAAAAAGTGCAGGGCACAGCTGCCCGACCGTACTAGGTGCATATCTCTCCTGTATAAATGGTTTAAATGCGCTGTTTGGTGAAGATGTACCAAAACGTGGTCAAATTTTTATCTCTTTTAAAGAGCATGAAAACGAGGGTGTAGCAGGAGTCATTGCAAATGTATATACCCAGATCACCGGTGCGACTAAAACAAGTGGTTTTAAAGGGATAGCCGGTAATTTTGTCAGACATTCCTTGATGGACTTTGGTGCCAATATCTCATCTGATGTTAAAATAACCAGACTAGATACCAATAAAAGCGTAGAAGTTGTATATAATCCAAATCTGGTTCCCGGCTCACCAAAACAGATGGAGCTTATGCAAAAAATTATACAAAATAGAGCGACAGATGATGAAAAAATAGAATTTGGACAACTTTGGCAACAAAGAGTTGAAGATATTTTTTTACATCAAGACAAATGTTTAAGGGTTAAATTATAAGAGAAACTTTACGATAAGCAGCTGCCACAGGGCAGCAGTTAAGATGCCGGCTGCAAAGCCCGCTATTACGTCATCTCCCATAACCCCGATGCCGCCTTTTACTTTTTTATCTATTCTTCCTATGATTGATGGTTTTGTTATGTCAAAATATCTAAAAAGTAAAAATGATAAAATACTTTGAAGTAAAAATCCATTTTTAAAATCACCGATATACTCTAACGGCATTGTTGTACCCGGCGCAATGCTTAGTGCTATCCACATGCCTGCAAGTTCATCTATTACGATACGTTTATCGTCATGCGTATTTGTTGCACGTTCATATTTGTTTATAGACTTTACAGCTATGATAGTGATTAAAATAGATGCTAAAAAGAGTGTTTGTGAACCGCCGTAAGCCAGTATAGGGATTCCCAAAAGAAGCGCTACAAACGAACCGACCGTGCCGGGTGCTTTTGTTAATAAACCGCTGTAACCCAGTGTGATAAAAAACCAATTCATGAGTATATTTCCTTTTTTATGTTAGAGATGTTGTTTGATAAAGCTTCATAAGGGCTTTGTAAAATTCCTCTTCGGTATGGTTTTCTATCAAACCGCTGGCCGGCAAAAGGTCGTAATAAAGCTTTTCAAGATTTTTAAATCTATTTGGAAACATTTTAGATAGGATAAGTGCTGAAATCTCTTTTCTCAGTAAAACCGCAGGAGGCATAATGCCAAGTTTAAGAAGCTCTAAAATAGAATCTGAATGGTATGAAATATGATGATGATGTCCGTGTGGGCATGTGTTTGTGCTGACTAGAGTTTTACATGTATCGCAATAAACATACTCCCTTGCAATAGAGATCTTAATATCTATGCCTTTGATGCTATCTATGATGGATTTATTTGAATTACTCTCATAGTACATTCCAAGACCTGCGTGATTCGGACCTATTAATAGTTGTGTACATCCATAATTTTTAGCCAGTATCGCATCTATAATAATCTCATTAATACCGGCAAAGATATAATTTTGCTCTAAAGGAACTATAATAACTTGGTTTTTAGGCAAATAATTATCTGCAAAATATTTTACCATATCATATCTTATATCATATGCGATATCTTGCTTACAATGCGGTTTTAGTAAAAATACAACAACAAGGTTACTGCTGTCTAAAGATTGTCTTATTAATCTTTCATGGGCACGATGCAATGGATTGGCAGCCATCATAATTGCCGTAACGCTATTGGCGTTTATGCGCTCTTTTGCCTGAATGATGGTTTGTTTATGTAAATTAGGCAGTGGCTCTTTTAGTGTGTACTCGCCACAGACTGCATAATTGCCTATTCTTTGATATGTAGATTTTACACCCGGATGCGATTTGTCTGAAGTACCGTAAATTTGACGTAATCTCTCTTTTGGATCGATTTGAAAAATTTCATCAACTTTTAGTGTCGCAAAAAGTTTACCTTCACATATCAAATCCAGCGTATCACCCCTTTGGCTGCTTTTTAATACTTGCGTATTGCGTTTTCCAGCAGGAGTTAATATAAAAGGAAACGGACATGTTGTTCCATGGTAAGATGAATGTCGTAAAACATCAAGAACTTCAGATTTATTCATAAGCGCCGTAACTGGAGAGAGCAAACCGGCTTTTAGCATTTGTAAAGCAGCAACAGCTTCTTGATCTATATACAGACTTTTATTTTTTCTTTTCAATGCCATATCTTTTTCTTTTTTCCCACAAGCTCTTTCTGGAGATACCCAATTTTTTAGATAATTCTGTGTCTGGAAATTTTGTTTGATAGTTTATGATAATGTATTTTACATATTCTTCTATTTGTAAAATATCGCTTTGTTCAAAGATATTTGTTTCATTTTTAATGTTTAATACAGGATAATCAATGTCTTGTATTTTGTCTGTGCTACAGACAATGATTTGTTTATCTTTAATTATATCTAAAAATTCTTTTTTATCAGTTTTTTTAATATCTTGAAAATCTGTGGCATAGATAAGTATATTGTTAGGCAGAGAGGCTATCTCTTTTAGAGCATAAGAGTCGGCAAGAGATATAAAAAATAGGGCATTATCTGTATGTTTAGCATATTTAAAAGCAAAAGAATCGGAATACTTTTGAAAACTGCTTGATATAAAAATAGGGAGTTGAATATTTTCAACATCCTGCTCTTTTTCAATAGTGGCAAATTGGTGTTCTAAGTATTTATCATATGATTGAACTTTTAGCTTTAGTTTTTCATAATCTCTGTAATGCTCTATTTTTCTTATCAGCTCACCAATCATGAATGGCTTTAAGATATAATCTGTTGCACCCAGAGACAGAGGTTTTGATACGGTATCGTTACTAACATATGAAACCATTAAAATAATAATTATTTTTTTAAAAGCTTCTATAGCATGGTTAAAATCTTGGCCGTTTAGATTTGTTGATAATAAAACAACATCATAATTTTTATACTCTAAAGCATATCTTATAGAAGTTGATATCTCACATACATGTCCTAGATCAGCTAATTTTGTTGCAATGCTTTGAGCAAGATAGATTTCATTTTCAATTATTAATATTTTCATGTATCTTTCCAATTTAAATAGCTAAGTGATGCAGATGCTAAAACGCCCACACCCTCTTTACGCCCTATAAATCCTAAATGCTCGGTAGTTGTAGCTTTAATATTTATTTTTGACGGGGATATCTGCAGTATGGAGGCTATCGTTTTTCGCATATCGGCTTTATAGTGTTGAAGTTTTGGAGTTTGTGCAATTATCGTTAAGTCGATATTGTTGATTATGAAACCGTATCTGTGCAGTTTCCCAACAGAGCGTGTAAGTAAAATTTTTGAATCGATATCTTTATATTTTGAATCGTTATCGGGAAACAGCATTCCGATATCACCAAGACCAGCAGCACCAAGAAGTGCATCTATAAGCGCATGAATAGCAACATCACCATCGCTGTGCGCAAGAAAACCAACATTATGGCCAATTTTAACACCGCCTAAATACATGGTGCCGGTAGTGTCAAATTGATGTACGTCAAAACCGTTGCCTATGAGTGTTACACTATGTGGAGCTTTTAGGCACTGAAGCTTTTTTAAATCTTCGACTGTTGTCACTTTTAGTGCTTTATCATCACCGTCAATAAAAATTCTTGAGCCTTTGTTAGCTGCTATAGCGCTACTTTCATCGGTATATTGCGTATCTGATTGCAAGGCTTGTATCAGCGCACTGGTTTTGGACAACTGAGGGGTTTGAATACGCAAGATTTTTTCACGATCGATAGTTTGATTGCCATAAACCACGGTATCATGCACTTTAATAGCCGGTACGATACAGTCGGCATGACCTTTTGCCTGCAAAAGATCATTGAATAGTTTGTTGCTAATACACGGTCTTGCTATGTCGCTGACTAGCACATAGGGAGTGGCTACATGCGTTAAAGCGTTTTTGAGTGACTGCTGCCTTGTATCTGCTCCTCCTACGACTAAAAAATCCGTAAATGTGTCCATAAAAGTAACATCTTCATAAGGTGCAGCTATGATAATTTTATCAAAAGCATATCGTTTGCTAAAATTTTGTGCAACAAACTCCCATAAAGGCTTGTCCTGTATGCGCAGCCACTGTTTTTTGACATTGATTTTAAAGCGCGTCGAAGCACCTGCTGCGAGTAAAATAAGCGTTAAATCGGACAAATAAACTCCTGTTTTTTTAAACACTGTTACGAAATTATACACTTTAAAAGCTTTTTTTTATCTTGTTTGTGTAAAATTGTACACAAATGTCTGAGATGGATATTATATGTATTTAATTTTTAAAGAAAATTTAATTTTTTTACCTTGAGTGTAAATTAGATGTTATTTTTTTGTATAGTCGTGTATAAGTATGATATGAAATGTAGGAGAATATTATGAGAAGCCAGTGGGTCAGTGAAAGAAAAAATGATAAAGTTCGTACTCAGATGCATTATGCCAAAAAAGGTATTATTACTAAAGAGATGGAATATGTAGCAAAGATTGAGGATATTTCACCTGAACTTGTAAGAAGTGAAGTAGCAAGGGGTAGAATGATTATTCCCGCAAATATAAATCATATCTCACTAGAGCCGATGGCAATTGGAATTGCCTCAAAGTGCAAGATAAATGCAAATATCGGTTCATCTGCGATTGCTAGTGATATTGAGGGTGAGATTGAAAAAGTGCAGATATCGCAGCATTATAAAGCTGATACTGCTATGGATTTATCAACCGGAGGAGATTTGGATGAGATAAGAAAAAGTGTTATAGCAAACTCTAAAATCCCAATAGGTACCGTACCGATTTATCAGATACTTCATGATGTAAACAATAAAATAGAAGATTTAAGCATTGATGTTATGTTGGATGTTTTACAAAGACAAGCAGAGCAGGGGGTTAGTTATTTTACTATTCATGCCGGATTTTTACTTTCAACTATGCCTAAAATCGCAAAAAGAAAAATGGGGATAGTTAGTCGCGGGGGAAGCTTGATGGCCGCATGGATGATGCATTATCATAAAGAAAACCCATTTTACACAGCCTTTGATGATATATTGGACATCTGTGCAAAATATGATGTTTCGCTCTCATTAGGAGACAGTCTGCGTCCTGGATGTTTGGCTGATGCCAGTGATGAAGCACAATTAGGTGAGCTTAAGGTTCTAGGAGAACTTACTCTTCGTGCATGGGAAAGAGACGTTCAGGTGATGATAGAAGGACCAGGGCATGTGCCTTTAAATCAGATAGAGAGAAATATGAAAATTCAAAGAGAGCTATGCCATGAGGCACCATTTTATATTTTAGGACCTCTAGTTACAGATATTGCTGCAGGGTATGACCATATAAGTAGCGCGATTGGTGCTGCTGTCGGTGGTTGGCATGGGGCAAGTATGCTTTGTTATGTTACTCCAAAAGAGCATCTTGGGCTTCCAAACGCGGCAGATGTACGAGAAGGAATTATTGCATATAAAATTGCTGCACATGCAGCGGATATTGCACGTGGTCGCAAAGGCGCACGTGATATTGATGATGAGATGAGTGATGCAAGATATGCGTTTGACTGGGAGAAGCAGTTTGAGCTGGCGCTAGATAGCGAAAGGGCGCGTGAATATCATGATGAGACTCTACCTCAAGATGTATTTAAAGAGGCTGAGTTTTGCTCTATGTGCGGACCAAAGTTTTGTAGCTATAAAATTACGCAAAATATTATGGAAAACGGTGATGAGCTAGATAGGATTATAAAAGAGAATGAAGCGGCGCAAGCTGTTTAATATAAATTAAGGAGAAATATATGACACAAGAGCTAGTTAAATCAGCACTCAGTAAAGTTATGTATCCCGGTTTTACCAAGGATATCGTAGCGTTTGGTTTTGTAAAAGAGATAAACATACATGACAATAACGTAAGTTTTACTATAGACATTACCTCAAGTGCACCGGAAGTTGCACAGCAGATTAAAGATGAAGCTATGCAAGAGCTTAAAAATATAGGAGCAGAAAAAGTAATTATAAACATGAAAACACCTGCAATGCCCAGAGAGAGCTCTTCAAAAGGAAAAAATATAGCTCCTCAAGTTAAAAACTTTTTAATGATAAGTTCGGGTAAAGGCGGTGTTGGTAAATCTACAACTTCAGTAAACATTGCCATAGCTCTTGCTATGAGCGGTAAAAAAGTAGGTCTTTTAGATGCTGATATTTATGGACCAAATATCCCTCGTATGCTTGGTCTTGAAGGTGTTAAGCCGGAAGTTAACGGCAATAAGGTTTTGCCTTTAAAAGTGTATGGTATTGAGATGATGTCGATGGGCTCATTGATGGAAGAGGGTCAATCACTAATCTGGCGCGGTGCTATGATTATGAAAGCTATTGAGCAGTTTTTGCGTGATATTTTATGGAGTGAGCTGGATATTTTAGTTATTGATATGCCACCAGGTACCGGTGATGCACAACTAACACTGGCTCAAAGCGTTCCTGTTACTGCTGGACTGACAGTTACAACACCGCAAATGGTAGCGCTAGATGATTCACGTCGCTCTTTGGATATGTTTAAAAAGCTAAACATCCCGGTAGCGGGTATTGTTGAAAATATGAGCGGTTTTATAGCGCCTGACACCGGAGTTGAATATGATATTTTTGGCAAAGGGACATCTGAACCTATAGCAAAAGAGTTTAAAACTGAGGTTATCGCACAGATTCCTATTGAGCCTGCAATTAAAATAGGCGGAGATGAGGGTAAACCGATAGTTTACAATGCACCAACCAGCGAGAGTGCAAAACGGTATATGCAAGCAGCACAGACAGTATGGAGCGTTATTGAGAGGATCAATGAAGGAGGCGGCGTGGATAACGAAGCGATTCAGCCGACAACACCCCCTGGAGTTAGCGCCTGTTCTACAAAAAAATAGGAGTTATCTCAATCTTCATCAAAAGATGATTGAGATAAGTGCTCAAGCACTTATTAGAAAGCTTCTCCTTCATGCATTTGGCTTTTAAATTCTACTACTTGATCTCTACCATGTTCTTTGGCATAATATAGAGCAATATCAGCCATTTTTATAACTTTCCATAATGAGTCTCCATCATCAGGAAAATGCGCAACACCTATACTGATTGTCTTTTGAAAAGTTTCTGCTTTAGTATCAAAAATAGCTTTAGCAAATTTTAAATTGATAGTTTGCGCTACTTTTAGCGCCCCTTCTTTAGTGGTGTTATAAAGCAGTATTAAAAACTCTTCTCCACCGTATCTTATTGCCATATCAGATTGACGGATGGAATCTTTCATGATATCTGCTAAAGTTTTGATAACCAAATCTCCAATATTATGCCCATAAGTATCATTTACCATTTTAAAGAAGTCTATATCTAGCATTAATACGCTGTATGTTATAGAAGAGTCTCTTTTGGATTGTTTGGAAAATGTTTCTATAAACTCTTCAAGAAAACGTCTATTGTAAAGTTTTGTCATGCCGTCGCGCAATGATGTATCGCGAAGTTTGTCCGTGAGTATCTTTGACTCTATAACCGGCTTGGCGGCTTCAAGATAATTTTTGATACTAGATATATGTTCATTTGCTTCATTTAGAGTTTTTTCATCTTCAAATATCATTTCAATAACAAGAGTAACATCTTCATTTATATTGTAAGGCATACATATATACTCTCTGTTTTGGCTAGTGCAGCTCTCACACAAATCTGGAAAATCCGTTGATGTGATATCGCTGTTTGTTCTGTATGCTCTACATAAATCTACATTTGAGTTAACTGCAGCATCACAAATACACATGCCTGAAGTATAAACCATCTTTCGTGTTCCACTTGTTTTATCTGCTTCAAACAGACAAAAATTTTGTATATTAAACTTTGTCTGCATAATTAGAACAAACCTTGAATATATCTCATCTCGTGTTTTATCAAGTTCTATGGTTTTTTTAAACTTATATATATCTGATAGCTCGCTGATAATCATTTTAGCTTCATATAAAGGATCATTACACGAAACATTTGACTTTGTAACAAACGTAGCTAAAGTATTTTTTATTTCACCAAAAGCTTCTTGCATCTTTTTAAATAAAGTATTTATTTGATCGGCAACTTCTTGTGCCTCACCTTTTACATTGGTATAAATCTTTGATGTAAAATCACCATAATGTGCTTTTTTGATACCTTGTCTTAAATCATCAAAAAATTTCATGTAGGGTTTCATATAATAATTTAGTATAAGCAGTACAAGAATTAAAAATGCTATATTGATACCAAAAATTTTAACAAGCGTAACGGCTCCGGCATTTCTTGTGCCGTCGATATTCATCTCCATGCTTACTGCACCAAGAGTCGCGCCGTATGCTACATGGTGGCATTTTATACATGTAGTTGTTGGGTTAGATATAGCTTTATAGGGAATAGTTATTCTTAGTCTGGCATTATCTGCGTTTTCTGTAAATTTTTCCACCATTTTACCTGTTGATAGAACTTGCCTATCTATTAAGTCCCTTGGCGCCTCATCAGAAAACCCCGGACCAAACTGCTCGTTAACATTTTTTCCGCGTACTATCCAAAGACTTCTTATGTTGTTGTTTTGCATAATTGTATCAAGAAAATATTGACGCTTTGGCATAACGCCGTCAACCATTTGTGTTGTTAGTCCGTCTTTGATAATCTCAGCGGTCAGTTCTGCCTTTTTAACAGCACTTTGTATGGCAAAATCTCTAAAATTTAAGCCGATATTTATGATGACTGCTACAGTTAGTGATAGCAACATGGCTACAACTAAAAGCAAAAATTTATTTTTTGTATTCATATTTTTCCAATAATAATTTAGCATATAATATAACAATCAATATAAATATATCATAAAAACTTATAAGCTTATATCTATATAAGAAATGTTTATTAGATTGTTTATTCTACCGTAACGCTTTTGGCAAGGTTTCTAGGCATGTCAATATCATGACCTAGCCTAACTGCAATTTCAAGCGCTAAAAGCTGTGTAGCTACCATCATCTCAAAAAATTCAAGCATATAATGACTTGTTTGTTTAGTTTGTATAAAATCATCGGCCTTTTTAAACTGTTGTGGACTTATGACGCATATTGTAGAATCTCTAGCGCTTAATTCTTCAACATTGCTTTTAGTCTTTTCGTAAAGCATGTGATTAGGAAGCAAGGCGATTGTGAAAAGTTCAGGATCGGCAAGAGCGATTGGACCATGCTTCATCTCCCCTGAGGGATATCCCTCGGCGTGAAGGTAGCTTATCTCTTTTAATTTAAGCGCACCCTCAAGAGCCAGCGGATAAAAGATGTCTCTGCCGATATAGAAAAAACCATGTCCATGCAGATATCGTTTAGATAGGCGTGTGATTTTTTCATGCATCTCTTCATCTACTTTAACACAAGCGGGCACTTCTCTTAGCAGGGATATATGTTTTTGTATCTCATCTTTTTGCAAAGAGTGTTTTTTATCGGCAAGATAGATGCTAAGCATCCAAAAAACAGCCATTTGCGTTGCAAAAGCTTT
Organism: Helicobacteraceae bacterium; assembly: GCA_027023805.1. Classification (GTDB taxonomy): domain Bacteria; phylum Campylobacterota; class Campylobacteria; order Campylobacterales; family Sulfurimonadaceae; genus Hydrocurvibacter. The sequence continues at coordinate 64,968 of JALVUF010000057.1, forward strand.
TGTTGAGGCTACTCCTTTTTCAATACCCGCGCGTGTAAAAATAGCAGCGTCACTTTGTCTAACCATAGAGGAGTTATCTACATTGCACACAGTTAGTGTTTTAAGTCCTGCATTTTTTGCCATCTTTAAACTCTCTAGCGTATCTGCCGTTTCACCGCTTTGAGATATAGCAATAAAAAGCATATCTTTAAAAAGAAGAGGCTTTTTGTATCTAAATTCGCTGGCAATTTCAACTGACACCTTAATCTTTGCATATCTTTCAAACAGATAGCTAGCCGCTAGTGCGCAGTGATAAGAGGTTCCGCATGCGCAAAGTTTGATCTCATTAATGCCTTTAAAAAAATCTTTATCCAGCTCTTCAAAGGCTATATGCGTATCCTTTAGTCTTCCTAAAAGTGTGTCAGCGATTACATCGCTTTGTTCATATATCTCTTTTTCCATAAAAAATCTGTAGCCATCTTTTTGTGCTGATAGCTTATCTGTGGCTAGTACTTTAAAAGATGGCATTTTTTGTATGCCATTAGCTCCTATGAGTGTAATTTCTGAAGGAGTGACATAACCAAAATCTCCGTCTTCAAGATAAACAACATCCTTGCAGTGGCTAATCAAAGGCGCATCAGATGATGCAAAATATTTTTCATCTGCGTTATTAATGCCAAGTATGAGCGGTGAACCGCCTTTGGCAAAAAATATAGTATCTTCCCGGCTTTTACTTACCAGCAAGATCGCGTAAGAGCCTTTTAATCTGGATAGAGTTTTTTTAAACGCTTCAAAAGGTGTAGATGAAGATTTCAGCTCACTTTCAAATAGCCAGACAATGACCTCTGTGTCTGTTTGGCTTAAAAATTTTACCCCTTTTTGCTGCAACTCATGTTTTAATGGCACATAATTTTCTATAATCCCGTTATGTACGACATAAGAGTTTTCACCTAGATGCGGATGCGCATTTAACTCTGTAGGCTTGCCGTGCGTTGCCCATCTTGTGTGACCTATGCCGACTGCAAAACCTTCCGGATGGTAAGATTTTGTTTTTTGCTTTAGATTGACGAGTTTGCCGACAGTTTTAAAGATAGAAAAAGTGTGATTTTGTAACACGGCTATTCCGGCAGAATCATAACCTCTGTATTCTAGTTCGCTCAGACCATCAAGCAGTATCTCTTTAGTTTTTTTGTAGCCGATATAACCGACAATTCCACACATTTTATTTCCTTGTAAAAAGCTTTAGCAGTTTATCTGTATTATCGCATATATTGTCTTGTTTTTCTATTAAAAAATGATCTCTTGCTTTGGTTTTTGTTGAATCAACTTTAGAAGAAGCGATATTGATGCGATTTGTTTCAAATATATGCATAATATACGCCAGTAGTCCGCGCTGATTTTTTGTATGTATATTTAACTGAGCATACGTATTTGAATGATTGCAATCAAGTTCAATTTCGTTTGGCTTAATCACCGGTTTTGTAAGTTGTATCTCTTTTTTCATATCAAATGAATCTTCTATGATTTGCTCAATATAACTTATCGTATCATCTTCGATATTTTCAGAAAATTCAATTCTGAAGTATTTGATGCCGTCAAAAAGTGTAAAAATATCCATAGAACCGACATCAAGATAACTCAGTGTCCCTAAAAAATATGCGATATTAAATGCTTGTTTTCTAAATATATCTATGCTTAGTCTTGTGGTATTGGTTACATTATAGCTGTATGTTTTTGTGCCCGATGCCTGTTTGGCTATTTGAATAATCTCATCAGGAGAGTATTTAAAGAAAAACAGATTGGATTCAATCGCAAAGATCTTTTTCTGTTGCATATTTGTCAGTATTGACAGCATCGGTGATTTTCTAATTCGTTTTTCTTTTTGAAGTCGTTTTGCCGCATCTGAAATCCGTTCGTTTCGTTTAGATGCATCAAGAGCGGTATAATATAGATCTTTTAAAAGCTTTGCGTTGAAGGAGGTGTAAGTATTGTCGCCGACTCCGTTTATATCCGCATATGTCAAAACATATAGAAGTTTTAGGTTTTTTTCATCTTTGATTTTTGATAAAAAGGAGTATAAAACGGTTTCATTATAGATATTTTCCCGAAATGCAACCGAACTCATAAGTGTGTGATATCTAATAATAACGCTGCCGCGCTCAATCATCTCATCTGAAAATTTAAGATGATTTGCAAAAGCTGTAAAAAGTTTTACACCTACTTCGCTGTGATCTTGCTTTCTGCCTTTTCCGTTATCGTGCAAAAGCACGGCTGTTTTGAGTAGAAGTTTTTCGTTATCATTAAAAGTGTCATAGATATATTGCAAATGTTCTTCATTTATACTCTCAAGCGATTGAATACATTTGATGGAATGAATGTCAACAGGGTATTGGTGATATCCGTCAAATTGTGGTAAAAACATAACTTTATTAAAGCTGTGTATAAGTTTGTTTAAGATGCCCGCTTCATAAAAAAGTTTAAAAAAACAGTATGTATTGTTTTTTTTAAACAGTTCTTTTAATTTTTGATATGTTGTTGTTGCTACGGTTTTGTTTATATATGCATATGTAAATAGATTTAAAAATCCTGAATCATATTTATAGTGTCTGTCCGGTAAATCTATAAGTATCTGTAGTAAATCACTTATTTTATGTTTATGAATGTTGTATGAAGCATACAAGCGGTCTTCAAGCACAAAAATTCCTTGACTTATCCGGGCATTTTTAAATAGTGAGTAATTGCTTGGCTCAAACATATATCTTTTAACTATCTTTTTTGTGAAAATTTTTATAAAATTATTTATACGCCAAAGTGCCGCAAAGACTTTGACGGCCAGTTTCCTCTCATTATCAAAACCGAGAAGTTTAGCGATCTGCGGCATAAGTTCAAGCAGCAGTCTATCTTCTTGCTTGTTGTTTAGCAGATGAAGCGCACTTCTTACTCTAAAGAGCAACTCCAGCGCTATTCTGTATTCGCGATACTCCTCATCGGTAAAGATGATATTTGAAAGCTCTTTTAAAGAACTGATATCATAAATACTTTTTGCAATCCAAAAAAGAAGCTGCGAATCTCTAAGCCCTCCAATGGTTTCTTTGATGTTTGGCTGCATAGAAGTTGGATGTTTTTTACGCCTGATATGCGCTTCATTTAGTTTATCTATTATGAAATGTTTTTGATTGTGCAGTCTGATGGATGTGAGTTCATTTTGCACACTAGTCCATGTAAACTTTGAACCTGTAATAAAGCGTGATTCAAGCATAGCGGTTTTAATAGTTATATCTTCATTGGCGGCATTTTTCAGATCTTTTAACTCATGGACTCTGTGTCCTAGTTTTAATCCTGCATCCCAGACAAGATAGAGCAGCTTTTCAATGATAAGCTGAGTGTTGTAGCCTTCGCATTTTTGATAGACTATCATCAAGTCTATATCACTGTGGATGCAGAGTTGCTCTCTTCCATAGCTTCCAAGTGCTATAATAGTGATGGGGATTGAGTGGCTAAGCGGCAGATATACGTCAAAAATCCTTCTTAGCACTGTTTTATACATTAGTGTGATAATTTTATCAAGTTCGCGTGTGTGTTTGACTAAAAAATCTTTACCCTGATTTGCTTTAAATGTGAGGGCTATAGAGTCATTATATTCTTGAATATATTGTTTAAACAGTTTTGAGAGTTCAAAATCCGAACCATTGTTTTGGATTAGGTTTTCTATCTGAAATATTATATCCATCTTAAACTCTTTGTTTTATTTTTCAACATTATAGTATATTTGCTATAATATGCGTAAAAGTTTAAGGCAAAATATGAAACGACTCTCTTTTGATGACGCTATGAAGATGTATGATATGGATTTTTTTGATTTGGCTGATTTGGCTGATGCAAAAAGAAAAACTCTTCACGGTAAAAAAACCTATTTTAATTCAAATCGTCACATAAATCCGACAAATGTATGTAAAGATGTCTGTAAATTTTGCGCGTACAGCGCTAGTCGTAAAAATCCTCATCAATATACAATGAGTCATGAGGAGATTTTGGAGATTGTCAAAAATGCCCATGCGCGCGGCATCACAGAAGTTCATATCGTCTCAGCTCATAATCCAACGGCAGGACTTGATTGGTATATGGGTGCATTTAAAAAGATAAAAGCCGCGTATCCCGATATCCATATAAAAGCGTTAACTGCCGCCGAGGTTAATTTTTTGGCACAGCAATATAATAAGAGCTATGACGAGATTTTAGATATGATGATAGACAGCGGTGTTGATTCGATGCCCGGAGGCGGTGCTGAGATATTTGACGAAAAAGTTCGTGATTATATCTGTAAAGGCAAAGTTACATCGGATCAGTGGATAGAGATACACAAAAAATGGCATCAGCGCGGTAAAAAAAGCAATGTGACTATGCTTTTTGGTCATGTTGAAAATCGTGCGCACAGGATTGATCACATGATGCGTATAAGAGATTTGCAAGATGAAACAGGCGGTTTTAACTGCTTTATCCCTCTTGTCTATCAAACCGAAAACAACTTTCTAAATGTAAAAGAACATATTACGGCAAATGAGATACTAAGAACTATGGCGATAAGCCGTCTGGTTCTTGATAATGTGCCAAATTTAAAAGCATACTGGGTGACCTCAACTGTTAATCTGGCGTTAATTTCTCAGGAATTTGGCGCAAATGACATGGACGGTACGATAGAAAAAGAATCGATAAACTCCGCAGCCGGAGCAAACAGCGCTAACGGCGTACAGTTTGATGAGTTTGTTCAGCTTATAAAAAATAGCGGCTTTACTCCCGTTGAACGTGACAGCTCATACAATGAGCTTAAAGCCTGGTGAAAATATCTGTTATAATCCCCACATATAATAGATATGAAACTCTAAAACGCGCCCTTCATTCAGTCTTTGCGCAAACTTATAAGCCGGCAGAAGTTATCGTGATAGATGACGGCTCTAGTGATGAGACATACAAAATAACAGAAGATTTCCCCTCTATCATCTACCGTTTTCAAAACAATGCAGGCGTATCTGCCGCTAGAAATAAAGGTATCAAAATAAGTCGATATGAATGGGTAGCTTTTTTAGATTCTGATGATGAATACCATGAAGATAAACTGGCATTACATGTAAAGCTTCATAAGCAATATAAAAATCTTAAATTTTCCTACACAAACGAGCTTTGGATACGTAATCAAACGCAAGTCAACATTCCGAAAAAATTTCAAAAACATAGCGGTATGATTTTTGACAAATGCCTCACTCACTGCATCATAGCACCATCTTCCGTGCTGATACACAGAGATGTTTTTGACGATATCGGTTTCTTTGATGAGGATTTGGAGGTGTGCGAGGATTATGATTTGTGGTTGAGGCTTACATGTAAATATGAAGCGGGTTTGATAGATGCTCCCGTTACCATAAAACATGGCGGACACAAAGATCAGCTATCGCAAAAACATCGGGGAATGGATAGGTTTCGCGTTAAATCGCTGGAGAAATTTTTGGGTAAAGATGGGCGAGTCAGAGAAGTGTTAAGAGATAAATATAGTCTGCTTTTAAAAGGTGCAAGAAAATATAACCGAACAAAGCAGTGGCGGGAGTATGAAAAAAAGTTAGCCGATTTATGTTAAAATACTAACAATAAATCCCCAAAGTATATTAAAGGAACTCTATGGCAGACAATAAAAAAGTAGCACTCATTACCGGAGTAACGGGGCAAGACGGCTCATATTTAGCAGAATTTTTACTCAAAAAAGGTTATATCGTTCACGGTATCAAAAGAAGAGCAAGCTCATTTAACACAGACAGGATAGATCATCTGTATGAAGATCCGCATGTAAAAAACAGAAATTTTATCCTCCATTACGGCGAGATGACGGACTCTATGAATCTCACCCGCATCATAGAAGAGTGCCAGCCAGATGAGATATACAATCTTGCAGCCATGAGCCATGTGGCGGTCAGTTTTGAGACACCTGAATATGTTGCAAATGCCGATGGAGTAGGAACACTTAGAATACTTGAAGCTGTAAGACTTTTAGGTCTAGAGAAAAAAACAAGAATTTATCAGGCAAGTACATCAGAGCTGTTTGGAAAAGTGCAAGAAACTCCTCAAACGGAAAAGACGCCTTTTTATCCAAGAAGTCCTTATGCTGCGGCAAAGATGTATGCGTATTGGATAACGGTAAACTACCGTGAAGCGTATGATATGTTTGCATGTAACGGCATTCTTTTTAATCATGAAAGCCCTGTTCGTGGCGAGACATTTGTAACAAGAAAGATAACCCGTGCGGCATCTAAGATAGCACTGGGACTTCAAGATATGCTATATCTTGGCAATCTTGACGCAAAACGTGACTGGGGACATGCTAAAGATTATGTACGTATGATGTGGATGATTCTTCAAGCAAATGAGCCTGAGGACTGGGTTATAGCCACAGGACAGACGACATCGGTTCGTGATTTTGTCAAGATGGCATTTGCCTATGCCGGCATAGAGTTGGAGTTTGAAGGTACAGGCGTACATGAAAAAGGTACTATCGCTTCTATAGACAATGCAAGACTTCAAGAGCTCGGCATTGATAACGCTGAGCTAAAAGTAGGGCAGGAAGTCGTAGCAGTTGATCCGAAATACTTCAGACCGACAGAAGTTGACCTGCTTTTAGGAGATCCGACAAAAGCAGAAACAAAGCTGGGATGGAGCAGAGAGTATAAACTCAAAGAGCTTGTAGATGACATGATGGCATCAGACCTCAAACTTGTTACAAAAGATCAGTATCTAAAAGATGGCGGTTATACCATCATGAACTATTTTGAATAATTACAGCTAAAGGGTAGAAAATGTTAAGAAAAATTATTAGACCGACAAGCGATAGTTATAATATACATATACCAAACGAATACATAAATACAGATGTGGAAATATTAGTTTTACCATTTTCGTATAATGATGATGCAGTAGGAAAAAATATACAAAAAGAGAAAAAATCACTTGCTGGTTCATTGAAAAAATATGCAAATCCATCTTTGATTGAAGAGGAAAAAGATATTGCTTGGAGTGAAGTGATAAAGGATAAAAGTGTTATATCTTGATACAAATGTAATTTTACGCTATTTACTTGAAGATTGTGAAAAATTTATAGAACAATCAAAAGTGTATATAGAAAATCATGATGTTTATATCAAGAATGAAGTTTTGGCAGAGGTAGTGTATGTATTAAATAAAACATATAAGGTTCCCAAAAAAACTGTTAGATTAATACTTCAAGAATTGTTGTTAAATGATAATATCCAAGTTGATTCAAAAGATGTTTCGAATCTTGCTTTTGAGATATTTGAGGTTAAAAATATTGATTTTGTAGATGCACTGCTTTGTTCTTATAGTAAAATATTGAGATATGAAGTTGTAAGTTTTGATAAAAAACTCAATAAATGTATGGACATAACCAAATGAATAAAGACAGCAAGATATATATAGCAGGACATCGCGGTCTTGTTGGTTCGGCAATAGTAAAAAACCTTGAATCTAAAGGCTATGCAAACTTAGTCTATAAAACGCATAAAGAGCTGGACTTGCTAGATGCAAATGCAGTGAAGGCTTTTTTTGAAGAAGAAAAACCTGAGTATGTCATCCTTGCTGCTGCAAAGGTAGGCGGTATAGTTGCTAACAATACATACAGGGCAGACTTCATCTATGAAAATCTTCAGGTTCAAAACAATGTCATTCATCAAAGTTATCTAAGCGGTGTTACAAAGCTACTCTTTTTAGGCTCTACATGTATATACCCTAAAAACGCTCCACAGCCTATGAGGGAGGAGTATCTTTTAACTTCACCCCTGGAATATACAAACGAGCCTTATGCCATAGCTAAAATAGCAGGTATAAAGATGTGTGAGTCTTACAATATCCAATACGGCACAAACTTTATAAGCGTAATGCCAACAAACCTATACGGTCCAAATGATAACTTTGATCTTGAAAAATCACATGTGCTTCCCGCACTGCTGAGAAAGATGCATGAAGCAAAACTAAACAACACTCCAAAAGTAGAAATATGGGGAAGCGGCAAACCTAGACGCGAGTTTCTTTACAGTGAAGATATGGCGGATGCATGTGTGTTTTTACTTGAAAATAGAGATTTTAAAGATATGTATGATGAGAGTCAAAAAGAGATCAGAAATACTCATATCAACATAGGAACAGGTGTAGATATAAGCATAAAAGAACTCGCTCAAACTATACAAAAGATAGTAGGCTTTAAAGGCGAACTATACTTTGACAGCTCAAAACCAGACGGAACCATGGTAAAGCTCACTGATCCAAGCAAACTGCATGCTTTGGGCTGGAAGCATAAGGTTGAGCTTGAAGAGGGGATACGCAGAGTTTATGAGTGGTATTTGGAAAATATATGAGATTATCACTGTTTGAAATTGAAACTATAGTTAAGTTGAAAGACAAGCACTTTGATAAAAATGATAAAATATACCTTTTTGGCAGTAGAATGGATGATAGTAAAAAAGGTGGAGATATAGACTTGTTTATTGATTTAAAAAATAAAGAACAAGAATATTATGATAAAAAACAAAAATTTATAGCCGAGTTACAGGAACATCTTGGGGAACAAAAATTGATTTAGTAATTTCACGAGATAGCAATCGGCTTATAGAGATGGAAGCAAAAAAAGGGATAGAATTGGATTTGGATAAAATAAAACTTTATAAATATCTTAACGAATGTGATAAACATCTCCAAAGGATAGAAGAAGCTTACGATGATATTAAAAAAAGTCTTCCTCTAAGTGTTCAAAAATATCAGATACTCTCTAAAGATGAAGTCCAAGCTATTGATCAATATCTTTATAGATTTTCAAAATTGCAAGATATTTTGGGGCAAAAAATATTTAGGTTGATTTTAAATATTTATGAACCTTTGGATGGGAGCATCCCTTTTATTGATGTATTAAATAAATTAGAAAAATTAGACTTTTTAGAAAGTGCAAAAGAGTGGATAAATTTGCGAGACAAAAGAAATAAAATTGCACATCAATATGATGTGTTTAATTCGGATAATCAAGTTCAATGATACAAAGAATTAAATCTCTTAAAAACTATCGTGGCTTTTTTGCAAAAAAGATACACTTCTATCTTTAAAAATTGGATAGAAAAGAAGAAAAAATTGATACAAAAAAGCCAAAGGATAATCAAGATGAGATTAAATGAAAAATATATAAAAGTAATAAAGAAATACTTTTTTGAGATTTTTAATCAGGGGGAAGTTTATCTTTTTGGAAGCCGTGTCGATGACAGTAAA
>JALVUF010000058.1 GCA_027023805.1 Helicobacteraceae bacterium
GTTTCTGATATAAGACTTCTGCCATCAAATAAAACTTCTTCATCTATGGGCTGTGGTCGTTTCATCGCGATTTTCCTTTCTTTAATGGCAATTGAGTGCCTAAGTTTTTTTATTTTTTGCAGCTATTGGAAGATATAAAAAAGTTTGAGAATGAGTTGTTTTCATTTATAAAACCTTGTTTTTAGGGCATTATACAATGATGCAGATTAATTTCTCTATAGTTTTTCTCCATCATACTCTTAATTAAAGATTGCAAATTATTTAATAAAGTATGAGAATAAATGTGTTTATTTTTATATGATACAATTTAGACATTATGATTTCATTTCCTCAACGACAAATTAAAAAGAATTACCGCTCTATTACCGGACACTTTCCAAGTATAAAAAACAATAGATCTGTTGCTTACGAATCTAAACTTGAAAAAGCTTTCTTTTTAACATTAGAGTTTGATGACACAGTAGAGTCCTATCAAGAACAGCCTCAAATCACAATCGATTTTCAAAATAGAACAAAAACATACAGTGCAGACTGTTATGTACAATATAACGCAAACTCTAAGAAGAAAAACACTCTTGTAGAGGTCAAATATACTCAAGAACTTGCAAAAAAGAAAGAATACTTTGATGAAAAGTTTCAAGCGATTGAAAAGGCGTGTGCAGATATGACAATCGATTTTAATGTTTTTACCGAAGAGGTGTATCCACAAGTTTACATTGAAAATATAGACTTTCTCTATCGCTATAAAACGCATGGTAGAGAAAATTCTTATGACAATGAGATTTTATCGCTCCTTGAGAAAGAAAAAATAACAGCTTCAGATATAGCAAAAACTATTACAGGTGATCCAAAAGAACTTATTGTTGTTGCCAATGCTATCTGGGGGCTTGTTTCTGTAGGGCATCTTACGACTGATTTACACAGTGCCAAGGTAAATATGAACTCTTTTATAGGATTGGCATCGTGAGTGTTATTCGCTTTGATATAGGCAGACAGTTTTTTTATGAGAATGTACCGTATGTTATTAAAGGGTATGCCTCATTTGATGAAGTGCTTGCAAAAGAAGTGCATCCGCCTTACAAAGAGCGAGTTATCAAAGTAAGTCACATTATCAAAGAACCAAAAAACAGTGTTTCTGCACCAAAAGAGCTTGTTGATATCAGTGAAGCGGAATTTGATGAAGCAAAGGAGCGCTACCTTATCATTAAACCGTTGCTTGAGATGCCAAAACGAACAGCGAAAGATGTTCAAAAAATTGCCAAAAAGGCCAAGGTAAGTGTTTCGACACTCTATAGATGGATTGAGAGATATGAAACTTACGGTACCATAAGTTCACTAAGCAAGGCATTTGTCAATTGTGGTGCAAAAGGCAAAAGCAGACTGGATCCTTCCGTTGATGCGATTGTACAAACTGTTATTGACGAACTCTATCTCAATAGACAACAATACCCTCTCAAATATATCTACTTGAAAATTGAAAACAAATGTAAAAACGCTGGACTCAAAGCCCCAAATATTAATACTGTCCGTAATCGCATAAAGCAACTCAGTCCAAAACTTATTGCAAAACACAGAAAAGGTCTGAATATTCGTGATACACGAGGCACACCCGGAACTTTTCCAGAGGTGCACATGCCTCTTGATATAATCCAGATAGACCATACACCGATGGATGTCATTATTGTTGATGAAGAATCCCGCCAAGAGATAGGACGGCCAAGTATCACTTTGGCTATTGATGTGTACAGCAGAATGATTTTTGGTTACTACATCTCACTTGAAGCACCAAGCTATTTTAGTGTAGAGCAAGCACTACTTAATGCCATCTTACCAAAAGATGATGTGCTCAAGTATCATAACATAGATGGTGAGTGGCCCGTGTATGGACTGCCACGAGCAATTCATATGGACAATGCCGCTGAGTTTCGCAGTAAAAGCATCCAAATGTTTGCCGAGGAGTATCGCATCACGCATATTTTACGCCCTGTCGCAAGACCCGAATTTGGAGGGCATGTAGAGAGTACCATTAAAACAGCAATGAATACGGTACATGTGCTTCCCGGGACAACTTTTTCCAATATTACCGATAAAGGAACTTACAAATCGCAAAAAGAAGCCTCTTTGACTCTTGAAGAGCTTGAACAGTGGTTTTTAGAATTTGTTGTCAATATCTATCATAAAACAGAACACAGATCAATCGGTATGACACCTGAAGAGAAGTTTTATCAGGGTATGTTAGGTATCGGTGATGGGGCGATTCCCTATTTGCCAACAGTTCCTGCCGATACGCTCAAACTGAGAATGGCATTACTGCCTGCCATGCAAAGAACTGTGCAAAAAAACGGCATCACTATCGATCATATCACCTACTTCTCAGAAACACTTCGTAAGTGGATTATTCCGGTGAGCTATAAAAAAATTACTAAAAATATCCATCCAAAAAAGGTGTTGTGCAGAAGAGATCCTAGAGACATCAGTAAAATCTATGTTTATGACGATGAGATCAATGACTATATCACTGTACCGTATGCAGATATAAAAAGGCCGGCAATCAACCTCAAAGAACTTCGTCGTGCAATCTCTGAAGCGAAAAAAGCTGTAACAGGCAGAGGGATAGAATCACACGATATTTTTGAAGCACATGAACGACTGTACCAGTATGCTCAAAAATCGAAAAGAGAACAAAAATCGGTAAGGCGTGCTAAAAGCTCCAAAAAACATATGCAAAGAACAAGAGAGTTTGAGAAAAAACAGATTCCTGAGATAACAATCCCGACAAAAACTACACCTCAAAACAATACTGTCATTGAAGATGATGACAGCAATTTTGAATACTATCCTGTAGATTGAGAGCAATATGACACAAAGAAGATTAACAAAAAAAGCACGCGAATATCTTGATAAAAGTGATGAGGAGCGAATCATCTGCTGCAAAGAAGATGTCTGGATAGGCTACAGTGCCGCAGTCACTTTACTTGAACTGCTCAAAGACAAATTTAACGATCCAAAACAGCTTCGTCATGAAGGACTACTCATCTATGGAGACCCACATAACGGTAAAACAGCAATACTAAGAAAATTTTACGATATGCACAAAACCACTCTCGATAAAGTTGACGAAAACGGTGATACTATCTATGAGATACCCATCATCTATCTTGAGGCTCCAAACAGCCCAAATGAGAGCAAACTCTACAGCTATATTCTCGACCAACTGCATGTTCCTCACAAAGGAACTGAGAAAGTGCTTGAAAAAGCAAGACTAGCGGAGCACTATCTCAATAAGCTTAATACAAAAATGATTCTTATAGATGAAATACACTCAGCACTTACAGGCAACCTTACAAAACAACGCGCTTTTGTAAATGATCTTAAACTACTAAGCAACAAGCTTTCACTCACTATTGTTTTAGCTGGTACACGGGAGGCTCACTCCGCACTTAATATAAGCGGAGAAACAAGTTCACGGTTTCCCTCTATTGAATTGCCACGATGGAGTAATGACAAAAAGTTCCGCTCCTTTGTGGCAACTTATGAGACCTGTCTTCCCTTAAAAGAGGCATCCAATCTTGTCAAAGATGCTGAGATTATGAGTGCTTTATATTTTGCATCGGAGGGGCTAATAGGGCGCACAGTCAATCTGTTAAAAAAAGCGGCGGTTAAAGCGATAAAGTCGGGACGGGAGAGAATTGTCCTTGAAGATATAGAGTATCTGCCGACACTCTCCTAAATGTATAAACGCAAACGAAACTGGATTGAGGATTATAAGTTTCACATCATCCCAAAAATTCCTCCAGATGAGTTGCTGAGTTCATGGCTGACACGCACCGCTTTTGCACACGGTAGAACACTTTCTCTCTTTACAACAACCTACATAAAAAATGAAGGTGCAAATCTCAGTAGAATAGACCTTGATTTCAGATATGATGAAAAACTGTTTGCAATATTGGCAGATAAAAGTCGGCTGTCTATTTCCGAGGTTTTGAAAATGTCTTTGAGAAAAGAAGAGGGATATCTCTTTGCTTGCAACGAGTGCCTTTACCCTCCAAGACAGATAAGAAAACTGCTGGATAAGCGTACACATTATGGACTGATGTTTTGCCCTATGTGTTTGAGAGAAGATAAAGTACCTTATTTTCGTAAACAGTGGCGCTATCTTTTTTATAATGCTTGCCCAAAGCATCAAGTTTATCTTGTTGATAGATGCGGAAGCTGCTTTAGGCGAATACGATTTCACAAAATGGCTTTGAGTGATACGATTGTATACTGCCACAACTG
>JALVUF010000059.1 GCA_027023805.1 Helicobacteraceae bacterium
CAATATCCGCATGTCTGTGTCTTCCACAGCCTTTAGCGCATCCTGAAAATCCTATCTTGATTCCATGTTTTTTTATCATCTTAATTGGAAGATATGATGTTTCATCTTTAATGTTCCAAAATGAAAACGGACAATACTCACTCCCGGCACAAGCGATTATGCCGTGATGCGAGTTTGGTGAACTTATGCACTCTTGAATATTTTGTATGCCAAAAAGATATATGTTTTGATCAATGCCCAGTTTAATCTGTAAGTTTTGCTCTGCGGCATAGTTGCATATATTTTGAATCTCTTGAATGCTTATACGACCATAATCACTCTGGTAACAATAGGCGTAACTTCCATCTTTTAATTTCTCAAACTCGGAAAATTTTCTTTTTTGCACATGTAGTTGTCCGGCAGATATAAACTTTTTGTTAAATCCTATTTGAATGTATTGTTTAAATTTTTCAATGCCTATCATTTGAAGCAGATAAAATAATCTTGTTTTAGAGCGTGTGCCCCTGTAGCCATATATTATAAATGCTTGTAAAAATGCTTTATAAAACAAAAAAACTTCATCCGGCTTTAAAAAGATATCTGCATCTTGCGCAATTTCAGAATTTTTCCCACCCATAAAAACGTTAAAGCCATAAATATCATTTTTCTTAGCTAGCGCAAAATAAAGATCGTTTGAGAAAAGCGATACGGTATTTTCTTTGTTTGCAGATATGCCCACAGATATCCGCCTTGGCAGCATCCCCATAAAGTTTGGCTTTTTTTGAACATATTGATGCATTTGCTCAATAATTGGCGTTACATATATAATGTTATCTTTTGTAACGCCATCATAGACATCTGTTGTGATACTTCTGACGTTATCGCTTATGCTCTGCCAGGTTGTAACTTCAAGATTGTTGATTGCTTCAAATACACATAAAACATTATCTGCCGTTAATCCATGAATTTGCAAACCAGCTCTAGCTGTCAGTATAATGCTTGCATCATTTTCTTGGGCAATTTTAACTATATCGTTTAACTGTTGTATGGAAATTTGCCCGGCTATTAATTTGATGCGAACGGTAAATTCATCTTCTGCAAAACCAAGGTTGATGATACCAAAATTTTCAATATAATATCTATCAATACTTGATAAATTGTTAAAATCTAAAGTATCTATCTGCGTATAAAAATCATATGGCTTCATTCTTTGTTTGTAGCGTTCGTATTTATTTAGCTTTAATGGTTCTTGCATCATAAGTCCCTTTTATGTATATTAGCAAAATTTAGATATATTTTATATTGATACAAATCAATATAAAAAGTAAAATATACTGTATAATTATACAGTGTGGGGGTAATATCATGACACAACATTATGAAACAATATTAAATCATTATCAGTTTACTCAAGAAGACAGTGATATTTTGATGAGTTTAGAGCAACGGATGCAGCCACTTCGTGAAGAGTTTATCAACGGTTTTTATGATTATATTTGGAAATTTGGCGAGACAGCTACATTTTTAAAAAACAAAGAAGTTATAAGCTATCACAGAGAGAAGATACAGGAGTGGTTTGTTAACCTTTTTTGCGGAAAATATGATATGAATTATTTTATATATTTGTATAAGATTGGGGAGATACATGTAAAAATCGGGTTGCCTACGCATTATGTCAATGCCGCTTTTACATATGTTAGGACATTTATTTCCAAACAGCTTCAAAATGATTGTAATAATAGAGAAAAATTATTAAAAGAGTTAAGAGCCGTTGAGAAGATTATAGATGTTAATCTTGATGTGCTGACAAGTTCTTACAGAGAAGAAGAGCTTAGTAAATTTCTCTCAATGTCAAAAGGTGAAAGAAAAATATTGATAGGGTTAAAACATTTTACATCATATGCAAACCTATTGTTAGCAGGAGCCTTAGCTCTTGTGGCTATCTTTGCTGTCAGTTTATTTTCTTATGATGTGTATAATATGTTTTTTTCCGACGAAGAGATACAAAAAGGTATTTTAACCGTTTTTGGAAGTTTACTTATTTTATGGGCAGCTATTGAACTAATTCATGAAGAGATTAAGCATCTTCAAGGTGATGGTTTTGCTATAGGAACATTTATCATGCTGGCAATGGCAGCACTTATACGTAAAATACTTATATACTCTTTGTCGCCGTCTAAAATGCATGAATTATTAATTATAGGGCTAGTGACGGTTGGGCTCGCCGTAGCTTATTGGCTAGTAGGTATCAACAAAAGAACTTTGATAGACTAGAAGTTGCCGCCATTTCTAAACTCAGCTATTTCAGACTCGACCATATCATCAATGATAATTTCATAGAGTTTTGTGATAAGGTTTGGCGAGAGGTTTAAAGCCAGAGCTTTATGTCTTACGTTTTGCAGTACTTCATCCACTCTCTCCTTTGCTTTTATCTCCTCAATACTGTTTTTAAATTTGACTGCCTGACGAATATACCGGGCACGCTTGGAAATGAGTTTTACGATTTCATCATCTAGTTTATCAATCTCTTCTCTGACCTCTTTTAGCGAATGACATTCTCTCATAAATATCTCCTTGTGTTGTTGTTGATTTGATATTGTATCAATTTTTACATAAACTCTACAATCTCTCGCAAAGGTTTTCTTAATTGCTTTGGCTGTGGGTTGACTCTGTATCCAAAAGGCAAAACAAGAGAAACTTGAAACTCTTTGGGATCTATTTTTAAAATCTCCTCAACATCTTCTTTATCAAATCCTTCAAGCGGACAGGAGTCTATGCCTATATATGCAGCAGCCGTCATCATATTTGCAACCGCTATAAAAGTTTGGTTGGAAGTCCAGTGAAATATATTTTCATCTTTATTTAGAATGTGTTTTAAATGCTGGGCATAAAGACCCAGATAAAAGTCAAGCTTGTTTGGCGGAATCCCTTTTTTTAAGAATCTCTGCTTGATGTCATTGGAGGTCAGTTTCACACTCTCAATGGCTGCTAGAACTACTACAAGGTGTGAGCATGACGATACTTGAATTTGATTCTTGCAAGCAGGTCTTAGTTTATTTTTTAAATCATTGTCAGTAATAACCAGGAACTTCCATGGTTCCATACCAAAGGCCGATGGAGATTCTCTGCCGGCTTCAAGTATATAGAGTATCTGTTCGTCTGAAATTTTTTTAGAATCATCAAACAATTTACATGCATGTCTAAAATGCATTGCATCTAAAAATTTATTTGTCATTTTATTCTCCTTATAGTCAAGTTTTTGTTAATACTCCTTTATTGTATCTATTTTCAAATAAAAATTCTCTTGTTGATGTTAAGTGGCAGCCATCGCATAAAAATATTTCTCTTTTTTTCTGTCAAGTTTTAGGCTGTATGTGATTTTATGGTGGACAGTGAGGGATTCGAACCCTCGGTAGTTTTGCTACGGCCGCGTTCCAGGCGACTGGATTAAACCAGCTCTCCCAACTGTCCGAATGAGGATTGGTATTATATCAAAAAAATATGAACTTCAGATCGTTTTGTCTTTGGCAAACTGCATAGCGCCCAGTAGTGCAGTATTTTCATTAAGAGATATTTTGATATCTATATTTTTTAGCAGTTTTGCAAATCTGCCTTTGTTTAAAAAAGCGTTTAAAAAAGTTCCGTCTGTTAAAAAAGGCATGATTTTAGGTGCTATACCTCCACCGATATACAATCCCCCTGTTGATAAAGCATTAAGCGCAAGATTTCCTGCTTCTTGTCCGTAAATCTGGGCAAACAAATTCATAGTCTTTACGCACAGCAGATCATTATGTTTTATGGCATATTCACTGATAATTGCACTTTTGTCAATATCTTGGTCAAATAAAGCGAAATCCAACGCGGTTTCAATATGATATGTTTGTTTTAAAAACTGATAAAGCATATAAATACCGGGGCCGCTTAATACTCTTTCATAGCTTACATGCAGGCCATAGTGCTGCCGCAAATAGACTAAAAGATCATCTTGCACCTTAGAAGCCGGAGCAAAATCAGTATGTCCTCCTTCTGAGGCACTGGGATGGAAGCTATCTTGATTTTTAAAAAGTATCGCTTCTCCCAATCCTGTTCCCGCCGCAATAACTGCTTTATTGCCTAAATAGTTTTGTGATTGGTGTTGCAGGGTATAAAAATCATCATCAGATAAAACCAGCATTCCATGCGCTGTTGCTTCTAAATCATTTAAGAGATATATGTTGTCTGTGTCTAGTTGCTTTGACAGGTTAAGGGTGCTGATTTGCCATGGAAGATTTGTGGCTTGACATCTTCCATCAATCACTGCGCCTGCTATGCCAAAACATGCAGAGCTGATATTTACAGGTTTTGTTGTTGCTAGAAACTTGTCTATAAGTATAGAAAAATCAGAAAAATCTTTACTTTTAAATTGATATATTTGCCGCGGTTTGGAATCATTTGCCCTAAAGAGCGCTAAAATCGTTTTTGTCCCACCGATATCACCTGCTAATATCATACATTTTCCTCATTTTTAATTTTAGCCAAATATTTAAATGCTTCAATAAAACAGCCGGAGCATTCATCAGGGGAGAGCTTGTAAAACTCTTCCCAGGCTTTGGCTTTTTGCTCTTCGTAGTTTGTGTTTTGATTATGCTTCATCCACGCAAATCTAACGGCATGACCTATAAGAGCATCTAAAATAATATTATCATTAACTATCAAATTGGGGTTTTGTTCAAACAGCTCTATTAGAGTTTGTATCGCCTCAATGTTTAGTTGTCTGTAGCTAGGCGCATCTATACTTTGAAGCAACCCCTCTATTTTTAGGGCAAAAGCACGCTCACCGGCAGTTGATTCGAGTGTAAGTTCTGAGCCCATTTTATTTTGTATTGAGAATTTATCGCCTATGATTAAACCGTTGCATTGCTGAAGAAGATGCCATATTTTGGCATAAAATTCTTTTGATAAAGCACCAATCATACCAAGATGTTCTCTGTGGCTTGCCCAGTCAATAATATCGTTTAGTTCTTTTTGGTCTTGTTTTAGTACCTTATCTTTTATACTTATGGCGGATGTGCGCATGTTTTCCATACTGTATAAACTATCTGTATCTTTGGAGTATGATTGCAGTATCTCTTTAAGCAGAGCATAAATCTCATGCGGTGCTAGAGTTAGTAGCGCCATATAAGAGTTTGCAAGATCAAAGCCTTGCTCTTTACCGATTTTTGCAACTAAAAGCTGTACAAAATGCCATGTTCTGAGTGTAATTATATTTTTAAATAGCTTAGGCTCTATTCTGATGAGATGACCTAGATGCAAAATCATCTCCTGGGTTAAAACAGCTTCAGCTTCGCTGTTGCCACAAAACTTCCTAATAGTTTCAACAATATCTTTATTGTCACGGGGTTGCGAAAATATTGCTTTTGTACTGTATGAGCGCCCGACTGCCAATCTTTTTTGTGCTATAAGTATATCCAGTAAAGAATCCTCCAGTCTTTCATCAAGCTTATTGATGATATCAGATATCTGCCGTACAGAGCTCCAGCTTTTTGCAATGGCAGCATCTTCATAAAGCAGATTTGCGATTTTTTGTAAAGAGATATCTCTGTCTTGTACTTTTATCATATACTCTGAGGAGTGGCGATTGTTAAGTATTTTTAGTGCATATGCCTGTCTGCATATGTTGATATCATTAATTAATATGTCGGTTAATTCTTCAGTAGTGTAGCTTAAAAGCTTCTTGATTTGTGGTAAATCAAGATTAACTGCAACTCTTTGCGTTTGAAAAATATTATCTATATGTTTGTCATAAGGGCGTAATGTTTTAAAATCATAATCCGGTAGATTGACTATAGTCTCCGTATCGGCAGTTGTTACGGCTTGTTTTAAAAAAGTGGTCTTTACATGTACGCCGTTGCAAAAACCGTTTTGAAGCTGATGTAAAAGACGAAGTATAGCGCCCTCTTCATCTAGCATGCCTTCTCTTACTAAAAAAAGAAGTACTGGCTGTCCGGGTTGATTCCAGTGGGCGGACAAAAAGGATAGGCTGTCTTTAAAATGCGTCACAAGAAGCGTATTGTCGTAGCTAAAATAAAAATCTTGCGGATTTAAATAATATGGTAAAAATACACACTGTTCATTTTTGATGATATGGAGTCTGGCGGTTGTTATGGTTCTAGCTATAAGATAGGGGCGACCCGTTAGCCCTAGTTTTTGGTTTTGACCTATTTTTGTGTGGATTTTAGACAGCTCTGATGCTTCTAAAATTTTAATAGGGGCGACCTCACTTATTATTTGTGTGGTAATGCCTTTTTTTAGAAGAGTTTTTTGTATTTGTGAGTTTTCGGCAAGGATAGATATTGTCGGATACGCTACGCGTCTGTACCCAAGTCTTTTATGCCTTTTTAGAGGGTCTATATCATCAACGTCAAGTATGCCGTCTATAATCATATCACTAAGCATATAAAGGCTTTGCGCCCATACTAACGGTAGATTTTCATTGGCGATACGCTCTTTGGAGTTTGGATTCTTTTTTTCCGCTTCAATATCTTTTGAATGCACAAAATAAAGCTCAGGAAGAAGTTTTTGACCATCTTTTTCAATACAAAGAGAGTCTAACTTTTTTTTATATTCCTTAATTTTTTGCGTATCATGACGCATAAGAGCATCAAGCAAAAGATATGTGTAAAACAGTGGCCATTGCGGTTCAATATATTCAAATTTTCTTAGTTCAGACGGCTCATAATGGAGTTTTGAAGGATCTTCTATTCCGCTTTGATGTCCATCTAGCAAAAAGCGTTTTAAGCCGTATGGACCGACCAGTTTATCAAGAATGGCGGCTTTAGTTAAATCTAGTAGTTTTTCATCCTCTACAGCATATGCGGGATAACCTATGATGCTAAGCAAGGCGGCATCTGTT
This sequence comes from Helicobacteraceae bacterium, assembly GCA_027023805.1. Lineage (GTDB taxonomy): Bacteria > Campylobacterota > Campylobacteria > Campylobacterales > Sulfurimonadaceae > Hydrocurvibacter. Next base: position 6,872 of record JALVUF010000059.1, read on the forward strand.
TCTTTGGAGTTTGATTCCCGCGGCAAAAGTCCATGAAGCGTCATTCGTGAGTGGGCTATATCGCTTGGCACTACATGTATAACTGATTCATTTGTATAAACATTTCCAAAAAGATTAAAACCGCCGATAGCCTCAAGCGCTGCTTTTGCCATACCTACCGAACTGCAATTGATCTCAGGCATTCCGTGATTTATCTTATTACCGCGCTCCCATATCCCATAATCAGGAGTGCAGTATGTGCGGGATATGTAATGTACAAGGTTTTGCACAAAATTAACTTCATCTAGGGTGTAGATTATTTGTAAACCCGAAGCCGTCATTTGCGCAAGCATCAATACAAACAAAGAGGTGGCATCAAGTTGCAAATGCCCCCATTCATCATCTGCAACGATGTTTAATCCTGTTATGGTGGAATATTTTGCATGAAGAGCATCGGCGGGATTGAGTGTTTTTTTAAATGTTTCTACTTTTTGTGATTGTTTCATCATAGAGATTAAAAGTCCGCGCATCAGCTTAACAACACTTTGTGATAATAAACTGCTTCTAAAATGCATCGGATAATATTTTTTGTATGCTAAAGCCAAACCCCATGTGCTTAGTATGCTATAAACATTGTCTCTCACCCATGCGTCGGTATAGTCCCCATGGGCGTTTACCGCCGTACTTGCAGGCAGGAGTCCGGTGATTGGATTTTGACGCGATAAGATGATATTTTGTATAAAGCCAAAGTGTTTATTTAGTAGTTGATCGAGTTCTTTGAAGTCCATTGTATGCCTTTGTTTGCAATTGTACCAAATAGATTATATATAATGTTGTATAATTTGTAAACAAAAAAGGAAAAATGATGTGGAAATATCCTATAGAAGATGATTTGATTGAAAAATTTACAAAATATTCTAAAACAACCGGAGTTATTTTTATTGTTTTAGGACTCATCGGTGTTATTTATCCAGTTTTTATGACTTATGTAACCGTTACTTTTGTGGGATGGGTTATGTTGTTCGCAGGGCTCATGTCGGGATATATGACAATATCTAGTAAGCAGCATGATGCTATGGGATGGCTAAAGGGCTTGGCTCTCATCGGCGCGTCTTTATTTATTTTGTTTTATCCAAAAGGCGGAATCGGTACTGTCGGACTTTTACTTAGCATATATTTTTTTATTGACGGATTTTCAAGTTTTAATATCGCCTTGTCCATGAGACCGTACAAAAATTCAATTATCTGGTTTATCAACGCATTTTTTTCAGTCCTCATAGCCATGCTGTTTTTAATTGATTGGCCGTTTAGCTCTATGTATCTTGTCGGATTGTTAGTTGGATTTAGTCTTTTATTTGACGGTATCGCACTTTTAGCAGGCGGTACCATCTTTAAGAAGCTATTGAAATAGTCTCTTTATTTTATGATATTGTAAAACATATCTACAGATAAAACGGTTGTGATAACAAACGCAAGAGCGGCAAATATGTTATTAAACTTTCCGTTTTTCAATTCACCCATAATGGATCTGTTATTTGCTAAAATCAAAATAATGACAATTAAAAACGGCAGTAAAATACCGTCTAGCACCTGCGAATAATATAGTGCGTCAACAACTGAAACAGGTGACATATCAATAATATCACCTAAAATCATAGCACCTAAAAATACTAGATAAAATCCTTTGGCATCACTTACTTTGTCATCCATTCCCGCACGCCATCCAAAGGCATCTGCAACAGCGTAGGCTGTAGAGCCTGCAAGAACCGGAATTGCAAGGAGTCCAGATACAATAACACCTATAGAAAATAGCGCAAATGCATATTGACTACTTACGGGTTTTAGTGCATTTGCAAGCGCGCCCATAGTTTGTATATCTCCTGTATGGCCAAAAAAAACAGCAGCGCCGCTTATTATCATGCAGTATGCCAAAATATTTGAGTAGCTCATCCCCAAAACGGTATCAAGATGTGCACTTTTGGCTTGAACAACGGTCTTTTTCTCCTCTTTTTCCTCAGATGCCTGCCAAAAAAGCAGATATGGGGAGATAGTTGTCCCAAGCATGCCCAGTGCGGCAATTATCCAAGCGGTATGCATAGTGATATGCGGTACGAAAGTGTTTTTTAGTATCGGCATAATGTCCGGTTTGGCCAAAAAGACATTGATTATATATACAACCAGTACGGCACTAAAGACCAGTAGTGTGCGTTTTATAAACCTGTAAGAACGATACATAACCAAATATGCGATAATGGACGTGATCGGGATGAGAAAATAAACTGCATCTTTATGCGTGATAACAGAAAAGATAGATGCCAAAGCCTCTAAATCAGCACCTATAGTCAAGATATTGGCAGCTGCTAGAATTAAAATCATAAAAATAGTCAATTTTTTTGTATAAAATGCGGTTGTAAGTTCAGGAAGACTCTTGCCTGTAACAAGCCCTATGTGTGAGATGGTGCTTTGAACAGATATTAACATCGGAGTAGCTAAAAGCAAAAGCCATAGCTGGCTAAGCCCGGTAGTAGCACCTACAAGTGTGTATGTTACTATGCCCGCGGGGTCATCGCCTGCACCGCCCGTTATGATGCCGGGACCCAGCCCTTTTATCGTTTTACGATGCCTTGATATATCTTGTTTGATTTTTTCTTTAAAAGAAATATATCGCGCCATTTATCATCCTTTATTTGCAAGCGTGCATATCGTCAAATCATAGCATAATTTTTTACTTTAATGTGGTATGATTGTAATATCAAACTCGACAATAAAGGATTTAAGATGTTAAAAGATTTAATATATACAGGTTTAGGCGCTGCTACAATCTTAAAAGAAAGAGTAGAAGAGGAGGTGCAAAAACTTGAAGATGAGGGAAAAATCAAACAAGATGATGCAAAAAACCTGCTTGAGAGACTTCAAAATATCGGCAAGCAAAGAGACAGCAAGGTTAAGACTAAACTAAAAGAGATAATCAAAGAATCTATAGATGAGTTAGGATTAGCTACAAAAGAGGATATTGCAAAACTGAAAGAGGGGCTTAAGTAGGCTTTTTGAAAAATTTACGTTTTTATTCTTTGCGGCGAATATACAGTGTTTTTATATTTTTAGTTACCGTATATCTTGTCATTAAAAAGAAAGAGAGTTTTTTAGGTTTTAAGCCGTTATCTCCGAAGAAGTTAAAAAATACCATCATAGCACTTGGTGCGAGTTTTATAAAATTGGCTCAGGTTTTAGCAACGAGAGCCGATTTTTTTACACAGGAATATATAGATGAGCTAAAAGAGTTGCACGATACTCTTCCGGCAATGGCGCAAGATGAGTTTGAGATTGTCTTTAGTAGAGCTTTTAGTGCAAATGAGTTTAAAAGTTTTGATAAAACACCGATCGCTTCAGCTTCAATTGGGCAGGTACACGTTGCCTGCACAAAAGATAATGAGAAAGTGGCAGTAAAATTAAGGCGCCTTATCATTAAGCGACAAGTTGTAGCCGATATCAAAATAATCAATTTTTTTAATAAGCTTTTTCGCCCGCTTTTTTCATATTATACAAAAAATTCTATCGAATCGGTTATCAGTGAATTTTCAAAAATGATTATGCAAGAAGTCAGTTTAACTCATGAGTTAAATAACCTTTTAAAATTCTCATCAGTTTATAAAAACAGTGGGATAAAATTTCCTACTCCATATATCAAAATGTGTAGTGATGATGCTATTGTTATGAGTTTTGAAGAGGGGTACAGGTTTGATGATAAGCAAAATATTCTCAAACAAAATATAAATTTTAGGGATATCATTACAAAACTTGTTGATTTTTATACACAACAGATGCTTATAAACGGTTATTTTCATGCCGATCCACATCCGGGAAATTTGCTTGTAAATACTAAAGGAGAGCTTATTTTGCTTGATTTTGGTATGGTAAAATCTATACCAAACAGTTCAAGAATTGCTATGATTGAGCTAATAAAAGCAGCTCATGAGCAGGATTATGAGCGATATATCTATGCTTCTAAAAAATTAGGAACCATCGCGTATGAAGCACCCACGGCAGAGTTGGCAGAATTTGTTGAGCGAATGTTTGAGATATTTTCGAATGATAATTTAAGCAGTGAAAACATGCAGGATTTGGTTCGCGGGGTTCTTGAATCTACCAGAGATTTACCTTTTAAGCTGCCAAGTGAAATCGTGTATGTGATGCGTGTTAGTGCGATTATAGAAGGATTGGGCACGACTTATATAGATAATTTTAACGGCGTTAAAGATATACTGCCTACTTTACAGAAAAATATTCCAAAAGCATTAGGTGCAAAAGATGGTATCGCTCAGGCATTAATTGATGAGATAAAAGATATACCCACGGTAATCAAAGAGTTTAAAACATCTGTTAAAAAGATAAGCGCGGATGAGTTGAAAGTTGAGATTTTACAAGATCAAGTGGAGTGGATAAAAAAAGATCTAAAAAAAGAGGTCAAATCTTACGCTGTGTCATTTTTGTTTGTCGCAGGCGGTATTTTTTTGTTGTTGTATGATAAAAATTTTAAAAATGAAGCATTAGTGCTTTTTATTTTCGGCACAGCAAGAGTTTTTTATAAATAATTATTCTTCTAATTGGCAATTGGATATAATTAGGATATGAATTATATAAAAATCGCACAACAAACATTACAAATAGAAGCAGATACGCTCATTGGTGCAATTGATAGTGTTGACGATACTTTTAATCAAGCAGTTGAGATGATACTTACATGCAAGGGAAAGCTGATTGTCACAGGGGTGGGCAAGTCAGGGCTAATTGGAGCAAAAATAGCCGCAACTCTTGCATCTACCGGTACGCCTAGCTTTTTTTTGCATCCTACAGAGGCTCTTCACGGCGATCTTGGAATGATTGACAACAAAGATATGGTGTTAGCTATCAGCTATAGCGGAGAGAGTGAAGAGTTGGGTGCGATATTGCCCCATGTCAAGCGCTTTAACGTACCGCTTATCGGAATGAGTAAAAACAAAAACTCCACTCTTGGAAAATACAGTGATTTGCATATTGCCATTGTTGTTGAAAAAGAAGCCTGCCCGCTAGAGATAGCACCTACCAGCTCCACTACTTTAACATTGGCTTTAGGTGATGCTCTGGCTGTTTGTCTGATGAAGGCACGCAATTTTCAAAAAGATGATTTTGCATCATTTCATCCAGGGGGCTCTTTAGGTAAACAGTTGTTTATAAAAGTAAGAGATTTGATGCAAACTGATAATCTTCCGTTAGCTTTTAGAGATACATCTGTAAAAGATGCTATTGTCAAGATGACCCAAGCAAGGCTGGGTACCGTGTTATTAGTCGATGATACCAATAAACTAGTAGGTTTGGTAAGTGACGGAGATATAAGGCGCGCACTTATGGATAAAGATTTTTCATTGGATGTCCCCATAGAAAAATATGCGACACTCCATCCGTTTGTAATAGACGATGAGCAGATGCTGGCAAGTGACGCACTTGGTTTGATAGAGAAAAAAAAGATACAGTTGGTAGTTATCACGGATAAAAGTAAACATGTAAAAGGCGTACTCCACATTCATGTATTGGTACAAAAGGGAATATCTTGATGAGATTAAATAAGTTTATAGCGCATTACAGCAGTTATTCAAGGCGTGAAGCTGATAAAGCCGTGCAAGACGGGTATGTTAAAATTAATGCAGATGTGCAAACAAACCCAGCAACACAGATAAATGAAAGAGATGACAGGGTAACTCTAAAGGGTAAAAAAATCTCCGCCAATGAGCAATACACTGTTATAGCCTATAATAAGCAAAAGGGTGAGTTGGTAACTAAAAGCGACCCACGCCAAAGAAAGACTATTTATGATACATTGCCGCAAAAATACAAACATTTTATCCCTGTCGGTCGTCTTGATTATGCCACGGAGGGGCTTTTGCTTTTAACCGATGCTTCACGTGTGGCCACAGCTTTAATGACTTCAAACATGGAAAGAGTTTATCGTGTCAAAATTAAAGGGGATATAAATGATGATATTGAGCAGGCGATGCAAAAAGGCATGGAACTTGAAGATGCCTCATTAGGAGGACATGAGTTAAGCAATATTAAATCTATGAATTTTGCACCTTTTTTTGCATACAATATCGTGAAAAATTCACCTACATATTCTATAATTAAAATTGCAATCAGTGAAGGGAAAAACCGTGAAGTCAGACGTTTTTTTGCACATTTTAATAGAGATGTGGTGGATTTAAAACGCCTTAGTTTCGGGGGTATTGAGTTAAATAATTTACCAAGTGGAAAAGTTAGATTTCTTAGTAAAAATGAATACACCCATTTACATAAGTTTTTATCAGAATATAAAAAGGAACAAAAACAGGTTAAAAAGGGAAAAAGATGAAGACAGTGAGCTTTCCGACAAGTCATAAAACACATCTTATGGATATAAGCAAAGAGGTGCAAGAAGAGGTTGTAAAATCAGGCATAAAAGATGGTGTATGTATAATTTTTACGCCACATACGACAACAAGTGTTTTTCTATTTGAAAATCAAGATCCGGCACTAAGACGCGATTTATTAAATTCACTTAGCCGCATCGCACCTAGTGATACGCTATATCAGCATAACGGTACAAATGCCGCCGCACATCTTAAAAGTTCACGTATGGGAAATTCTGTGAGTGTGCCTGTTGCTAATGCTCATCTGTTGCTAGGAGAGTGGCAGGGAATATTTTTTGGAGAGTTTGACGGTCCAAGACAAAAGCGTGATGTTTATATAAAAGTAATAGCAGGATAAATGGACTTAACTCATCTTTTAAAGCCTAAAAATTTTGATGAGGTAGTAGGGCAGGAGCATCTAACAAGCAAGAATGCATCTTTTAGACGTCTTTGCGAAAAAAAATCATTGGGGCATATGTTTCTTTACGGACCTGCAGGTTGTGGTAAAACCTCACTTGCGCATATAGTTTCACAGACTATGGATTGTCCATTTTATCAATTTAACGCAACGTCAATCAAAACAGAAGAGTTACGAAAAGTTTTTAAAGAGTATCAAAACACTCTTGTGCGTCCTTTGATATTTATAGATGAAATTCACCGTTTGTCTAAAAATCAGCAAGAGGTTTTGCTGCCATTTATGGAGAAAAATAGTATCTTGCTCATTGGCGCATCTACGGAGAATCCATTTTTCTCGCTTACTTCGGCTATGCGTTCACGCTCTCTTTTATTTGAATTAAAAAAGATACCCGCCAAGAGTTTGAAGACTCTTTTAGATAAAGCATTATCGCATTTAAAGCTTACATGTGAAGATGATGCGCTGCAATATCTTATCGCCAGTTCAAACGGTGACGCAAGAGCTATGCTAAAACTGCTTGAGGCCGCATCATCGCTTGAAGATAATATAACTCTCAATCTTCTAAAATCGATAAGACCGTTTGCTCAAAATGACGGAAGCAGTGATGCGACTATGCATTATGATCTGATAAGCGCGCTTATCAAATCCATCAGAGGGAGTGATTGCGACGGGGGTATTTATTATCTTGCGCGACTTATAAAAGCAGGTGAATCAGCAGAGTTTATCGCAAGAAGGCTTGTGATATTAGCTAGTGAAGATATATCAAATGCAAATCCACAGGCACTAACTCTTACAACGTCAGCTATGACATCGGTATCAAAAATAGGCTATCCTGAAGCTAAAATTATTTTAGCTCAAGTTGTTGTATATTTATGCGCATCTCCAAAATCAAATAGTTCATATATAGCGTTAAACAAGGCTTTGCAGGCTATAGAAGAAGGCGTTATTTTAGATATTCCCGATAATATAAAAGATCAAAATACAAACTATCTTTATCCTCATGATTTTGGTGGATATGTAAAACAAAAATATATGTCAAAGAGATTAAAATTCTTAACATTTAAAGAGATTGGTTATGAAAAAAAGATGAAGGAATGGATGCAAGTGATTAAAAAAAATCAGTAAAGCCTTGCAGAGATTTTACTCTTAGCAAGACTTAATACCTATAGTGCCGCTTTAGCAGATGTAACGAGAGAACTAAAAGCCTCTGCGTCATTCATCGCCATATCAGCTAGAATTTTACGGTCAAGCTCGATGCCGGCTTTTTTCAAACCATGAATAAAGTTTGAGTAGTTGATGCCGTTTAGTCTGCATGCGGCATTTATACGGATAATCCATAAACTTCTAAAATCTCTTTTTTTCTGTTTACGATCACGAAATGCATAAACCAATGAACGCTCAACTTGCTCTTTTGCTTTACGAAAATGTTTGCGACGACCACTGTAAAAACCTTTTGCCATCTTTAAGATTTTTTTGTGACGCGCTCTTCTAACTGTACCTGTTTTAACTCTTGGCATAATAAATTTCCTTTCTTTACCTCGTCTGCTTTTGGCGACGGGTGCCATCTATTTTAGTATGGACTTGCCCACTAATTTGTGGAGATTAAAATAGCTTTAAGCTATCATTGCCTTAATATTTTTTTCATCAACTTTTGCTATAACTTTTGGTTTATTTTGTTTACGGCGTGTTGCTGAATCCTGTTTTGTCAAAATATGGCTGCGAAATGCTGTCCCGCGTTTTACGGAACCATTTTTTTTCACTTTAAAACGCTTTACGGCGCCTTTTACCGATTTCATTTTTGGCATCTTTACTCCTTTGTAAAATTCCAAAGTCGCTAAAAAGAGACTTTTGAGTCGCGATTATATCTTTATTTATATAAAATACAGATGAATCAATACTTAATTAAGCTAGCTTTTCTTTTTTGCATCCGGTATTTATTTTAAAAATCATATAAAGAGGACAGATGCCAATAGCGGCGGTTGCAAGAGGGATTAATCCAAGCATCCCCCAAAAATTTTGATGATATATGCCAACCCCCATAATAGCATAAGATAGAACTACCCTTATAAACTTGTCTAGTTTACCGATATTGCACATTTTTATTCCTTGAGTTTTTTTTAAGTTATCGCATTATAACAAAAAATATTTGATATTTCTGTGATTTTTAGATATATCTTTAAGCGTTTTTTGATTACTATTGCCTTTAAAAAGGATGAAGATATGGAATTTAAGATTACGAACGGGATGATGGGTGTCAGACCGCCGGTTACAAAACCACATCCCGGGTTTTTGCATGAGATGGGCGAAGAGGGCATCAGAGAGCTTGTTGATGAGCATTACGAACTGATACGAAACAGTGATATAGCTTTTTTGTTTCCTGTGAACGATGAAGAGGATTTTGAACAGGCTAAAAAAAATGCGGCAGATTTTTTTATACAAATTTGTGGCGGTCATCCCTATTTTAACGATAACAGAGGTGAGCCGAGAATGGTTGGACGCCATGCACCGTTTCGCATAGATCAGCATGCAAGAAAAAGATGGCTTGAGCTTTATGCGCAGCTTTTACCTCAACTAGAAGATAAAGGAGTAAAAAAAGAGTATATAGAATCTTTTTGGAACTATCTGGATATCTTTTCTATTTGGATGGTAAATACAAAATAAAGTCGGGTATATGTCATGCTTTTTTAAATATCCAAAAACTCTCTGTTTCTGTTTTTAAAAACAGCTGCTTTAGTGTAGCCCGTGTCTTTTGCCAACTTGACAATTTCGGCATCAAACATGCCTACTTGAGAGGGTTTATGAGCATCTGAAGCAAAAGTTATGGGGATATCAAGCTCATAAGCCTGCTCTAAAAGCTCTTTTGAGGGGTATGGCTGAGCGATAGGCTTTCTTAGTCCCGACATATTTATCTCTAAAACCATATCTGCTTTTTTTATCGCTTTAAGAGCATCTGCAGCAATTAAGCGGATATCTTTTTTAGGTAGAAATTTAAACACTTTGATTAGGTCTAGATGTCCTACTATATCAAACCGCCCAAGCTCAGCCATCTGTTTTATGGTGTCAAAATATTGCTGCCAGATCAGATCAATATCTTGATCCTCGTACTGTCCTATAAATTCTGGATTGTCAAACCCCCATTTGTTTAAAAAGTGAACAGACCCTATGAGATAATCAACATCGGCTTTTAATACTCTTTCATCCATATGATCTTGAAGATAATCAACCTCATAGCCCAATAAAATCTCAATTTGATCTTTGTATTTCTCTTTGGCGCTTTTAACTTTTGCTTCATATAGGCTCATTTGATCAAAATTCATGCGGTATTTTGGATCAAAGTCCATAGGCGCGTGGTCGCTAAAGCCAAAATACTTTATCCCCTTAGCTATAGCTGCTTGTATATACTCATCCATGCTGCCTTGGGCATGATGGCAAAGTGGCGTATGGTTATGTAAATCTGCTAACATTTTTTTCATTCTCTTTATTTTTAAAGTTTATCTCGCTATTATTATACAATAGTCTTAATAAATATATTTTGGAGTGGTTTATGACACAAGAAGAATTAGATGCCTTAATGAATGAAGGTATAGAAGATATTTCTGACGAGAGTAAAGAGGAGGATGCCAAAAGCGTCCCTCAAGAAGATAGCAAAAAAGAGAAATCAGCTGAGAACTTTAAGATAGATTCTTCATCTAGCTGGCCTCCGCCGCCGCCTGATGATGACCATAAAGTTGTACATCAACTAGATGACGTAACGAAAGAGAGTGAAGAGAAAGCTACAGAGATATTTGATATTATAGAAAATATAAGCAATGCTTTAATGGAGCAGGAGAATTCATTAGATCTCTGCGATAAGACGTTAAAGCAAAATATAAGTATCTTTGGTGCAATGGCTGAGAAATTTCCGGATATTAAAACATTTATACATGCAAAAGAGGATAATGAAACAGCACTTGTCAAAAACCAAGAACTGCTAAGTGTCATTCAAGAAAGCGGCGATAATCTTATGAATGTTATGGATATTATGCAGTATCAAGATATACATCGTCAAAAAATCGAGCGTGTTATAAATGTCATGAGAGCACTGTCAAACTATATGAACGCACTTTTTGCAGGCAAGATAGATGATGATAAGCGCGTGAGCTCAGCTGTTCATATCACAGGAGATACACAGACTGAAGATGTGGTAAATGCAGACGATATTGAAGCATTACTTGCACAATTTGGTTCAAACGGCTAAAATTTTAAAAAAAATATGCTTACATGTAAGCATAAAAAAATGAGATTAAAATATATGCAAAAAGTAGAATTACTTTCACCGGCCGGAAATTTACAAAAGCTTCGCATTGCTATAGATTACGGAGCTGATGCCGTTTATGGCGGTGTAAGCCATTTTTCACTTCGTATTCGCTCAGGCAAAGAGTTTACATTTGAGGACTTTAAAGAAGGCATTGAGTATGCCCATGTAAGAGGCAAAAAAGTGTATGCTACGATTAATGGGTTCCCGTTTAATTCCCAACTCTCCCTTTTAAAAAAACATATTCTTAAAATGGCGGAACTCTCTCCTGATGCTATTATCGTAGCTACTCCGGGAGTGTTGAAGTTATGCCATGAGCTGGCACCGCAGATACCGCTTCATCTCTCTACTCAGGCTAATGTTTTGAATGTTCTTGATGCAAAAGTGTATTATGATATGGGAGCTAGACGCATTATTGCCGCGCGTGAGATATCTTTAAAAGATTTGTGCGAGATTAAAAAAGAGCTTCCTGATTTAGAGTTGGAGGTATTTGTTCACGGCTCTATGTGTTTTGCATACAGCGGCAGATGCCTTATATCCACGCTTCAAAGCGGACGGGTTCCAAATCGTGGAAGCTGTGCAAATGATTGCAGGTTTGCTTATGAGCTTTACGCGGCCAACCCCGAGACGGGAACACTTTTTAGGCTTGAAGAGGATCCGGGAATAGGCACATATATCATGAATTCAAAAGACTTGAATCTCTCTTTACATGTAAAAGAGATTATCGAAGCGGGATGTGTTAATTCTTTGAAGATAGAAGGACGCACAAAGACCGATTATTATGCGGCAGTGACGGCAAAAGCGTACAAAATGGCTATTGATGATTATTATGACAATCTTTACAGACCCGATGCTTATGAATATGAGTTGCAATCTTTACAAAATAGGGGATATACCGATGCGTATCTTGTGAGCCGTCCGTTTGAAAAGCATGATACTCAGAGCCTGGACTTTACCATGCAGATGGGGACGCATCAAGTAAGTGGCATGGTGATGCAAAACGGCGAATATTTTATGTGTAAATATAAAATCTTGCCAAATGACGAGCTTGAGTTATTGTTGCCTGATAGTGCTGATGTGCGGGAGATTGAAAATGATATAGGAGTTGTTTACGAAAAAGAGGGCAGGTGGTTTGTACGGCTTAAAAAACTAATCGCAGAAAATAAAAAAGAGTGGGCTGAGGTTCACAGCGGAAATCTAAACCCCATTAAGCTGCCTATACCAATGCCCGCATATACATTTTTAAGAGTACCAGTTAAAGCCGGAGTCTTTGTAAAACAATAACCAAACAAAAGGAAAAAAATGAAATTTGTCTCTATAATTATAGGCAGTAAGAGTGATTATGAGGTTATGAAATCGTGCGCTGAGACCTTTGAAGCGTTTGGCGTTAGCTATGAGCTTATTATTAGTTCCGCTCACCGCTCTCCTGAGAGAACCAAAGATTATGTACTAAGTGCTGAGAAAAAAGGTGCTCAGGTTTTTATAGCCGCAGCGGGTATGGCGGCTCATTTAGCCGGCGTGCTTGCTTCTAAAACCGTAAAACCTATTATCGGGGTGCCTATGAGTGCATCAGCATTAAGTGGGATAGATGCTCTGCTCTCAACTGTTCAAATGCCCGCAGGCATGCCTGTTGCCACGGTTGCCATAGGAAAAGCGGGGGCTATCAATTCTGCTTATTTGGCTATGCAGATTTTAGCGCTTGATAATACAGAGCTTGCCATAAAGCTTCGTGAAGACCGTATAGCAAAAGCTAAAAAGGTTGAGATGGATTCGTTAGAGATTGAAACGATTTTAAAGGATAATTAATATGCAGTGGATGAGTATTGATGAGTATGCCAATTTGACGGGTCTGGATACGATATCTGTTGATGAGTTGATAAACAGGGGTAAATTGACCATAAAAAAAGAAGACGGGAAAATCTATATAGACCCTTCAAAAGGTGCCAGCGAGCTTGTTCCTATGCAATTAAAAGAGATGAGTATGCAAACAACGGGCGAGGCTATCGTATCTACACAGTTTGTAGAAAAGACTATCGGCACGATTATGAATCTGCATGAAAAAGTCTTAGACGCAAAAGATGAAACCATTCAGTCCGTTAAAAATGAAAATCTGTTTTTAAAAGAGGCTCTTGCTTCACTGCAAGAGCTATATGAAGAGGATCGAAAAACGATAGAGACATTAACCACTCAGCTAAAGATATCTCAAGAAGAAGTTGAATTTTTACGCAGAAAATATAAACTTATGTGGGGCAAGGTTGTTGAAAATTATGCAACTGACAAGTAGGCATAATCTGTAAAATGGTATAATAACCACCGCAGATAACTGTTTTGTACCATCTGTCAAACAGATACTTTAAATTTAGAGGTCATTTATGATTACGTTTAGCGAGATATTATTAAAATTACAACAATACTGGATGAGTGAGGGTTGCAATATCGTACAGCCTTATGATATTGCTGCTGGAGCAGGGACTTTTCATCCTGCTACTTTTTTACGTTCACTTGATTGTACACCTTGGTCTGTTGCGTATGTCGCACCTTCACGCCGCCCGACTGACGGCCGTTACGGCGAAAATCCAAACCGATTGGGAAGCTATTATCAGTTTCAAACGCTCATTAAACCCAGTCCGGACAATATTCAGGAGTTATATCTAAAGAGCCTTGAGTATTTAGGATTAAATCTTGCAGACCATGATATACGTTTTGTAGAGGATAACTGGGAATCTCCGACGCTTGGCTCATGGGGTTTGGGCTGGGAGGTCTGGCTAAACGGCATGGAAGTAACGCAGTTTACATATTTTCAGCAAGTAGGCGGTATCGCATGCGAGCCGGTAGCAGTTGAGATAACTTATGGAACAGAACGGCTTGCTATGTATCTTCAGGGTGTTGAGAGTGTTTTTGATATAGTGTGGGGACAAAACAGCCACGGAAGAACTCTTTATAGAGATATCCACAAAGAAAGTGAGATAGAGTTTAGCAAATACAACTTTGAAACAGTAGATACTAAAATGCTTTTTGCAGATTTTGAAGCAAAATCAAAAGAGTGCAAAAAAACGCTAAAGGCGGGTCTGCCTTTACCTGCTTATGATTTATGTATGCTGGCTTCACACACTTTTAATACTCTCGATGCGGCAAAAGCAATCAGCCAGACAGAACGACAAAACTATATATTAAAGATAAGAGAACTCTCACGAGGATGTGCCGAGCTTTATAAAGAGCAGGAGAGCCAAAGAGCACAAAGAGTTAAAGCGTAGATATGCAGGATAAATATTGACTCAGACGCTAATAGGTCAGATAGAGGGCATTCTTTTTGAAGAGGATGGATTTTTTATCGCCCGTTTAAAAAGTTCTGAGAAAATTAGCGGAACCTATTATGAGAGCGATGTAAGGCATCTAAAAGGAGCTGCCGTCACTTTAAAAGGCGAATGGCAGGAGCATAAAAAATATGGCAGCACTTTTAAATTTACCTCTTTACATGTAAACCAAGATGAGCTTTTTTTCTTTTTAAACCGTATAGTAAAGGGTTTTACAAAAAAATTATCAGCAGAGCTTATAGAGACTTTCGGGCATGAAGGTCTTATTGATATACTAGACAATGATATAAAAAGACTCTTAGAGTTTAAAGGCATTAAAGATAAACGTCTTAAAAAAATTCAAACTTCATGGAAGAAATTTCGCTCAATGCGCAAGCTTGGGGAATTTTTAAGCCCATATAGCGTAAGCGGTGAGTTTTTAACAACAATTGCCACGGCGATGAGGGATGTTGAGCAACCCTCTTTAAAGATCAAAGATAATCCCTATATCTTAACTAAAATAAACGGTATAGGCTTTAAAAGAGCAGATGAATTGGCACTTAAAATGGGCATGAAAAAAGATGCCGACATACGAATAAAAAGCGCTATGGATTATCTGCTTTTAAATCACTGCCAACAGCAGGGGAACAGTTGCGTTGACAAACAAACACTTTTTTTACTGCTTGATGAGCTTTTAGAAACTGATAACCAAGAGGTGCTGTATGAGACAGCTTTGGTTGAAAGAGTCAGTGAGTGTAGTATCGTGCCTATGAAAAACAACCGCCTTTCACCGTCAAAACTCTATGATGCCGAAAAGTTTTTACATGATGATTTTCTTCGCCGTTCGAAGTTAAAATTTGATCCCTTAGTGCCGGATATCGAAGAGTTTTTTAAAAGTGGTGATTTGGTGCTGGGGCAACAGCAAAAAGAAGCGGTTTCTATCATCAACAACGGTGCCGGGATACTGCTTCTTGTGGGTTACGCAGGAACAGGAAAAAGCACAACCTCAAAAACAATTTTAAATCTTTTAAATACGCGGTATGAGAAAAATAAGATAATGACCTGCGCGCTAAGCGGCATAGCGTCACAGCGTATAGCAGATACAACCGGATACACAAGTTCAACTATACAATCTTTACTTGTCAGATACGAGCAAGAAGATGAATTTCCTTTTTTTGTTTTGCTCATAGACGAAGCCTCCATGATAAACTCTTTACTGTTTGCCAGATTGATAAAAAAGCTTAAAAAAGATTGTATTTTAATCATCGTAGGAGATGACGCCCAGCTTCCGCCCATCGGAGCGGGAAATGTGCTTAGTGATGTTTTGTGCTTAAATCTTGTGCCGATTGTAAAATTGACAAAGATATACAGACAAAGTGAGGAGCAGGCCATAGCGCTCATAGCAAATGATATCCGTCAGGCAAATGTTCCTGATTTTAGGCGGGAATATGATGATTTTATCTTTATAGATATCTCCATACAAAATTATTATGCACAAAAAAATCTACTCTCAAAAGAGGAGTTCTCACAACTAAGGGAACAAAATTCAAGCGATATCTTAGCCGTTATGATGCAAGAAGCTGTTAAAGTCATACCAAAAGCAAGATTACGGTTAAAAAATAAAGAGATAAGCTCATATCTTAATTATTTTCAAGTTATCACTCCTATGAAAGGCGGGATTTTGGGTGCTTCCAATCTTAATAAAGTGCTGCAGGAGTATTTTAATCCAAATCCGAAAAAGAGTATCAAAAAAGGCGGAAGCGAGTTTCGGTTAATGGATAAAGTGGTACACATTAAAAATGAAAATATGCCGACATGGAGTTCTGAGGATTTTAAAGAGCAGGAAGATTCAAGTCAAAAGCGTGTATTTAACGGCATGATAGGATTACTTTTTCGCATAGATGAAGGGGATGAGCATGCTTTTGTATTTTATCCAAATGAAAATATGATTGTTTTGTACGAATATGAACAGTTAAAATCGCATCTATCGCTCTCGTACGCTTTAACCATTCATAAAGTACAGGGTCAGGAGTATGATATAGTCGTTATCCCTATCACTTTTTCACATTTTGTTATGCACAACACGAAGCTGATATACACGGCTATTACAAGAGCTAAACACAGATGTATCTTGGTGGGTGAGAGCGCGGCTTTTGAGTCGGCATGCAAAAGAATAGGCACGACAAAACGCGACACTGTACTTTTAGAACTTTAAATGGTAAAATTTCATTTTCGCTTACTCCTTATCGCTTAACTGGATAAAGCAGTCCCCTCCTAAGGGATAGCTCGTGGTTCGAGTCCACGTAGGGAGACCACTGCTTGATTTAATACAATAAATGTATTTTAACCTCTAAAATACGAACTTTAAAGCACTTCTTTAGTCTAGCGCAATATAATCTATAATTTAGTAATTGCTACAAATAAAATGACTTGTATAAAGCTATTGTATATCACACGTAAAAATATTTTGAAAAATTTTAAATCTTGTTTTATTTCCTAAAGCTTTAAAAATTTGTATTTTTTTATCTATATTCAGCATGATATAAACTTCCTTAATTTTTCTATTGAAAGTGTATTTAGTAATATATCAGATATTTATCAACTACACTATTAAGCTTACTTTTCATCTCTTTTGCAAATTTCTGACTCTCTTTATCATCAAGAGCGGTTAAAATGGAGTCTAAACAGTTTGGCATCATCTTTGATACACATTCACGTTTTTCTTCTATAGACATGCTTTTACACATCTTTTTACATTGTTCCATCATGGTTTTCTCCTCATGATAAAAAGAGCTGTAAAGCTCTTTTTATTTATAGTTCGCAAGAACCGTCACTGCAACACTCATCATCTTTTTTTGGTGCTGCATCTTTAGAGCAAGAGCCGGCATCACTGCTACTAGAACATGAAGAACCATTGTCATTAGATGAGGAGTTATTATTAGTGCTCATCATATCATCACACATTGATTTTCCTTTTGCCATCATAGCATCCATTCCACCCATGCCGCTCATCATAGAGTCACACATGCCTTTACCTTTTTTCATCATACTATCCATCATAACAAATCCTTTACACTGAGATACATTCTTGATGCATCATGAAAAGTCTTCCTAAAGACAACTATGTATTTAGCTTAATTACTAAATAACTAATTAAAATTCTACATCATTAATTTTATTTTGTCAAGTTTATTTAAATACCTACTCTTTAGCTGGGTTTAGTATAAGCTAGCAAGTAAAAAAATTCACAAACACCTCACATATCTTTAGTTATACTACTTTTTCATAAAGATAAAAAAGGTCAAAGATATGGAAAATTTAAAAACATTTTCTCGAAGAACTTTTCTTAAAGGAATCGCAGCTTCTGCCGTTTTGCTCCCCGGTATGCAGCTAAGTGCCGATACAAAAATTATTGGGCGCCAAAAGATACGAAAACTAAGTGGTACAGAATTTTATCTTACTATTGATAAAACACTTGTCAATGTAACAAAAGAGCCATATTATGCAAAAACAGTTAACGGCATGCTCCCAGGTCCTACACTTATCTGGCATGAAGGAGATGAGATTACCATACATGTAACAAATAATCTTAGCGTATCTTCATCTATTCACTGGCATGGCATTATACTGCCTTATCAAATGGACGGTGTTCCCGGTATAAGTTTTAACGGCATTGCTCCCGGGGAGACTTTTACCTATAAATTTACGGTCAATCAAAATGGTACATATTGGTATCATTCCCACTCCGGCTTTCAAGAACAGACAGGACTTTACGGATCCATAATTATTTATCCAAAAGAAAAGGACCCTGTTGAGTATGACAGAGAATATATAATGCTTTTATCTGATTTTTCAAATGAAAAACCGTCTGCTATCTATAGAAATCTTAAATTATCGGCAGATTATTATAATTTTAATCAAAGAACGGTCGGTGATTTCTTTTCCGAGATAAAAAAGGAGGGCTTTGTCGAAGCTTTTAAGAGGAGAGAAATATGGAATAAAAAACGTATGTCAGATAGAGATCTTGCCGATGTAACAGCTTACACCTATACATATTTGATGAATGGACAAGCTCCTTGGGTAAGATTTCAGGCACTTTTTAAAAAAGGCGAGAAAATTAGACTTCGTTTTATTAATGCGTCTTCCATGACGTTTTTTGATATCCGAATTCCGGGAATAAAGATGATTGTTGTTGCCACAGACGGCGGTAATGTCCAACCTGTGGAAGTTGATGAATTTCGTATCGGTGTTGCTGAGACATATGATGTCATAGTTGAGCCAAAAGATGAATCTGCTTATGCAATTTTTGCACAAAGTATCGGTAGAAGCGGGTACGCACTGGGCAATTTAACACCTGATGTCACGCAGTTAGCAAAAATACCTAAGATGGATAAACGACAAGCGCTAACATTGGTAGATATGGGTATGACTGAAGATGTATCAAAGATGAGATCCATGAATACATCGGGTCAAAAGAGTGCAAATGTTATGAAAAAGTCTATCCCTTTGACAAAACTGCCGATACGATGGGGAGTCGGGACAACCATGCGGGCTATGAATCCACAATACAGGCTCAATGATCCCGGAGTAGGGCTTCGCAACAATGGTAGAAAGGTATTAACCTATGCCGATTTACGCTCGCTTCGCTCTACACAAGATGATAAATATCCCGACAGACAGATAATATTGCATTTAACAGGAAATATGGATCGTTACATGTGGTCTATTAACGGTATCCCGTATTCACAATCACAGCCGTTAAAGTTTTATTATGGAGAACGGCTACGCATTACTTATATTAATGATACTATGATGAATCATCCTATGCATTTACATGGTATGTGGAGTGATTTGGAGAGTGGTGATGACAATCATCTAGTACGTAAACATACTATCGTCTCACAACCGGGTTCTAAAATCAGTTTTCGTGTAACAGTAAATGCTAGAGGCGCATGGGCGTATCATTGTCATCTTTTGTATCATTTGACTGATATGTTTAGAAAAGTCGTAGTGGTCTAAAGGAGAAAAAATGAGATACACAATAATAAAACTGATACTATTATTTTCATTAGTAACATCCTCCTTTGCCGGCGGCGGCGGAGATATTTTACGTGCAAAATTTACGGCCGATAACCTTGAATATCAAGCAAATAGTGCAAAAACGCTCTATTGGGATACTTTTGGTTATATTGGTTATGATTTGAATAAAATTTATCTTTATAGCGAAGGGGAAAAAACAAGCAGTGAATCTAGCAGCCAAAATCAGCTTCTTTATTCTCGCGCAATTGCTCCTTTTTGGGATATTCAAGCCGGAGTTGATTATGACACGGCAAACGATGGTAACGGTAATCATAATAAAACATGGGGAGATATCCAGCTTTTTGGTCTGGCTCCTTACTTTTTTGAGACACAAGTAGGATTGCTCATAGGAGATAAGGGTGATCTTGGATTAAGAGTTGATATAGATTATAGAGCATTATTAACTCAAAGGCTCATGCTTATACCTCGTTTTACTCTTGATGCTTATTCACAAGACTCTCCACAAATGACGTACGGAGCAGGTATTTCAGACATCGCGCTTAGTTTACGCCTTAGTTATCAAATAAGAAGAGAATTTGCACCTTATGTTGGAGTAAAATGGGAAAAAAACTTTGGTCGTACTAATGAATATGCTCCTCTTGATAATCTTTATACAACTGTTGGTCTTAGATTTTGGTTTTAAGCCAAAATCTAAGATAAGTGCCTGAGCATAAAAGTAATTGGTACAAAAATAGTTGTTATAAAAAGAGATATAATAAGAAGACTAAAAGTACCAATTAATATAATTGTAGATTGTAATTTTGAGAGTTTTTCGATTTTATGATTATGTTGCTTATCGCGAGACATAGTCATAGATATTGCCAAAGAATGATTGGCATGCTCCATAGACATATCGTTCATGTCATTTTTTGATGATTCAGGTATATTATTATTATGCATTTTTGGAGCGGGAATTGCAGACATCATTCCATGTTTTAAACCTTTAGCTACCATCCATGAATTGATCGGATAAGCCGTAATCATACCAGCTATCGTAGCGACAGACATTACACCCCAAAACAAGAGACGATAAGGATTATTAGCATCTGGTAAGACATGCATCAAGACAACCATGGTCGGTATCATACCCACCATTACCATATTCATGGAAATAGTTTCAGCAAAGAATGTTTTACCAACAGCTTGCCAGTAATTACCTCCAAACATTGAGCGCATAAAAAGTGCCTGAAAAATTAACCACCCAACTATAAACGCGGAAATGTATTCAATACTTAAATCAATACCAGTCGGTAACCTAAAGTGGTAAACAATAATAGCTGATAGTATGATACCTGTTGCATCACCTGCAACACAGTGTAACAAAGAGCCTATCGCTTGTTTCCAGTGTGTTGCAATAAAAGTATCATGCATATTAGGTAACGGTTGTCTGCAAGATAAGAGGTAAATAAATAAGCCAATAGGACCAGTGTATAGTATAACTAAAACCCATGCCAGTTTCATTACCCGACTAGCTGGTGTATTTGTATAAAAATCCCAAAGGAGAAAGATCATTGAACCTGCTGTTAGCAGATACCAGACTGTTAATATTCCTTCAATATAATTAGACAATTATGACCTCCAAAGATTTTTGTTTTACTTGGATATGGATGATTTAAGTTTTCTAGGTCACTTAACTTTTACACCTAAATCCAAGCAAATTTACCATTGTGCTATTATAACATCCAAATCCTCATATCTCCTGACAATTTTGTCTATTTTTGCAATTTTTTCCATAATTTCCAAATCCAAAGTATTGTCTAATACCAATCCCATCCGCGTTTATATATCTCTATAATCTCTTCATCATTTATATCCAAATCTTGTTAAGTTTGTAGATACTTTTTAAATCATATATGCTTGTTTGAAGCTAAAAAATGAGCACTTAAAAAATCATTGAAAGTACGACGTATTGGGAGCAAACAAAGATTTATCTGCAAATGGTGGCAAATTACGGCTTATGATATACTTTCAAAATGAAAAAAGTAATTTTAGTGGCTACAATAGCTACATTATTGGCAGTTATGTTTGCCGGATGCCAGACAGCTACTGAAGAATCATTAGCACGAGCTATCATGAGTCGTAATCCCAAAGAAGCACTTGATTCGTTTGCTAGAAATCGTGCTAAGTATTATGTTTATCATCCAAGGCAACTGCAATATGATATTGTCAGTTTGTCTCATCTTGCAAAATCTGTAATAAGGTACTGGGGCAGAGGGCATATAGCTGTTCCCAAAACTAAAGAGTATGTAAAATATTATCAAAACTATAAAAGCAGAACTTTAATCAACTTTAAAACCGGTGTTATTACCGTTGAGACGTTATCTGGTAATAGCGCACTTAAAAAAAGCATAGTTGATACACTTTTGCTGCCAAGTAATCCCGCAGATATCCATCTGTTTAATACCAAAAACCCAAAACTGGGTGCAACACCTTATCTTTACGGTGAAGTTCAAGATAACTATCATCACAATATCCGGTGGCCGTATAGTGCAAACAGATATGCGAATTATCTTATGGTGCATAATTTAAAAGTAAAAAAAATCTATATTAACAGAAGATATAAAACTATGCGATATGTTACATTTAACATGGTTGCACAGCACAACACTATAAGGGCTGGAAAATTTAAAGATATAGTTAACCTTTACGCAAGGAAATACAATGTTAAAGCTAGTTTGGTTTACGCCATCATACGCGCAGAGAGTGATTTTAATCAATTTGCAGTAAGCTCCGCAGGTGCTTACGGTCTTATGCAGCTTATTCCTAAAACTGCCGGAGCGGATGCATTTATGTTTATCTATCACAACAGACACATACCTTCAAAACAGTATCTTTTTAATGCAAACAATAATATTAAGCTAGGAACGGCGTACTTGCATATTCTAAAAGACAGATATTTAAGTGGTATCGGTAATGCGACTTCCAAAGAGTACTGCGTTATCAGTGCATATAATACAGGCAGCGCAAATGTGCTTGGCATCTTTAGCAGTAACAGATATGAAGCAACGCGTAAAATAAACCGCTTATATCCTCATACTTTGTATGGTGTATTGGTTAAAAAACTGCCATATAAGCAAACAAGAGAGTATTTGCAAAAAGTAGTTAGATATCAAAGTTATTATGCAAGATGGTAGCTGTTAGTAAAAGTGGATATATGTTGCAAAGTTGCTTGTAACACGTTATTGCAGAGATATTTTGCGGCATTTAATTGTTTTTTTTGAGCGTAAATTTGATAAAAATGTGTTAAAAAAATTATATACTTCTAAAGTGATTTGTAAGCTGTACTTATTAAATAGATTATTTATTGTTATATTATAATAATAATCATTTGATAGGTGCTTGGTTTGATGCGATCGTTTTTTAAATTTAATATGAAATATTGTAGGAGGAATAAATGTTAAACAAGATCTTTTTGTTTTATAAAGACGGTTTTTTAAGTATGAGATTAGGTAAAAAACTATGGCTGATAGTTTTTATCAAAGTTTTTATAATACTTGTTGTCCTGCGCATTTTTTTCTTTCCAAATATTTTAGATACTAAATTTACTACCACACAGCAAAAAAGCGCTTATGTGCTAAACAACTTAACAAATACAAAATAAACTAGGAGGCAGTATGGAACATTTACACTTGGTTGATTGGTCTAGAGCTCAGTTTGCTCTTACGGTCATGTATCATTGGATTTTTGTACCTTTGACATTGGGATTATCTTTTATCATGGCGATAATGGAGACTATTTATGTCAAAACGGGCAATGAATGGTGGAAAAAAACTACACAGTTTTGGATGACGCTTTTTGCTATTAACTTTGCTATTGGTCTGGCAACGGGTATCATTATGGAGTTTGAATTTGGTACGAACTGGTCAAATTATTCGTGGATTGTAGGCGATATTTTCGGCGCTCCTTTGGCTATTGAAGGTCTTATGGCGTTTTTTATGGAATCTACATTTTTCGCGGTTATGTTTTTTGGATGGAACAAGGTGAGCAAAAAAGCACACCTGTTTTCTACATGGCTAGTTGCTATTGGTTCAAACCTCTCAGCACTTTGGATATTGGTGGCAAACGGTTGGATGCAACACCCAGTAGGCATGACTTTTAATCCAAACACAAGTAGATTTGCAATGACGGATTTTTGGCAACTTGTATTTAATCCAAATGCATATTCAAAATTTCTACATACTATTACTAGCGGCTATGTTTATGCGGCATTATTTGTTATAGCGGTTTCTTCGTGGTATCTTTTACGTGGACGCGAGATACAGTTTGCAAAAAGAAGTATCGCAGTTGCGGCATCTTTTGGACTTGTTGCTTCTATGTATCTTATATTTTTAGGAGATGCGTCAGCTCACGCGGATGCAATTGACCAACCAATGAAGCTAGCAGCTATGGAAGGTATCTATAACGGTCAAGCAAAAGAGGGTATCGTTGCTTTTGGCATATTAAATAACAATAAAAAGATAGGGAACACTACAACACCTACATTTGATTTTAAGATTAAAGTGCCATATCTATTGTCAATGCTTGCATATCATAAAGAGGACTCATTTGTAGCCGGTATAAACAATCTTGTTTATGGCGATAAAGCTCACAATATTATGAGTGTAAAAGATAAAATGGCTAAAGGAAATTTAGCAATAGCGGCACTTAAAGAATATACAGCGGCAAAAGATGCTCATGACCAAACGGCTATGAAAACTTCTTTAATGCAGTTTAGAAAATATAGTAAATATATGGGCTACGGGTATTTTACAAATCCTAAACAGGCAGTACCAAATGTACCTTTAGTTTTTTACAGTTTTCATATCATGGTTGGTCTTGGTATTTTCTTCTTTTTCTTATTCCTTGGTATGTTATATATTTCAATGACTTCTATCACAAAGTTAGAGACAAAGAGATGGTTATTGCAACTTGGAATTATAGGGTTTCCTCTTGGCTTGATTGCACAGTGGACAGGTTGGATTACTGCTGAGTCAGGAAGACAACCTTGGGCGATACAGGGTTTGTTGCCGGTATTTAAGGCAACATCAAATATGCCTATATCAAATGTCGAGATAACGTTTTGGCTGTTTGTGGCGATTTTTACAGGATTGATTATCGCCGAGATTAAAATTATGTTGAAACAAATTCAAATAGGACCGGAGGTACACTAAGATGTTTGGAGCTTTATCTTTATCGCAGTTACAGGAATACTGGTGGTTGATTTTTGCCATCTTGGGTGCATTATTTGTATTTATGACATTTGTGCAAGGCGGTCAAACGCTACTACACACTCTAGGTAAAACAGAACAAGAGAGAGATTTGTTAGTTAACTCTTTAGGTAGAAAATGGGAGTTGACATTTACTAGCATCGTTATGTTTGGGGGCGCTTTATTTGCTGCTTTTCCAAAGTTTTATGCAGTTAGTTTTGGTGGTGCATATTTTGTATGGATGGGAATTTTATTTACTTTTATCGT
Organism: Helicobacteraceae bacterium; assembly: GCA_027023805.1. Classification (GTDB taxonomy): domain Bacteria; phylum Campylobacterota; class Campylobacteria; order Campylobacterales; family Sulfurimonadaceae; genus Hydrocurvibacter. Next base: position 31,804 of record JALVUF010000059.1, read on the forward strand.
TCAAGCCGTATCTTATGAATACCGTAAAAAAGCGAGTAATTTTTTTGGTACGAGAGTGTATGAGATATTTATGTATATCAATGGAAGCGTCGGTATTTTCTTGATAGGAGTTTTTGTCGGTACATTATTTACCGGCGGTCATTTTTATGTAAATAGCGCAAATCTGTCACACTGGACAAACTCCACTTATGGTCTTGGTGCTGTTTTAAATCCATTTAATGATATATTTGGTTTGATGCTGGTATTTTTAGCAAGAGTTCAAGCTAATATGTATTTTATCAATAATGTCGCAGAGGAAGATATCTTAAGGCGAGCAAAGACTTCACTTGCATATTCAACTGTGCTGTTTGTGATAGCGTTTTTGTATGTAGTTGTCTCAATCATAGCTATGAGCGGTTTTGCGGTTGATCCACAAACTCATGTTGTTTTTATACAGTCTCATAAATATTTGCACAATCTGCTTGACATGCCTGTGCTTTTTGCTATGTTATTAGTGGGCGCTTTGATGGTTTTAGGCGCTATTTATGCAACTTTGCTTAAAGGTGCAAGACGCGGTATTTGGTTTACCGGGATTGGGACTATATTGGTTGTTATGAGCCTTTTTTTAACTTTAGGATATGGTAATACGGCATATTATCCGTCGTTATCTAATTTACAAAGTTCATTAACAATATATAATAGTTCAAGCAGTCACTATACGCTTACGGTTATGAGTTATGTTTCACTGATGGTGCCGTTTGTATTGGCTTATATATTTTGGGCCTGGAAGGCTATGGATATGGATAAGATTACTATCAAAGAGATAGAATCAGATTCGCATCACTATTAAAAAGGAGAGTTAGATGGAAGAAGCTATAATATATTATTTATCATGGCCTGTTTTGCTTTATATACTTTATAAGTTTACAGATATAAATTTAAGACACTTTAATGATTTGGAGCGCTTGGATGCTTACGATAAGCAGGCTATAGCGCAAGAGACCGCCGAACAACCGGCGGCACAAGATTTAAAAGAGTAGTTAAAGCATATGTCCCATTTCATCACGCTTTACATGTAGATAATTTTTATTATATTTGTTTGGCTTGGTGATTATCGGGATACGCTCTACTATCTCAATACCCTCTATAGACTTAATCTTTGACGGATTATTTGTTAAAAGTTTTATTTTTTTAATACCAAAGTGATTTAATATAAATGTAACCATTTCATAAGTTCGCTCATCTGCGCCAAAACCTAATTGATGATTTGCTTCAACGGTGTTTAAGCCTTTATCTTGCAAAGCATAAGCGTTAATCTTGTTTAAAAGCCCGATATCACGACCTTCTTGACGAAGATAAATCACCATACCGTTATGTTCTTGGGCCATTTTTAAACCTATTTCAAGTTGCTCACGGCAATCACATTTCAAACTACCTATCGCATCACCCGTTAGACACTCCGAATGAACCCGTACTATTGGTATTTGATTTAGATTTTCCCTATATATGACTAGATGCTCTTTACAACCTTCTTTAAAGGCTTTTACTTTAAAATCTCCAAAACAAGATGGTAGATTTGCTGCTTGGGATATGTTTATATTCATTTATTTAAACTTTTACTAGATAAAATTATAATATTATACCACTTAACTTTATATACTTTTGTAAAAAGATGCCAAAATTTATCAATATTACATGTAGATTTACTGTTTTATATTTATCGTAGGCTTTGCTCAATATAGTGTATAATTCAATAAAAATAAAAGGTACTATCATGTTTCAACGATTTCGCAGAACAAGAACGAATCCACATCTTCGCCGTTTGGTGCGTCAAACCGGTGTAAGCGTAGATGATTTTATATATCCTTTGTTTGCACGACCCGGTAAAGGCATAAAAGACGAGGTGCCGTCAATGCCCGGTGTTTTTCAGATGAGCATAGACGAGATTGTTAAGGAGTGTTTTGTTTTAAAACAGCTTGGCATTTTTTGTATTATTTTATTTGGCATACCCGATGTGAAAGATTCCGTAGGCTCTGATGCTCTTAGTCAAAACGGTATCATCGCTCAAACGATAAAAGCAATTAAAGATACTCATCCGGATATGTTTGTTATAACTGATCTATGTTTTTGCGAATATACAGACCATGGGCATTGCGGCATCATAGATCATGTTCACGAGACGGTAGATAATGATGCAACGCTTGAGATATCATCAGCTCAGGCTTTAGTTCATGCTAAAGCCGGAGCTGATATGATAGCACCATCTGGCATGATGGACGGCATTATCGCCTCGTTACGTAAAACGCTCGATGATAACGGGTATGAAAATTTACCTATTATGAGTTATTCTACAAAATTTGCAAGTGGATACTATGGACCTTTTCGTGATGTTGCTGAGTCAACTCCATCATTTGGAGATCGTTCAAGTTATCAGATGGATCCGGCAAACAGGCGTGAAGCCATTGCTGAGAGTGTTGCCGATGAGACACAGGGCGCAGATATACTCATGGTAAAACCGGCTCTTGCTTATCTTGACATTATAAGAGATGTTAAGCAAAATATCTCTTTACCTCTGGCTGTATATAATGTCAGCGGTGAGTATGCTATGTTAAAATTAGCAGGTAAGCATAATCTTATAGATTATGAGAGAGTTGTGATGGAGACTATGACAGGATTTAAAAGGGCAGGTGCCGATATCATAATCTCATACCACGCAAAAGAGGTGGCAGAGATATTACAAAGGAATAAAGACTAATGAGACATTTTTTAACATTAAAAGATTTTAGTAAAGATGAGATTTTAGAGATTGTTGAGCTAGGATTAAAAATAAAAAAAGAGCTAAAAAGCGGCGAATATAAAGAGTATATGCCTAAAAAAACTTTAGCTATGATATTTGAGAAAAGCTCGACAAGGACGCGTGTCAGTTTTGAGACGGGCATATATCAGCTCGGCGGGCATGGACTTTTTCTATCAAGCAGAGATATCCATCTAGGAAGAGGCGAACCGGTAAAAGATACGGCTCGTGTGATATCTAGCATGTGTGATATGATCATGATTAGAACATTTGAGCACTCTAAACTTGAAGAGTTCGCTTCTTACTCAAGTGTACCCGTTATAAACGGACTTACCGATTCATATCATCCGATACAGCTTTTAGCAGATTATATGACCATGATTGAGTACGGCGTGGCAGATGATGCGGTTGTAGCTTATATAGGTGATGGAAATAATATGGCGCACTCTTGGCTTATGTTGGCGGCAAAACTTGGATTTACGTTAAATATCGCAACTCCTAAAGGTTATGAGGTTGATAACGGGGTGTTACAAGATGCTTACATGTATGCAAAAAGCAGCGGTGCAAAGATCAATATCTTAAATGACCCACAAGAGGCGGTAAAAGGTGCAACGGTTGTTACTACCGACACATGGGCGTCTATGGGACAAGAAGATGAAAAAGAAAAACGAATACAAGATTTTAAGGGATATATGGTTGATGATACGCTGATGCAAAAAGCCTCCAAAGATGCTCAGTTTTTACACTGTCTGCCTGCATACAGAGGGCAGGAGGTCAGCGAGTCCGTTATGGAGCAATATAGCAATATAGTCTTTGATGAGGCACAAAACCGTCTGCATGCTCAAAAAGGATTGATGGTCTGGCTAAATCAGGCGTAATCATTTTGCGCAGCATAAGATACTGCTGATGATATCCTGTTTATAGTTTCATCAACCCCGATAACCGCCATAACGCTATCAAGTCCGGGACCGGATAATTTTCCAAGAAGAGCCATTCTAAGGGGTTGTCCCAGCTTGCCAAAACCAATACCCTGTTCATCTACTATACTTTGCATAACAATATGAAAATCTACGGGAAGATGAGGTTTTGGTGCTGATTTTAGTGTATTGGAAAATGCAGTCAATATATCTACAGCATCGCCTTTAAATGCTTTTTTAAATGCTTTTTCATTTTCATAAGTAGGCTGTGTGAGGATATCTTTTATCTGCCAAGCGAGCTCCTGGAGTGTTTTAGCTCTTTCTTTTAGGGTGTCAAGTAAAATTTCAGTCTTATCGTTTGAAGTAAGGATAATGCCGTAATCTTCCAGTAAATGTTTTAAATGCTCATTGGGCATATTTTTTATGTAATGTGCGTTTAACCAGTCAAGTTTTTCAGTATTGTATATTGAAGCAGATTTGTTGATATCTTTTGGATTGAACATCTCTATCATCTCTTGTATAGTGAAAATTTCCTGATCGCCATGACTCCAGCCAAGCCGAACTAGAAAATTAAGAAGAGCCTGCGGTAGATAGCCCTCTTTTTTGTACTCCATAACATCAGTAGCCCCATCTCGTTTTGAGAGTTTTTTGCCATTTTGGTTGTGTATCATAGGCACATGATAAAAATTAGGTATTTTTAAGCCAAGAGCATCATATATAATTATCTGCTTTGGCGTGTTTGAGAGATGGTCATCTCCTCTTATCACTTCATTGATGCCCATTAGTGCATCATCAATAGCTACTACAAAATTATAAGTAGGAGTTCCGTCAGATCTTGCTATGATAAAATCATCCAGTATGTCATCTACATTAAAGACTACATCGCCTTTTATACCGTCATGAACGGTAATAGTTCCGTTTGTAGGCGCTTTTATACGAACAACAGGTTCTACACCCGGCGGCGGCATGCCATTAAAATCGCGGTATCTCCCATCATATCTAGGACGCTCTTTACGGCTTATCTGCTCATCTTTTAAACTGACCAGCTCATCTTTGCTCATGTAACAATAATATGCTTTGCCCTCATTTAAGAGTTTTTGTATATATCGTTTATATATATCTGTTCTTTTAGACTGGTACTCTATCTCACCGTCATGTGAGAGACCGAGCCATCTAAATGCCTCTATGATGGCTTTTGCGGCATCTTCGTTATTTCTGCTTTGGTCTGTATCCTCAATGCGCAGTATAAACTTACCGCCATTGTGTTTAGCCCAAAGATATGAAAAAAGCGCGGTCCTTAAACCTCCTATATGTAAAAATCCTGTAGGACTCGGGGCAAAGCGGGTAATAACCATAGTGTTCCTTTTTGGTGGGTAAGTTAGTGTAAGTGTCTAATTTTAGATTAACATTGGTTAAAAATGGGTAAAATATCACTCTTAACTTAAAATTAGGCTTTAATATGTATAAAATATTGTTTTTAATACTAACTGTCGTCTCTTTAAATGCAAAGATGATTGACGCAGTGGCTATTGTTGTGCAAAATCAACCAATTACTACTTATGAGATTACTGCTCTTATGCAAAAGCGAGGTCTTAGTCAAAAGCAGGCCGTAGATTTTCTCATACGAAAAACGCTTGAAGATATCCAGATAAAGCAGAGAAATATAACAGTTACACAAGATGATATTGTAAATGAGATCAAAAGGATAGCCGCTATTAACCATATGAGCGTTGAGCAGTTTTATACAGCTTTGCAAAATAGCAATGACATGACAGTGCAGCAGATTCAAAAAAAGACAAAAGAGCGTCTTTTAAATCAAAAGCTTTTTCAGGCTATCGCATTTGCTCACATGTATGCGCCAAGCAGTGATGAGATACATAACTACTTTAAATTACATAAACATGAGTTTGAGCCGCCGAGTAGCTACAATGTAATCATATACAGCGCGAAAGATAAAACGTATCTAGAACAAAAAAGAGCAAATCCTCTGTTTTATTCGCCCAGAATCGCATCTGAGATAAAAGTTTTCAAGCCAGATGCGATATCCCCACAGCTAGGCAAAATCCTATCATTAATCAAGCCTGGACATTTTTCTAAGGTACTGCCTAACGGAAGCGGCGGATTCATCTGTTTTTATCTTCAATCAGTCGGTAAGCCGATTAAAACAACGCTATCGCATGTAAAAGCACAGATTATAAATCAGTTGATGATGCAAAAAAGAAAAGAGGTTTTAAGCAGATATTTCAAGCAGCTAAAATTAAATTCAAACATCCGAATTATAAGGCTGCCAAAAACAGCCGGTCAATAGTAAGAGATAGATAAAACTATCCGTTGTACCCGTCAAGATATTTTGTCGTAAAATTATTTGATATAAAATCTTGATTTTGCATCATTTTTCTATGAAAAGGTATCGTTGTTTTGATACCGGTTACTTCAAATTCACTAAGCGCTATGCGCATTTTTGCTATAGCCTCTGATCTTGATTTAGCATGTACTATAAGTTTGGCTATCATAGAGTCATATGTTGGAGGAACTATACAGCCTGCATAAACATGGGTATCTAATCGTACATCTTTTCCGCCGGGAGAGATCCATTTGTTGATTTTTCCGGGCGATGGCAGGAATTTTATAGGGTCCTCCGCAGTTATACGGCATTCTATCGAGTGTCCCTGGAGTTTTATGCTGCTTTGTTTTGGTAATTTTTTACCCTCCGCAACCTCTATCATAAGTTTTACTAAATCTATATCGCCTACCATTTCAGATACCGTATGTTCTACCTGAAGCCTTGTGTTCATCTCCATAAAATAAAAATTCATCTGATCGTCTAGCAAGAATTCAAATGTCCCGGCACCCTCGTAACCTATATATTTGGCTGCTTTAATGGCTGTTTGATGTAGCTTTTCTCTAGTTTTATCGTCTAGTATTGCAGCAGGTGATTCTTCTATGAGTTTTTGATGGCGACGCTGCATTGAACAGTCCCGTTCTCCTACATGTATAACATTTCCATGTGAATCCGCTACTATCTGTACCTCAATATGTCTAGGATTTGATATGAATTTTTCCATATAAATAGTACCGTCACCAAAAGAGGTAATTGCTTCACTTTCAGCCGCTAAAAATGCATTTTCAAGATAACTCTCATCTTCAACAACTCTCATACCGCGTCCGCCCCCGCCTTGTGCGGCTTTGAGTATGATTGGATATCCTATCTCCTTTGCCCGCTTTTTTGCAACCTCAATGTCATCTATTGCTCCGTCACTACCGACGATAACAGGAACACCGGCAGCTGTCATCATCTCTTTTGCTTTTGCTTTATCACTCATTAAGCTCATGACTTCAGGAGTCGGACCTATAAATTTAATGTTATGATGGTCGCATATTTCGATAAAACTTTGATTTTCACTTAAAAAACCATAGCCCGGAAAAATTGCGTCGCTGTTGCTAATCTCTGCTGCTGAGATTATGGCGGGAATGTTGAGATAGCTCTCATTGCTTGCTCCTTTGCCTATGCAAATAGCGCTGTCTGCAAGTTTTAAGTACTGGCAATCTTTATCGACAGTTGAATAAACGGCAACAGCTTCTTTACCCATCTCTTTAACGGTTCGTATCGCGCGCAGAGCTATTTCACCTCTGTTTGCTATGAGTATTCTCTTGATTTCTGCCATCGTTTAAATCTTTTGTATCGCAAACAGCGGCATATCGTATTCAACGGGCTGACCGTCACTGACTAAAACATCAAGAATCTTACAATCAAATTCTGCTTCAAGTTCATTCATAATCTTCATAGCTTCAAGAATCCCTATAACCTGACCTTTTTTAACGGTGTCACCTTTTTTTACAAATGCAGGTGAATCAGGTGATGGGGCGGCATAAAAAGTTCCAACCATTGGAGAGAGTATGGCATCTGCGCTAACATCTTGGGAGGGCTGATTGTTTTGTGTCGGTAGAGTTGTAAGCGAAGCGGCTGGCAATGTTTGCGGTTGAGTTATGGCAGTAGTAGTAATTGTCTTTGAAAATTCTAATTCTATGTCATCTTTTTTTATTTTAAATCCTGACAAACCACTGTTGTCAAAATCATCCATAAGTTCTTTTATCTGCTTTATATCCATTTTTTGATGCTCCAAAATTATCTCATATAACGAGGTTAATATTTTTTGATATAATACCATAATTAAACTTTAGGGATGAAATGTTAAATGACAATAATTTTATAAATATCGCAAAAGAGATAGCAAGTGCTTCAAAATGCGTCTCTAAACAAGTCGGTGCCGTTATCGTAAAGGATGGCAGAATTTTAAGCACAGGATATAACGGCACTCCCTCAAGATACACAAACTGCAATGAGCAATGGCATGGACTATATACAAAAGAGCATCACGAATGGTCTAAAACATACGAGATTCACGCTGAGATGAATGCAATTATATGGGCGGCTAGAAAGGGAATAAGCATAGAAGGCGCCACTATATATGTTACATTAGAGCCTTGCAGCGAGTGTAGTAAAAATCTTATAGCCAGCGGAATTAAGCGCATAGTATATGCTACACCTTATGAGTATAACGAGTCAGAAATTATCTCACGCTTTTTACAAGATAACGGCGTTATTATAGAACAATTAAGTACGGATTAGGTACTTTACAACAGCCACTTTTTAAGCCACCAAGATAGCACATACAAGCCCCATGTGTGCTGTTTAAATCTGCCCTTTTTTGCCAGTGTGATATATTGATTTAAAATTTTGTCGTTAAATATGCCGGTTTTTTCATTTACTTCATTTATCAAAGATATTTTACCAGATGCTATAAGCCATTCCATATATGGAGTTGAAAATCCTTTTTTCTTTCTTGTGAGCGTTTTTTGGTCAAGATACTCTGATGCGATATCTTTTAAAAGTGATTTAGTTATTTTGTCTTGATATCTGATTGAGGGTTTTATGCTAAAGAGATCTTGAGCCAGTTTATGATCTAAAAACGGAGTTCTTGCCTCAATAGATGAAGCCATGCTTACATGGTCGAGTTTTTTTAAAAAGTGCTCTGCTTGAAAGATATTTAAATCAATATAACTATACCAGATACTCTCATCATTATGAGCACTTTTTTCAAAGTTTTCTCTATATGCTTTAAGATACTCATAGGAGTGATTATCTTTAATATTTTGACGCAAAAGAAGATTTTGCTGTAAGTCGGTAAATTTTTCGCCCGATGTTCTAAATAACAGCGTGCCGTCCCAGATACGTTTGTACCATTCCCACTCTCTGTTCATTGAGAAATTTGCACGAAAATATTTTTTTAGCCAGTTTTTATGGGCAAGCGAAGCGGCTTTTTCAATATCAAGATATTCAAAATACTGTCTGTACCCCAAAAACAGTTCATCACTTCCCTCCCCGCTAAAAACTACCTTGTATCCGTCATCTTTGATATGTTTTAGCAGTATATTTAAAAACGGTGCGGCAGGATCGTTTAACGGCTCATCAAGTATTTGAAGCGTTTCATCCAATGAATCCATAAAGCTTGTTTTGTCAGCGTTTATAACGCGGTTTTTAATCCCTAAAGATTTTGCAAAGCGCTGCGCATTATCACTTTCGTCATAATTTTTGTATTCATTATACCCGAGCGTGTAAGTATCTATTTTATAGCCCATACTCTTTGAAACAGAGGTGATAAATGCGCTGTCTATGCCGCCTGAGAGTAAAATAGCCTTAGGCGACGGTGTTTGGAGTCTTAGATGTAAAGACTCCATTAAATCTTCTTTTATCTGTTTTTTTGCCGATTGTTTTGATGTGATATTTGAGGGTTTTGCATGTAAAATATCAAAATAGCGTTTTATTGTTATCTTGCCATTTTCAAACAGTAAAAACTCTCCTGCTGCTAGTTTATGTACGCCTTGAAAAAAAGTATGCGGCGGGGTGGGAGCGAGATAAGAAAGATAACTCAAAAGCGCATCATTATTTAGTGTTATATGCTCTAAAAACGGGATAATTGCTTTTATCTCTGAAGCAAAAATAAAGCTTTTGCCGTTATGAAAAAACACCGGCTTTTTACCAAGTCTGTCGCGAAACAGATGCAGTTTGTCTTTATCTTTTATCGCGATGGCAAACATTCCCCTTAAGTGATTAACAAAATCTTCTCTCCATTTTAAGTATGCCAGTGCTATGAGCCGGCTTTCACTGATATCTGTTTGCCCATGTGCTAGTATCTTTTGAAGCTCTTGTTTGTTATAAATCTCTCCATTAAAACTGACTAGAAGATGCTTATGTAAATATGGCTGATGTGCATTTTTTGAGCTATCCATAATACGTAGAAGATTATGCGCAAAAAACAGTTTTTCTTCTTGTATTATGCCGCAAAAATCAGGACCGCGATGGCTCATTAAAGCAAGTGCTGATTTAGCCGTATTGTAGTTATAGTTTCCGATGATGCCAAAAATCGCACACATTTGATGCCTTTAAAATTTAAAAAATAACTCTATCTTAGTGTAATGAGTATTTTATACTAAAATTATTAACTCATATCTGACTAAAGTGACAAATATTTAATCCGTAATACAATATAATACCATTGTACACAAGTCCATGAGGATAAACGATGAGATTATACACGCGTTATTTGTTGCATATAGCAATACTAAGTATGTTGTTTGCCGGCTGCTCCCAAAGAGTTGATATAAGCACATTGGCACCGGCAAAAGTACCTTCTATTGCTAAGGCAAGACGTATAGCCGTTGTACCTTTTAAAAATGACAGAGTCGGCCTTTCAGGTGAGATAACGGCGCTATTGGCTAGTCAAAGTGTTGACTTAAAGCCTTATTTTACAGTTTTAAGCAGGCAAAATCTTAATAAAGTAATAGCTGAGCAAAAACTACAGTCTTCTCAACTAGTAGATACGCGCACAGCTACAAAAATAGGTGAACTAATAGGTGCGCAGGCGCTAGTTACCGGTGATATTGGTATGCAAAATGCTACTTCAAGACGCTATTATCAAAACAAACAAGAGTGTTTAAACTTTTCAAAAGATGGTTCAAGATGCCTTTTATGGCGTTTTTACACCGTCACATGTCATGTTACAAAAGCAACTCTTTTAGCAAATATCAATATCGTAAACGTGCAAACCGGCTCTATTATTTACAGCGATGCTCTTTTGAAAAATTACAGCGGAGATAGTTGCCATAGAAGATATCCCTTTGATACAAGCAGACGCGTCTTATCAAAAGCGCAGGCTTTAAATATGCTCTCACTTCAGATTGCAAGAGAGTTTGTAAGCGATTTGACTCCGCATTATGTCCATTTTAAGGTCAAGTTGTTAGATGATATTGAAATAGATACAACAGATAAGCAAAGTGATGCTTTAAAAAATGCACTCTTGTTTATAAAAGTAAACCGCCTGCATAAAGCTCGTATGATATTACAACGTCTTATGTTTGAGCTGCATGGTAAAAGCTATGTTGTAGCTTATGATTTGGGTGTGGTAAATGAGGCGTTAGGGAGATTAAAAGATGCGCAGGAGCTTTACCATCAAGCTGATCATCTGGTAAATAAGCCCATTCCTGCTTTAGACGTGGCTATAGTTCGTATCTCTGAGTTGATACGGCAAAAAAAAATAGCGCAAAGTCAGCTTGATGAATAGTAAAATATCTCTATTTATATCGATATTGCTTAGTTTGGCGGTTTTATTTGCAGGTTGCTCGCATAAACCAAAACCGCTAAATCAAAAACCTGTATCTTTGCCGTCATGGTTTTTAGATCCGCCCTCAAGCAGTGGACGTTACATGTACGCCGCAGCTATAGGAGTGGATAAAAAAGATGCGATAAACAATGCACTAAGCAGTATCATCTCAACGCTTGGCATTAAAATCAAATCATCATACAGCAGTAAAATAAAAGAGCATAATTATTACACAGATACAAAAATTATTAATAGCGTAGAAGCTAAAACTTCTCCTGTTAACATAAACAACTATATTTTGGTACAAGTCGCACAGATAGGTTATGAGCGTATTGTTGTTTTAGTGCGTGTTGATAAAACAAAATTTGTGAATGGGCTTATATCGCATCTAAATCGTCAAAAGAAAAATATAGATATGAGATATGATGCGCTAAGCAAAGAGGGCGCGCTAAAACGCTATAGCACTCTTGCCGGACTTATGAACTCTGTAAAGCAGATGCAGCGCACGCTGGGTATTGTAAACGAACTAAGCCGTTATGCGACAGTAAAGTTTGATAGATTGCTGTATCTGACGGATATAATAAGGGTTAAGCAAAGATATATAAGTCAAAAATCATCACTAAACTTTTTTGTAACGTCCGGTAAAAAAGCATACGGTTACAAAGAGGTCTTGAAAAATTATATTTTACAGAAAGGTTTTAACGTTTTAGATTTTAAAACAAAAAATTCAATCTCCATCCAAATCTCTTTATCTTGCACCGTTTACAATAACGCATACATGAATATCGCAGTAGTGAGAGTTTTGATAAAAGCGTATGAGAACTCTTTGCATGTAGGAGGCAGAAGCTATACGTTTAAAGAAAGATATTTTGGCTCAACAACAAAAGCGTATCAAGCCGCTTTACATGACTTTACTAAAACACTGCAAACAAAAACAATCTCCAAGGCGTTAGATATTGTGATATGATACAAGATTCAATTTTTGTTTAGATATGCAAAAGATAGCTTTTTTGACAAATTTTTGGTATAATACTATCTTTAAAATACAAAAAGGATTTAATGTGAGCATTAAGTTTAAGTTAAATTTTATTACATTTATAGTGGTTGTTTTTTCTTTAATAATCATTGCTTTAGCACTTGACAAAGAGATAAATAATCATTTTGTATTTGCTAGAGCGCAAAAATTAAATACTCTCTCACAAAAGCTAAGCGCTTTAATTTATGAGACTCAAAAAGAACGTGGTGAGAGTGCAGGTTTTTTAGCATCAGGGGGTAAAAAATTTACACAAACTTTGCCGCATCAAAGATTGTTAACAGATCAAAAATATGCTAATTTTAAAAATTATATCTCAACTATAAATCTAAATAATTTTCCAGCTTATTTGCAAAACCAAATCGATGCTCTTGAAGCACAAATGAATAGTTTGTCAGTAATTAGAAAGCAGATTAATGACTTGAAAATCGGCGTCAAGCAAGAAGTATCATATTATACAGATATAAATAGAGATATTTTAAATATTGTCTCTTATACCGCTAGACTTGCCAATACGCCAGACTTGATAAAATCGCTAGATTCATACGCAAATTTTTTAAAATCTACTGAGCGCGCAGGGATAGAAAGGGCGGTCTTGAGCTCTACTTTTGCACGAAATAAATTTATACATGGTATGTTTGCAAAATGGATAACTCTGGTAGCTGAGCAAAATGCTTTTATGAACTCTTCTATGGCGATGGCAAACAGTACCATAAAAGAGTATTATCACCAAATATTAAAATCACCAATCATGAGCCAGGTTGATGCTATGAGAGAGATAGCAAAACAAAAAGCATCAACTGGAGGATTTGGCATTAGCAGCGTGAAGTGTTTTTCTCTACTAACTAAGCGTATGAATCTGTTAGGCAAGGTAGAGGCTAAAATGGCACAAAACAATACTCTTTTACTAAATAAAGCACAAAGCGCTTCATCTACAAGAGCTATTATCACACTTGTTGGCTATACGCTCTTTACGATAGCTGTATTTTTTATCATAGTTTTAGTCGGCAGAGGGATCAACAAAAGCGTTGCAAGCAGTTTAAATAAAATTGAGTGCGTCTCAAGCGATCTTGATTTAACATGTAATGTCATAGTCCCGGGTAAAGATGAGATATCACAAATATCACGTGCTATTGGAGTCATGATTGTCGCATTTAAGCAAGCTGTGCATGAAGCAGTCGGCGTATCATCGCTTACATTAACAGAAAGCGCCGATTTACGCAATGTGATGGATAGCTTTTCATCAAACGGAGTCCAAACAGATAGCAAAATACAAAATGTAAATACTTTGGTATCTGAGATAGGAGAACGACTAAGTAGCGTTGAAGAGGAGATTAATGCCGTTACAAATGACTTAGATAAGACATCAAATGTGCTTGATGATACGATAGATAAACTTGATGTAGTTATACAATCTATCGAGCAAAGCCATGAATATCAGCAAGATCTTGCACAAAAGGTCTCATCTTTAACCGAGCAGGCAAAAAACATTAAAGATGTTTTAATGATTATCTCAGAAATAGCCGATCAGACAAATCTTCTTGCACTTAATGCCGCCATTGAAGCAGCACGTGCGGGTGAACATGGGCGCGGTTTTGCAGTTGTTGCCGATGAAGTTAGAAAGCTAGCGGAGAGAACTCAAAAAAGTCTTAGTGAGATTAGCGTAAATGTAAACCTAATTACACAAAATGTTGTTGAGATTTCAGAAGGTACGTCCCAAACGACAAATAATATGACGGATATTGTGGCTTCAGCACAAGAGTTAATATCTTCATCAAAAGAGACAAAAAACAACCTCTCAACCACAACGGCAAAATCTGTTGAAGTAGTTGAGCACAACGGTTACATTGCTAAAAAAACCAAAGAGCTTATCGTTGTGATGGATGATATGGTAGATATTGCGGCAAAAAATACACAACTGCGCCTTGAAGCTGAAAATACGACTATAACACTAGCGGATGAAGCTACTAAACTACAAGAGACGCTGAGTAAGTTTAAAGCATAAATTTGTAAGTATGCTACAATATATTTTAAAAATATTTATAACATAAAGTATTGCGAGGAAAGTTATATGAAATTTACATCGCCGCTAAAAAGCAACTCAAAAAAAATTATGCTACTGGGCTCTGGAGAATTAGGCAAGGAAATTGCCATAGAAGCGCAGCGCTTAGGGTTGGAGGTCATTGGTGTGGATAAATATCAAAATGCGCCTGCACAGATGGTAGCACACAGAAGTTATGTGGTAGATATGCAAAACAAAGATGCGGTATTAGAGATTATCAAACGTGAAAACCCTGACTTTATCCTACCTGAGATTGAAGCTATCAGCATTGACGCACTCTTTGAAGCGGAAGCTCTTGGATTTAACGTGATACCAAATGCACAAGCGGTAAATAAAACTATGAATCGTAAAAATATCCGACAATTTGCAGCGCAGGAGCTGGGGTTAAAAACAGGAGCATATCAATTTGTAACGACAAAAGAGCAACTAAGTGCAGCGGTAAAGCAGCTTGGTATCCCTTGTGTGGTTAAACCTGTTATGAGCAGTTCCGGACATGGACAAAGCACGCTAAAGTCAATCAATGATATTGATATGGCATGGGAGAGGGCAAAAGAAGCAAGAGGCGATGCAAGTGAGCTTATAGTTGAGGCATTTGTTGATTTTGATTATGAGATAACATTGCTGACCGCGCGAAACGGTAGAGAGACCATATTTTGTGAGCCTATAGGTCATCAGCAAAAAGATGGAGATTATATATTTTCATGGCAGCCGGCTTGCATGAGTGAAGCCGTGAAGCAAAAAGCGCGTCAAATGGCAAAAACATTAACAGACGGCTTGGGTGGCAGAGGAATTTTTGGCGTAGAGATGTTTGTAAAAGGAGATGAAGTTTATTTTAGTGAAGTCAGTCCTCGTCCGCATGATACGGGAATGGTTACGCTCATAACCCAAAGTCAAAGCGAATTTGCTTTACATGTAAGAGCGGTTTTGGGACTTCCTTTGGGATTTACTTTTTATGGAGAGGGCGTATCTGCGGCATTTAAATCCCAAAAAGATTCTTTTGCTCCTGCTGTTGATATCGATGAGAGTTCATTTGGCATAAACTCTTATGTCAGGATATTTAGTAAACCGGAGTCTCACAAAGGCAGGCGAATGGCGGTAGCTTTGGTGTTTGGAAAAGTGGGTGCTGCATTAAAGCAGGCAAAAGATATCATAGCATGCATTAAGGATGCCGGGTGAATATAGTTTTACTAGATACATTAACATTTGGAGATGCAGATTTAAGCGGATTTGACAAACTAGGCGATGTAGTGCGTTATGAAAATACGACTCTACAGCAAATAAAAGAGCGTGTAAGTGATGCTGAGATTATCGTAACCAATAAAGTCGTCATAACAAAAGAGATTATGCGCTCGGCAAAAAATCTTAAACTTATATGTGTGGCAGCTACAGGGGTTAACAATATTGATATAAAAGCGGCAGATGAGCTTAATATAAAGATTAAAAACGTAAGCGGATATTCTACTGATTCCGTTGTTGAGCATACCTTTGCCATGCTTTTTTATCTGACAAGACATTTAAGATATTATGATGAAGCAGTTAAGGGCGGTTTTTGGTCTAAGAGTGAGATTTTTTGTGATCTTTCCTATCCTTATTTTGAGATAAGCGGTAAGAAGTGGGGGATTGTAGGGCTTGGTGCTATCGGAAAGAGGGTTGCATATGCAGCTAGGGCTTTTGGATGTGATGTTAGTTATTACTCAACAAGCGGCAAGCATCAAGATGACGAGTTTCAAAGCGTCACGCTAGAAGAGTTGTTAAGTAACAGCGATATTATCTCCGTGCATGCACCTCTTAATAAAACTACTAAAAATTTACTGGCTTATGAAGGCTTATCTACATGTAAAGATAATGCAGTCATCTTAAATCTTGGTAGAGGCGGCATTGTAAATGAAGAAGATGTTGCAAAACTCATTGATGAAAAAGATATCTTTTTTGGTTTGGACGTGCTAGAAAATGAGCCTATGCATCCGCACCATCCGCTTTTAAATGTAAAAAACAGAAACAGGCTTTTTGTCACACCGCATATAGCATGGGCGTCAAGAGAGTCCAGAGAGAGACTAATTAACGGAGTTTTAACAAACATCAAAGAAAGTGTACAATCCTAATCGTTGCAAAGATAGTGCCTAAAAATAAAAGTGAGGTAACAAATACCAGCACAGTTACCACTTTTGGCGAGCATTCATAAAGTGATGAAAGATTTACATTGGCAACGGCGAGAGGCATCATAAGCTCTATAAAGATTACACCTTTTACTATGCTTGGCAGATGCAGCAGAGAAAGAATGATAAACGCGACAAAGGGCAAAACTATAAACTTAACAGCACTTACATAAGAGAGCAGCACTTTGTTTATCTCTTTTATCTTTGTTCCGTAAAGATAGATGCCAAATAAAAAAAGCTGCATCGTCATGGATGCGTATGCTCCCATCATAAGTGTGCCTTCAACTACTTTAGACGGTCTGTATCCGCCCACACTTAGCATTACAGCGGCAATAACAGCCCATAAAATAGGCAGTTTTAAGATATTGATTAAAGAATTTTTGATTGTAAAACTACCCCTTGAGTAGTAATATACGCCAAAAGTATAAACTATAATTACATTTACAAGATTTACGACTGTGGTGTAGGGTATAGAAGCTGTGCCAAAAATCGCTATATTTATCGGTATGCCAAGATTTCCCGTATTGCCTATAATGGCGGCTATTGTTGCGATAGAACGCTCTTTTTTATCTTTAAAAAATATTTTTGCCGTTGTTATCGTAAAAAACAAGACAACAGATATGATAACAAAATACGCAAGCGGTGCAAAAAGAAAATCTATATTAACCGGCTGGAGCAACAATCCCCAAAATGTTAAAAAAACCTGTAAAAAATAAATATTTATCAGGGTGATTGTTTTATCATCTATCTGTTGTTTTAAACTCATTTTAGCGATAAAACCCATAAAGATAAATATGTATATGCCCGCAATTGCCGTGATAATCGAATCCATGATATTATTGTATTATATTAAGACTTTAAAAAGTCTATAGTTGCTATAATCAAATAAATTATGCAAAAAGGAAGTTCTTTGGATTCTCTTATATCGACTCTTAAGTGCTCGCCGATTTTTAAAGATGTGCCAGAAGATATACTAAGTGACATGTCTGGGAAGTTTGAAGAGTTTGCGTACCGTAAAAATGATATTATTGATTATATGCAAACAGACAGATACTCTTTTGTGCTGGCAAGCGGTAATTTTAAAATGACGCGTATGGATATACAAAGCGGTAAGAGTATTGCGTTATTTTTATATGAATGCGGCGATATGTTTGATCTGCTTCCGCTGCTTGACGGAAAAGAACATGATGTTGAGTTTTTAGCAACGGCCAATAGTGTTGCCTTAAGAACTCCTATTAAACAGATGCGGCAGTGGATTGCTGAGTATCCGGAGCTAAACAGGGCCTTTTTCCCATATTTTGCAGATAAAATGAGAGAGCTTGAAGAGTTTAGCGAAGAGATAGCTTTTTGTGATACAAAGACAAGATTGGCACAATTAATATTAAGACATGCGGATAGTTCCTGCTCCTTGCAAGATAAGCCAATTCCCGTAAAACTAATAAATAATCTGACTCATGAGAGCTTAGCGGAGCTTATAGGCTCAGTACGCTCTGTAGTTACTACCGAGCTTAGCAGGCTTAAACAAGAGGGTGTTATTGTAGGACAAAGAGGTTCTTTAGCGATTAAAGACCTTCAAAAGCTCAAAAAAAAGTGCCGCTGCCTAAAATAGTATAAGTTTTTATGTCAGTAAACAAACATTCAAATATTCTTCTTAGTGTTAAAATTATGTATTGTCTTTAAGGATCCTGTTATTTAAGCGGATATTAAAGCCAAGTTTTCTTGTTTGTAAAAAGTTGCTAAGTAAAGTATATTTATCAACAATAAACAGTAATCACTGTTTACAACCTTATTTAAGGAGAAGAAGATGGATAAAAAAGAATTTGAAGTATTGGAAGTAGGAAATATGCCGGTTATTTTGGCCGGTACCGCTGCTGCTGCTCTTGCAGTTATCGGATTAGCGGGGATTATTCCTTGGGGTGCTGTAGCAATTAGCGCTATAGCAATAGGTGCTGCATTGATACTTGTAGGATTGGCTCTTGGAGTTGAGAAAAAACATATCTTAAGTGAAACTGTCGGAGGGCGACTTGAAGGTCCTAAATTAATTTCAGCCGGCATAGGCATGGAAGTTTTAACCGGAGTGGTTTCTGTGGTTTTGGGTATTTTAGCATTACTGCATATTCATCCAAACGTGTTGTTGGGTGCAGATGCGATAGTTTTGGGCATGACGGCTCTTTATTTGTGCGGTGTTGACGGACGAATGAACAGATATAGAGGTGCCGGTACCGGGGATGAGTATATTAAAACACGTCTTCAAGAAACAGTGTCAGTTGTCATTGACGCACAATTTATGGTTGGTCTTGGTGCTATAGCTCTTGGTATTTTAGCACTCGTTCATATCGCTCCACAAGTATTGGAGTTGGTTGCGTTTTTATCAATAGGCGTAACTTTAGCATTAAAAGGCTCTACTCTAGCTGCAAGACTTACACAAGAATATCATCAAAGTGCCGCTTAACAACTAACAACAAACAAGAAAACAGTTACCTCATCTTGTGAGGTAAACCTTCATTTAAACTACCACATTAAAAAATCTTTTGTATAATGCCGTATAAATTTTAAGGATATGAATATGGTTGATATTTTAATTATAGGCGGTGGCGGAGCCGGGTTAACCGCAGCAATCCATGCAAAAAAAAATGGTGCCAATGTTACATTGGTAAGCAAAACATATCCGACAAGATCACAGACATGCATGGCTCAAGGTGGCATAAATGCGGCTATTGGGGCTAATGATAGTATCCAAAGTCATATCAGCGATACATTAAAATCTGCTCAAGGTTTAGCTGATGAAGAGTTGGTTGGGATATTGTGTGAGCAGGGAATAGATGCCATTAAATGGTTAGACAGGATAGGAGTTCCCTTTAGTAGAGATAATGGTATAGCGCAACGAAAAATGGGCGGTGCATCATTTGTACGCGCTTGTTATGCTAAAGATTATACGGGACTTAAGATACTACACACTCTTTATGATCAATGTAACGCTTATGACATAAATATGTTGAGTGAGAGATTTTTAATTGATCTGGCAGTAATAGATGGCAAAGTTTACGGGGCATATTTACTAAACATAAAAACATCAACTGTTGAGTTGTTGCATGCAAAAAGCGTTGTACTGGCTACCGGCGGATATGCAAAAGTGTATGGCAAACACTCAACAAATCATGTAGGTTCGACTGCTGACGGCATCGCAGCGGCACTTAGAGCGGGTGCTAAAATCAGCAATATGGAGTTTATCCAATTTCATCCCACTGCACTAAAAAAATCATCTATTCTTATCTCTGAGAGCGCACGCGGGGCGGGCGGATACCTGGTAAACTCTAAAGCCAAGCGCTTTACCGATGAACTAGCCTCTCGCGATAAAGTTTCTTTGGCAATTACAAACGAGATGCAAAAGGGTGAAGAGATCTATCTTGATGTTAGACATCTGTCCGCTAAGTTTATAAACGAGCATCTCCCGCAAGAAAAAAAACTGGCGGATTTGTATGAAAACATTGACTTAACAAAACAGCTTATTCCCATACTCCCAGCAGCTCACTATACAATGGGCGGCATCTGTGTTGATAAAAACTGTGCTACCAATGTACAAGGCTTGTATGCCGTAGGAGAGTGCGCAAACCACATGGTTCATGGCGCAAACAGGCTTGGTGGAAACTCTCTTCTTGAGATAGTTGTTTTTGGAAAAATTGCAGGTGAGGCGGCATGTGCTTACACAAAAAAGGAGATGCCTGCATGTAAAGCGGATAAACATAAAGATATACCAAGTCAGATCAATACAAACCCTACTGTAGATTTTTATAAAAAGCGCACCGAATTAGCGGAGATATTTTACACAAATGTCGGCGTCAAGCGAAATGAGCAAGGATTGCTAGTGGCTTTGGAGTATATACAGGTATTGCAAGATGAGCTTAAAAACATGGGAGTTAAAAATACAAAACTCGCATACAATACTGAACTAGCAGAGTTTTTAGAATTTAAAAATATTGTTTTAGTGGCTAAAACAGTTGTGTTATCCGCGTTAAGGCGAAAAGAAAGCAGAGGTGCACACTACAGAGAAGATATGCCAAACAAAGATGATAACTACAGTGCGGATACTATCTGTTATCAAGAAAATGATGAAATTAAATTTCTATAAAGGCACAGCTATGAAAATGAAACTACAAAGAAGTGACAAGATATTTGAATATGAAGTACCGTTAAGCGGTGTAACGCTTTTGGAGGCTCTTGGATACATAAAAGAAAATATAGACTCCACTTTGGCATTTTCTTCAGGTTGCAGAAGTAGTGTTTGCGGAAGTTGCACAGTGAGAGTTAATGGCAAAGAGGTGCTGGCTTGCGCATACAAACCAAAAAATGATGATCTGATTCAGCCGCTTCGCAATATGCCCGTATTGCGCGATTTGGCAGTAGATATGGATAGGGCATTAGCGTTTAATAAAATAGCTAAAGCATGGGGATTACCAAAAGAAGAAGCCTTGCATGTAAGCGGGGAAGATGCAAAAAGAAATGAACTTCAAAGCGACTGCATTTTATGTTCTGCCTGTTTTAGCGCGTGTCCCGTTTACGCCGTAAATGAAGATTTTATAGGTCCTTTTGCGCTTACAAGGGCACTCAGATATGTAAATGACATCAGACAAAAAGATATAAAACCAACTATAGAGGCGATTCAAACTAACGGTATTTATGATTGTACGCTATGTAATGAATGTGTACCCGTATGTCCGCAAGGCGTAGCTCCAAAACAAGATATAGAGATCCTACGAAACAAAAGTGGTATAATGGGATATTTTAATCCAAATATTTTAGCAGGATTTGATGACGGATTGAATTTTTAAAGTTCTTTATCTGGTTTAAAGATAAGTTGTTATAGTATGTTCAAAAACTATAAGGATATCTTATGTTAAAAGTAGAGCCGACGGGCAAAGAGGCTAAGTTGCAGGCAGGCAACTTTATCTATGAGCTAGACAACGAAGGATATATTACATATGCAAACAGAGTGTTTGTTAATTTTACCGGTTTTGATAAAAAAGAGTTGATAGGCGCATTTTATGCTGAGATATTGGATCCAAAAATGCCTCGTACTTTATTTACATGCATGAGAACATCAACCGCAAACGGTGAGACATGGAAAGGATATTCAAAAAATCTTAAAAGCAACGGTGATTTTTATTGGTCTATAGCTTATGTCAGCGTAAAGCCTGAAAAAGATGGCTATATTGCAATGTATAAGCCGGTAAAGAAAAGCTCTATTGACGAGATAGCAAAAGCATATGAAGAGATATATAATCTTGAACAAGAGGGTAAAGATACTACGGGTCTGATAAAAAATATTATAATCGGTGAATGAGCTTTGTTGGCAAATTACTTGGTATAATTAGCTAAAAGTTTATAGCAAGGGCGACAATGGCTAAAGAATACTCTTTTGATATATCGGCAAAAATAGATTTACAGGCTTTTAAAGATGCGATTAATCTGACTGATCGTGAAGTAGCAAACAGATATGATTTTAAAGGTACACCGTATGAAATCAATTATAAAGAGAAAGATAAACTGCTTATATTGACGGCATCAAGCGATAATAAACTAGACGCACTAAAAGATATAGTGATTTCTAAACTTTTAAAACGCGGGCTATCCTCAAAAGTTCTTGAAGAATTAAAAATCCAAAACGCAGCCAACAATACAAGAAAAGCAACTTTTAAGGTTGTTGATTATATACAAGCAAAAGAGGCAAAAAAAATAGTTGCTGAGATTAAAAAATTAAAATTAAAAGTAACAACTGCTATAGAGGGTGATTGTATTAGAGTAAAATCAAAACAGATTGATAATTTGCAGCAGGTTATTAAAGCTGTTAGATCTATGGAGTGGGAAGCACCGCTTGTTTATGAAAATATGCGCTAATAAAGATGATATCAAACGAGTCGATAGAGCAGTTAAAGAGTAGATTGGACATTATTGATGTCATAGGTTCATACATAGAGCTTAGAAAAAGTGGAGCTAATTTTAAAGCACCATGCCCTTTTCATGATGAAAAATCACCGAGTTTTGTTGTAAGTCCGTCAAAACAGATATATCACTGTTTTGGCTGTGGGGCAAGCGGTGACAGTATCAGTTTTGTTATGGATTATGAGAAGTTAAACTATCCTGAGGCTATTGAAAAACTAGCTAGTCAATACAATTTTTCACTTCAATATACACAAGCGGGTAAGCAAAAAAAGCACTCTAAACTTCTAGAGAAGCTAAGTGAGTATTATCAAATACTACTAACTCACAACAATCAAGCACTCGCATACCTTCAAGAACGCGGTATTTTTGAATCAAGCATAGAAAAATTTGAGTTAGGCTATGCTCCCTCATCCAATCAAACCATAGAATTTATACAAAAAAATATGTTTAGCACCGCCGAAGCAGTAGAGCTTGGAGCCATAGGACAGCAAGACACACGCCTTTATGCAAGATTTATAGAACGTATAACCTTTCCTATATATTCAGCAAGTGCACATTTGGTTGGTTTTGGAGGTCGCACTATTAGCGGTCATCAGGCTAAATATGTAAACTCTCCTCAGACAAAAATTTTTAACAAATCTCGTCTGCTCTACGCCTACCATCTAGCAAAACAGAGTATCTACGCTAAAAAAGAGATAATAATCGTTGAGGGATATATGGATGTCATCATGCTTCATCAAGCAGGATTTACTCAAGCAGTCGCAACGCTTGGAACAGCGCTGACTGGTGAACATCTGCCATCTATTCGTAAATCTGACGCAAAAGTCATCCTTGCATATGATGGCGATAATGCCGGCATAAATGCAGCTCTTAAAGCATCGAAAATGCTAAGTGCTTCAGGGATTGACGGAGGGGTTGTTATCTTTAAAGATGGTTTAGATCCGGCAGATATGGTGCATCATGGCAAATCTCAAGAGTTAGCTGTTCTCTTTAGGCATGCGCACCCTCTTATAGAGTTTGTGATAGATACGATAATTTTACGGTATGATTTAAAAAATCCCAAAGATAAAGAAAGAGCCCTACAAGAGGTTCTTGGCTATCTTAAAACGCTCTCACCTCTTTTGCAGGAGGAATATCAGATATATACAGCTTCAAAGTTTGGATTAAATCCTGCTTTTGTTAAGATTGCCAAAACAGGAAATATAAATAAGACGGATTTTAAGTCATCTTATAAAGATATCTGGGAGCTTTCAATCATAAAAACTATACTTGTGCATCCTGAATTTTTAAACCAGATTATAGAAGTTATTGATCCAGGTCAATTTAGATTTCATGCACAAGAATTGGCTTTAGCGATAAAAGGAGAGGTCAAGTCATCTATTTTGATGGCTGTTTTAGTAGATGATGAGATTATCCCTTTTGAAAATTATGAAGAATTAAAAAAAGAACTTGCCACTTTCCTTATTAATTATTATAATAAAGAGTTTAATAAAGTACAACTACAACAAGATATATCATTTGAGCAAAAAGCTTTCAAAATACGTAAAATTCGTGATAAAATTGCGATATTAAAAAAAGGCGAATCAAATAAGGAAAATTAATGTCAAATATAAAAGCGATAGCACTCTTTAGCGGTGGTTTGGATTCTACCCTTGCTATGAAATTAGTAATTGATCAAGGAATTGATGTGATTGCATGTAATATAAATACCGGCTTTGGAGCAACAAAAGATAGACAAGAGCATATGCAAAGCATGTGTAAACAAGTCGGTGCAAAACTGCGTATTGTAGATATTCAAGATGAATACCTGCAAGATGTGTTGTTTTCTCCAAAATATGGATACGGGAAACATTTTAATCCATGCATCGACTGTCATGCCAAGATGTTTGAGGTAGCCAAGCGCATAATGAAAGATGAGGGGGCTAGTTTTCTAATCAGTGGAGAGGTACTGGGACAACGCCCGATGAGCCAAAATAAAGATGCCCTGCAAACTGTTTTAAATGAGAGTAACTGCGACGGATTGTTGCTTAGACCAATGTCTGCCAAGCTTTTAGAACCTACTATTGCCGAAAGAGAGGGACTAATTGACAGAGAAAAACTCGAAGGTATCATGGGCAGAAGCCGCAAAAGGCAGATGGAGTTGGCAAAAGAGATAGGATTGAGTGATTTTGAAAGCCCGGGAGGAGGATGTTTGCTCACCGATGAAAATTTTTCTAAAAAAATAAGAGATTTTATAGCATATGATACATTTGAAAAAAAGGATATCATTGTATTAAAATATGGTCGTCATTTACGTTTACCGGAGGGTGCAAAATTAGTTGTCGGCCGCAATAGGGAGGAGAATGACAAGATTCAGGCTATATCAAATGATAAATTTTTGCATATAAAAATTGAAGATATCGCAGGTCCTCATGCGCTGCTTAGCAAAAATGCAACACAAAATGATAGAAACTTAGCGGCGCGCATTGTGCTTACCTACTGTAAAACAGACAAAGATGCCGTTTACGACATATCGATGGATGATATACATGTCAAAGCATCTGCTCTAATATCGCGAAGCGAAATCGAACCTTTTACCATTTTGTAAGCAAGTAGTATATATACTAGCGGCAAAGGAGATAAAATGGCAGGCGTGAGATTTAGCTTTAATGACATTATCCCGCTTATAACGCTTAATATCGGATTTGCAAAGAGAATTGATGATAATAGAGCTGAGAGCATGAGTATTTTATACTGCAATTTTGCAGATTTTTCACAAGAGTTGATAAGTAGCAGTCTGGAGCAGTTTTTAAGACTCTCTGACGCAGTTGTAAATTACGAAAATCATTATTTTTTTCTTTTGCCATATACTGATAAATATGGCGCTATGATTGTAAAAGATATGTTTGAAGAATTTTTTGCCATTTACATAGAATCGTATATTACAAGCTACCCGATAGATGGAGAAAACGCCTTTGAGCTTCTTGAAGATATACAAACAATGGTAAGTAAAAATTTCTCCGCTGATTTGTTATTTTTAGATAAAGAAAGACTTATCGGGAATTAAATTTATAATATTTTGAATGTCTATAAAATTTTATGGCAGATGCTATTTCAGACTCTCTTAATTGCTGTTTTGTACATACTGGTGCGTGCTTTTTAACAGCTGGATTTTGTATATTTTGCGCTTTTGTTTGTGTAAGGGATTTTGTATTTATCCGCAGAGAAACTGTATTGGCTGTTATTTGCATAATTTGTGAAAAGGGTATTTTTTTAATCTTTTTTGGTTTTAATAGGGCACTTTTCCTAGCTTCTGCCAAATTGTATTTTTTGTATTTTTTTGGAATATATCCTGAGGTTACAAAAGCATTTTTTGATAAACAGGTTTGAAAAAAATGCTTTGCATTAACGGCAGTCGTAGCATTTTTAAATTTACCCAGCCATACTTTTTCATACCCGTTTTGGTTTATTATGTGATAATTTTTATAACATTTTTTTGTTTTACTTAAAAACTGTTTTGTTAAAGATGATGGATGTTTTACAGCAATAACCTGCACCCAAAAGGGTGCTTTAGCATGTGCTAGAACAATTGTAAGTAAAATAAGTAAAATTGTTTTCATATAAACTAAATCGGCTAAACTATTTTTTTTTAAAGTTCAGTTTTTAAAGCCGCTCCGTTTGATGCATTTGATACAAGCAAACTGTATCTCTTTAGCCATTTGGATCTGATCTCTTTTTTATGCGGAACAAATTTTTCACGCCTTTTTTCGAGTATTTCATCACTGACGTTTAGATTAAGAATATGAGCATCAATATCAAACTCTATTTCATCTCCATCTTCTACCAGTCCAATTACTCCACCCTCAGCCGCTTCAGGCGAAACATGTCCTATGCTGGCACCGTGCGTAGCACCTGAAAAACGCCCATCTGTGATGAGGGCGACTTTCTCTCCTAACCCCATACCCTGAATTAAAGCCGTCGGTGCTAACATCTCCTGCATTCCGGGACCTCCTTTTGGTCCTTCATAGCGTATTACCACGACGTTGCCGGCTTTTACTTTATGAGCCATGATGCCGTCTATGGCTTCTTGTTGAGAGTTAAAGCATATTGCAGTGCCTTTAAAACTCCGCATTTGCGTAATTACTCCGGCAGCTTTGATAACCGCTCCCTCTTGTGCCAAGTTACCAAACAGTATCGCAAGACCTCCAACTTGAGAAAAAGCATTTTCATTGGTATGGATAATCGATAAATCTTTAATAACAGCATCTTTAATACGTTCACCGATAGTTTCACCCGTTACCGTTAAGGCGTCTGTTTGTAAAGCAGTTCCTCGTCTGCTTATCTCTTTCATGACCGCATTTACTCCGCCGGCTTTGTCTATATCCTCCATGTGTATCGTTGCAAGGGATGGAGAGATTTTAGCGATATTTGCTACATGTTCTGCTATATCGTTAATCTGGCTAATATTAAAATCCACTTCAGCATCTTTGGCAATTGAGAGCATATGCAAAACCGTATTTGTGCTGCCTCCCATGGCCATATCTACTACAAAAGCATTGTGAATCGCTTTTTCATTTAAAATATTTCGTATATTCCATTTTTTATCTTCTGATTTTGCCATCTCTACTATACGCTTAGCGGCTGTTTTTACCATCTCTATACGTTGGGGGGTCATAGCCGGTACGGTTCCGTTTCCAGGCAGTGCAACACCCATAGCCTCACACAGTGTATTCATAGAATTTGCGGTAAACATTCCAGAACAGCTTCCCCCGCTAGGACAAGCTTCGCATTCTATCTCATATAGCTCACTATCGCTCATATTACCCTCGGCATGTTGCCCGACAGCCTCAAAGGCAGTTGAGAGATCAATAGGCGTTCCATCTTTTTTGTGTCCGGCTCTCATCGGTCCGCCTGAGACAAAGATGGTTGGAACATTAACTCTAAGCGCACCCATAAGCATACCCGGAACAATTTTGTCGCAGTTTGGGATACAAATCATAGCATCTAGCTTATGCGCATTCATGACAGTTTCTATACTGTCAGCTATTAGCTCTCTTGAAGGTAAAGAGTACAACATTCCATCATGCCCCATGGCTATGCCGTCATCAACTCCTATGGTATTAAACTCAAAAGGAATGCCGCCTGCTTCTTTGATGGCATCTTTTACGATACGACCGTATTCCTGTAGAAAAAAATGTCCAGGTATAATATCTATATAAGAGTTTGCAACGCCAATGAACGGCTTATCAAAATCTTCATCTTTTAACCCTGTCGCACGTAGTAGTGAGCGGTGAGGGGTTCTGTCAAATCCTTTTTTTATCATATCGCTTCGCATATAAATCCTTTTTTTCTGGTGCCTTGCCAATCATATTGAAGAAAGTTCATTATGATTGGCAATAATCAGTTGATATTTTGCCGTGATTATATCATTTTTAAAAAATATTACAAAAACTCTTTACATAAATCCTTTTTTTCGATATACTTCCGACCCTATATCATAGATATATATGCGGGAATAGCTCAGTGGTAGAGCACGACCTTGCCAAGGTCGGGGTCGCGAGTTCGAACCTCGTTTCCCGCTCCATAATAATTTAAGACACAAAATCTGCCCGGATGGCGAAATCGGTAGACGCAAGGGACTTAAAATCCCTCGGTGGCAACACTGTGCCGGTTCAAGTCCGGCTCCGGGCACCATGAATAATAATAAAAGCGAACTGGTGCCATCGCCAAGTGGTAAGGCCGAAGCCTGCAAAGCTTCTATCCCCAGTTCAAATCTGGGTGGCACCTCCATCGTTTTATCTCATCATATTAGTGGACAGGTGGCAGAGCTTGGTTGAATGCACTGGTCTTGAAAACCAGCGAGGGTCATACCTCCGTGGGTTCGAATCCCACCCTGTCCACCATAAATATTAAAAATCAATTGCGGACAGATGGGTGAGTTGGCTGAAACCACATCCCTGCTAAGGATGCGTACTGGTAACGGTACCGAGGGTTCGAATCCCTCTCTGTCCACCATAAAAACAGATTCCGGATTAGCTCAGCGGTAGAGTAGGTGACTGTTAATCACTTGGTCACTGGTTCGAATCCAGTATCCGGAGCCACTTTAAAACCTTCAAAATCCCCTA
The DNA here is from genome assembly GCA_027023805.1 of Helicobacteraceae bacterium. GTDB lineage: Bacteria > Campylobacterota > Campylobacteria > Campylobacterales > Sulfurimonadaceae > Hydrocurvibacter. The sequence goes on from JALVUF010000059.1 coordinate 60,450, forward strand.
AAATACGGTATCTTTAAAAATTAAGAAATAAATTTTCTAACTTTTTTCTAACCACACAATGTTAAACTTTATAATATTTCTTACGAAAAACTGCTGAATTTAACTCCACCGTTGATACTTCGTCACTGGACGAATCACAAGAGTCGTCTTGACAGGGATAAATTCTTTTAAAATCTTGTCAAAATCAAATTCTACTTCTTCGTTCATTATCAATCCTTGATAGTATTTTTCAAGCCGGCGCGGCATTTCTAACGCTCCTCTGAGTTTTCTTTTTGTGGATCGGGTCTTTTTTGACCTTATTCCATTTGTCATATTTTTTCATATTGTCCATTTAAAATCTTTTTTATGGGTGAAGTTTTGATATTGTAGGCTTTAATGTGTTTTAGCTTTTTTAATTTTGCGGACATGATAGACCATGCCTGTGACATGGTTTATATTCTTGCATTTTGTTTTTACCAGAATTTGATATAATGATGCTTTAATAATATTCTTAATTTATTAACCAAAAGGTGGCAGATGAGACGTTTTGCTTTTTTGATAACAGGTTTGCTTGTGATGGCTACCTTGCTTGATGCGAAGTATTTTACCGAGATACGGGTTGGAGCATTCGTAACAAAATTACAGGCTAAAACCGCTTTAAATAAATTGCGAGATATCATTAGCGGTGATAAGACGTTACATGTATTGGCGCACAAGTGGCATTTTAAGAGTACATATCGTATGTCTGGTAAATATTATGTAACCGTTGTAAAGCCATTTAATACCTCACCGATTTTGACAAGTGTATTGCATGCACTGCAGCGATATTATAAAAGTAGTTACCCTGAACGAATTTACAATAAAACATTGATACAACCGGTGCTAAAAGCAACTAAGAAGCCAAAAGTACATAAGCGTTTGCCGGCTGTACTTCAGCCGACACCTACCATTGAGCCGATAATTCACAAAAATGCACCAAAAAAGCAGGAAACAATAAAATTTTTAAAAATGCCCACAATAATCTCTAAAAAAAATAGCATTATCAAACAAGCTAAAAATGCACGAGAGGTAAAACACTTTAAAGCTCAACCAACGACTCACATCACATTAAGCAAAAAAAAGCAATTATTTAAAGCTATAGCAGATAACAATATTACAAAACTCACAAAGCTTTTATCTGAGGGTGTGGACGTAAATGCCAAAAATAGATACAGGCAGACTCCTCTTATAGCAGCGGCACCACACGGCAGCCTGGAAGTGATTAAACTTTTAATCTTACATGGTGCAAATATACATAGCAGGGATTTTTTTCATAATACACCGTTATATAATGCCTCCGCTACCAATAGTGTTAAAGTGATAAAGTTTCTTATCTCACATGGTGCAAATATACATGCAAAAAATTATAACGGCTCTACTGCCGTCTTTAATGCGGCTTTTGGGGGAAATTTAAAAGTTTTAAAATTTTTAATGTTACAAGGCGTTAATATTCATGCAAAGGATGACAATGGAGATACACCTTTGTTTTGGGCAGCATCAAACGGGCAGTTGTCTGTTGTAAAATTCCTAATCTCACAAGGCGCTAAGATAAAACTGCTAAACAAGTATGGAGCAACACCGCCTGATCTTGCACAGGCAAATAACCATCAAAAGGTTTTAAGCTATCTGATAAATCATGCTAACTAATAAAGCTATTTATTTAACATAAGGTTTTGCCATCCGTATGATATAATGCAAGCAAAAAGGAACAAACCGTATGGGGCATGATGCGATTTTCTATGCACTAAAATCTTCACTAATTTTTAAAAATATGCAACATAAAGATTTGATGACAGTATCTAACTCTTTTGAAAAATTTAATTACCAAAAACGAGAAGTAATTGACTATGCCCAAACAGACAAATATTTTTTTGTAGTTACAGCAGGTAAAATTAAGATGACGAAGATGGATATAAAAAGCGGCAAAACATTAGCTCTTTTTTTAAATTGCAAGGGTGACGTGTTTGATATATTGCCGCTGCTTGACGGCAGGGAGCATGATGTTGAGTTTGTGGTTGTTGAGTCTGCCGATGTTTTAAAAATAGATATTAAACTGATGCGACAATATATCAGACAGTACAATGAATTAAACAGAGCTTTTTTCTCATATTTGGCATCTAAAATCAAAGAGCTGGAAGAGTTTAGTGAAAATATTGTGTTTTATGACACTAAGACAAGGCTGGCAAAGCTTATCTTGCGGGGAATTAACAATGGATATTTAAAAGAAGAGGAGCCGATACCGGTTGAGCTTGTCGGCGATTTAACGCATGAGAGCATGGCTGAACTTATAGGTTCAGTACGATCTATTGTCACTACTGAAATCTCAAACCTGAAAAAAGAGGGAATACTCATAGCCAAAAAAGGAAAATTGGCAATAAAAGATCTAGAAAAGCTTTTAAAAGCATGCACCATTTTTAAAAAAGATTAATAAATCGGTATTATATTTATATAGCAAGTTCAAAAAAGTTTGCTATTTATTATTTTTGTATATAATAGGAGATAAACAATAATAAGGGAGAATAGATGAGTAATTTTAAGCAAGAATCGCTAGACTATCACAAGGCACAAAGTGAATTTGACACAAACGGAAAGACCGGCACACTTTTAACTAAAAGTTGCAATACGGAAAAAGAGTTGGCCATGGCATATAGCCCCGGTGTTGCTTACCCATGTCTTGAAATTGAAAAAGATATCGATAAGGCGTATGATTACACAAATAAGGGAAATTTAGTTGCCGTGGTAACTGACGGTACAGCTGTTTTGGGTCTTGGAGATATCGGTCACTTAGCAGGTAAACCCGTTATGGAGGGGAAAGGTGTTTTATTTAAAGCTTTTGCAAATGTTGATGCCGTTGATATTGAGTTAAATACAAAAGATACGGAAGAGATTATACAAATTGTTGCTGCGATGGCAGATAGTTTCGGCGGTGTTAATCTTGAAGATATTTCAGCTCCTAGATGTTTTGAGATTGAAGACAGATTAAAAGAGATATGCAATGTACCTGTGTTTCATGATGACCAGCATGGAACCGCCGTCATTACAACCGCAGGGCTTATTAATGTCTTACAGATGAGCGGTAAAGAGGCCAAAGATTTAAAAGTTGTTGTAATTGGTGCGGGAGCATCAGGGATAGCATGTTCTAGGATGTATAAACTTTTAGGAGTTAAAAACATTACTATGCTTGATTCAAAAGGGGTTATTCATAGCGGCAGAGATGATCTTAACAAATACAAGCAGGAGTTTGCATTTGATACACCCGATAGAACATTAGATGATGCGATTAAAGGAGCAGATATGATTCTTGGTTTATCAAAACCGGGTTTAATCTCGCCTGAACAGGTAAAAACCATGAGTGATACTACGCCTATTATCTTTGCATGTGCAAATCCTACGCCTGAGATTATGCCGTCTATCGCAAAAGAAGCTAGGCCGGATCTTATTATCGGCACAGGCAGAAGCGATTTTGCAAATCAGGTAAATAATGTACTTGGTTTCCCTCAAATTTTTCGCGGCGCACTAGATGTTAGAGCTACAAAAATTACCGAAAATATGAAGATGGCAGCTTCAAAAGCATTGGCTGCTTTAGCACGTGAAGATGTGCCCGATTATGTAAAAAAAGCACATGGCAGAGGAGACGATATGGTTTTTGGACCGGAATATATCATCCCTTCACCATTTGACAAGAGAGTTTTACCGTGGGTAGCTGCCGCTGTTGCAAAAGCAGCTATTGAAGATGGTGTTGCTAGAAAAACTGATCTTGATATGGATGCTTATATGCAGCATCTTGTAAAAATGAGAGAGCAGATGTAATATGACATTTCACTTGATTTTTTTCAAGTGAAATTCTTTTTAACATTTACATGTAAGATGAGTTGATGATTAAACACCTATGCGTAAAAGGTACAATAATTTTTTATTGATTTTATAACAAAAGAGAGATGATGACAATAACAAAACGAGTTACATTTATAGCAAAGCCCCAAAGTATAGAAAAAATGAAAGAGCTCTTAAGTGCCATGGTAAAACCATCAAAATCAGAAGAGGGCTGTATGTTTTATGAGATTTTTCAATATAAAAATCAACCTGAAAAATTTATAGCGGTTGAAACATGGCGAGATGAGAGGGCATTAAACGGACATAAACATTCTGAGCATTACAAGATATATAAAAGCAGTTATGAGTCTTATTGTGCTAAAAAATATACAGACGAACTTGAAGTTTTAGGTTAAAGATTGAAAAATTTATATGATGATAAGACAGCACAAAAATATACAGATGATTTGAGTTTAAGAGTTTATACCTCAAATCTTTTGGGAAAAAGTGATGAGTTGGTGCTTCATGGCGGCGGCAATACTTCAGTTAAGATTTTTCAAAGTGCCAAAGAGATTCTTTATGTTAAAGGCAGCGGATGGGACTTGGTTAATATAAAAGCCGAGGGCTTTGCTCCGGTGCGGCTTAAATCGTTGCAAGATATGGCTAAATTGGAAAATTTAAGCGATAGCGAAATGGTTGCTTCACAAAAAGCCGCAATGCTTGATAAATCTGCGCCAAATCCTTCAGTAGAAGCTATTTTACATGCTATCATACCTTTTAAATTCGTTGACCATACTCATGCCGATGCTATCGTTACTATATCAAACTCTAAAAACGGCAAAGAATATATAAAGCGTCTGTATCCCGATTTTTTAATCATTCCTTACGTTATGCCGGGGTTTGTTTTAGCCCATACTATTTATGAGATGGCCAGTGATCTGGACTGGTTTACATGTAAAGGAATCATTTTACACAATCACGGCATATTTACATTTGATGATAATGCTAAAAAATCATACACAAAGATGATAGATGCCGTTAATGTGGCCGAAGATTTTTTAGAACAAAACGCAACTATAGGATTAAGGCGGGATTGCAAGGATAAAGTATTTGATATCGATGCTTTGCAAAAGATTATAGCAAGAGAAAAAGGTTATGATGTCGTCTTAAAGATAAATCGGTCAGATTTAGCCTGCACTTACGCTTCTAAACCAAATTTACAAGATTTTGCATCACGCGGGGTTTTAACACCTGAGCATATCATAAGAACTAAAAGAGTACCGCTTATTTTAGAAGATCATGACATTGAAAGTGCGGTAGAAAAATTTAAAGAGCGATACAAAACCTATTTTAATAAATATGCCACAAATGAAATAGCCTTAAATCCCGCACCATGCTATGCGGTTATTAAAGATTTTGGAGTAGTTAGTTTCGGTAAAAATGATAAAGAGGCTGCAATTATTGATGACATAGTCTCGCACACAATGCTTGCCGTCTTAAAAGCCGATAAGCTGGGCGGATATAAAAGTATAAGCGAAAAAGAGAGCTTTAAGATGGAGTATTGGGAACTAGAGCAGGCAAAAGTAATCAGAAGTCATTAAATGTTTCAAAAATCATTACTTAAAAATTTTACAAGAGAGAGCATTGTGTTAATCGGTTAAGAAGCTTAAAAAATAGTTGTACGTTCCCGCGGAGCGGAAACGTACAACGGTGAAGCTGAGCCCTAAACGTGCCATTAGCTATTTTGCCGTTATAAGTGCCTGAAATGATGTAATAATAGTAACAAGATTAAGGTTAGCTATGAAAATAAAAGAGCATAAAATAGAATTAGATTTTATAAAGAAATTAGAAGAGATTAAATATATTTATCGACAAGATATAAAAGATAAAAATTTGCTAGAACAAAATTTTAGAGATAAGTTTGAAGAGTTAAATAGAGTAAAACTAACAGATAGTGAATTTAATAGACTATTAGAAGATATTATTAGCCCAGATGTTTTTAAAAATTCAAAATTTTTAAGAGAAAAACAGAATTTTGAGCGAGAAGATGGGACGCCTTTATATTATACATTGGTTAATATAAAAGATTGGTGCAAAAACTCTTTTGAAGTTATAAATCAGCTAAAAATAAATACAAATAACTCATTTCATAGATATGATGTAATCATTTTGATAAATGGTCTGCCACTTGTTCAAGTGGAACTTAAAACTCTTGAAGTAAGTCCCAAAAGAGCTATGGAGCAGATTGTGGATTATAAAAATGATATCGGCAATGGATATACAAATACCTTGCTTTGTTTTATGCAACTTTTTATCGTCTCAAACAAAACAAATACATACTATTTTGCAAACAATGACAATAATCATTTTAATTTTGATTCTGAAGAGAGATTTTTACCGATTTATCAATATGCAGATAAAGATAACAATAAAATATCATATCTTGATGATTTTACAAAAAGCTTCTTATCTAAATGCAAATTAGGTGAAACAATTAGCTCTTATATGGTATTAGTAGAGGTAGAACAAAAAATCCTTATAATGCGACCATATCAGATATATGCAGTTGAGGCTATCGTAGAGTGTATAAATGATAATCGTGGCAATGGCTATATTTGGCACACAACAGGAAGCGGTAAAACTCTTACATCTTTTAAAGCTTCAACACTTTTAAAAAACAATAAAGATATACAAAAGATACTTTTTGTAGTAGATAGAAAAGATTTAGACAGACAAACAAGAGAGGAGTTTAACAAGTTTCAAGAGGGGTGTGTAGAGGAAAACACAAATACATCAGCATTGGTTAATAGATTGCTATCAGATGATTATAGTGATAAAGTGATAGTTACAACTATCCAAAAACTAGGAATTGCACTAGATAGCACAAATAAAAACAACTATAAAGAGAGACTAAAACCTCTTGCAAACAAAAGAGTAGTTTTTATATTTGATGAGTGTCATAGAAGTCAATTTGGAGAGAACCATAAAGCTATCAGAGATTTTTTTCCAAACAATCAACTTTTTGGTTTTACAGGAACTCCTATAAAAAAAGAAAATGCTACTTATAAAACTATAGAGGGAGAAGAGGCAACTCTAAAAACCACAGAAGATATTTTTGATAAAGAGTTACATTCATATACTATAACAAATGCTATTGATGATGGGAATGTTTTAAGGTTTCATATAGACTATTTTAAACCAGATAAAAAACCAAAAAATGGTATAGTTCCTAAAAAAGCAGTTGTTGAAGCGATTCTTAGTAAACATAATCAAGCAACCAATGAGCGAAAATTTAATGCTATTTTTGCCACAAGTTCAATCAATGATGCAATAGAGTTTTATGAACTATTTAAAAAAGAGCAACACGCTTTAAATATAGCCTGTCTCTTTTCACCTCCAGCAAATGGAGATAAAGATATAAAACAACTCCAAGAAGATCTGCAGCAAGAGAGATTTGATAACAAAATAGAACCAAATAGAAAAAAAGAAGCACTTGTAAAAATAATAGATGACTATAATAAAAAATTTAAAACAAATCACACCATAAACAATTTTGACAGTTACTATCAAGATGTTCAAACAAGGATAAAATCTCAAAAGTTTTCAAACAGTGATTTAGCTGGGAGTGAGAAACTAGACATCGTTATAGTTGTAGATATGCTTTTGACTGGTTTTGACTCGTCATATTTAAATACTCTTTATGTTGATAAAAATCTTAAATATCACGGACTTATACAAGCTTTTAGTAGAACAAATAGAGTTTTAAACAGCTCTAAGCCTTATGGTAATATTTTAGATTTTCGCTCACAGCAAAAAGAGGTAGATGATGCCATAGCACTCTTTAGCGGCACAAGCACTAAAACACCAAAAGAGATATGGTTAGTCGAACCTGCTCCTGCTATAATCGAAAAATTACAAGATGCCACAAAAGAGTTAGAGGAGTTTATGCACTCACAAGGTTTAGAGTTTAATCCATCTGAAGTTGTAAATCTAAAAGGAGATAGTGCCAAAGTAGAGTTTATAAAAAAATTTAAAGAGGTGCAAAAGTTAAAAACAAACCTTGAACAATATACTGATTTAAGTGACGAGCAAAAGCAAACCATAGAAAATATTATACCAACAGACACGACAAGAGCATACAGAGGTGCATATCTTGACATTGCCTCAAAACTAAAAGAGCAACAAGGTAAAAGTGACAATCATATTGAGCAGTTAGAACAGCTTGATTTCGAGTTTGTTTTGTTTGCTAGTGCGGTTATTGATTATGATTATATTATGAATCTAATCTCACAATACTCATCTGCTACGCCACAAAAACAAAAAGTTACAAAAGAGCAACTTATAAATATACTCAAATCAAACTCAAATCTACTGGATGAAAAAGATGATATGATAGAGTATATCAACTCTTTAGATGTAGGAGTAGCCCTTGATGAGAGTGATATAAAAGATGGGTATGAAGAGTTTAAAAAAGCAAAAAATGATAATGAGCTTATACAAATAGCCAATAAGCATAATATAGAGCTAGAAAGCCTAAAAGAGTTTGTAGAGCTTATCATAAGCAGAAAGATATTTGATGGTGAGCTTTTAACCGACCTTTTAGCTCCTTTAGGGCTTGGTTGGAAACAAAGAAGAGTTAAAGAGTTGGCACTTATGGAGGATTTAATCCCGCTACTTAAAAAGATGGCAGAAGGCAAAGATATATCAGGTTTAGAGGCTTATGATGAGTAGATTAGTGCCAAAGCTTAGATTTAAAGAGTTTAGTGGGGAGTGGGAAGAGAAGAAATTGGGGGAGGTTTGTGAGATTTATAATGGTGGAACTCCTAAAACTTCAAATAAAGATTATTGGAATGGTAAAATTAATTGGATTACACCATCAGAAATGGGAAAGAATA
>JALVUF010000060.1:0-1469 GCA_027023805.1 Helicobacteraceae bacterium
GGTATCGGGGATTTGCTTACATAGCTTAAGAGTGGTTGTAGTTGCTTTATAGCTATAAGTGGTTTTAAGCTGTTTTCATGTAAAATTACGCTTTATTTAGTTATAACTCAAAAAGGTTTGTATATGTTCAAAAAATTAGCTATTTTAATCATGCTGGGTGCTTCCTCGGCATTTGCGCAGATCTCTCAAAGTGCCGTAATTGATGCGGTAAAAGCAAATCCTGCACTTTTAAACACCCCTCAAGCCAAGGCAGAGATGGCAAAATACGGAGTAAGCAAAAGTACCGTACTCTCCAAGATAAAGCAATCCTCAAACAAAACAAGCCAAACAAATGCAAATAGCGTATCCAAATCCCCTATAAATAAAATTGCCGCCGTCGAGCATACGGCTGTTCCAACCCGAGCGGCACAAACCTCTTCAAGTGGCAGTTCAGTATATATAGACCCTTTTGCATATACGTCAAACAGATCTTTACTGCATGCTCTAAAAGCCAAACAACTCATCAAGAAGTCCTTAAGATTGCAGCGATACGGCATAAGCTTTTTCAAAAACCGCAACAACATCAATACGGCATCGCTGCCTGTACCGGATTATTATGTTTTAAGCTACGGCGATGTTGTCTCTTTGTGGATATACGGCACAACAAACAATCACTTTTCTTTAAAAATTAACAATAACGGCGATATTGACATACCGCAATACGGTCCATTGCATGTAGCGGGTATGAGATTTGAAAAACTAAGCAGTTTTTTAAAACAGAAGCTGAAAAAAGTTTATCCAAATACTAAACTTGCCGTAAATATAGCCAGTTATGCAACCATTCAGGTCAATCTGACAGGTGATGTAACAGCGCCGGGCGTATATAATGTCAATGCGCTCTCAAGTGTTAAAAACCTACTCATTGTTGCCCATGGTGTAAAACCAAACGGCAGTTTAAGAGATGTTCTTGTCAAGCGTGGCGGAAAGGTTATAGCTACTATAGATTTTTACAGACTACTTCAAGACGGTGACAGCGGTTTTAATGTTGTGCTTCAGCCAAATGATACCGTCTATGTGCCAAAAGCCAAAAAGCTGGTATCTATCTTTGGACAGGTAAATGACCCGGCAATATTTGAATTAAAGCCAAACAATACGCTGCTAAATCTACTAAAGTATGCAGGCGGACTAAAAGCCAATTCCAGTAAATACGGTTTTGTGGTAGAGCGATACATAAACCACAGTAAGCTTAAAACTCTCAATGTAAGTTTGTCAGATGCCAAATCTTTCAAACTATTAAACGGTGACAAGGTGTATGTTTATGCTATAAGTCAAGCAAAGAAAGACAGTATCTATATATATGGAAATGTCGTAAGACCGGGTGCCGTTGCCATAGGAGACTATAAAACACTGGGTGCGCTTTTAAATCATGAGATAGCCAAAAGAACCATGCAGGGAGTGTTTTTAAAGCATACCCTTTTTACTTATGCACT
>JALVUF010000060.1:1569-3983 GCA_027023805.1 Helicobacteraceae bacterium
ATAGAAGTTGTTAGATATTACATAAAAAACAATGAGCGAAAAGTTCATATCATAGAAGTTCCGTATGCAAAAATAAACACATTTAAGCTGCATAATTTTGATGATATACATGTACACAAGATACCAAACTGGGGGCATACCAAAGTTGTGACTGTCAAAGGACAGGTGATGTTTCCCGGCACCTATGTGATACATACAGGTGAAAGACTAGCTAGCGTTTTAAAGCGTGCCGGAGGATTTACAAACAATGCGTTTTTAAGAGGAGCCGTATTTACGAGAGCTTCTATCAAGAAACTTCAAAGACAAAGATTACAGCAATCGCTGCTTACACTAAAACAAAAAGCGTTGGCACTTAGTGCAAGTCCAAAATCTTTCGGTCAAAAAGGCTCAAAAACAAATCTTATAGCTATTACAGATATGATAGACAAGATGTCAAAAGAGGCTCAAAACCTTGGACCAATCGGCAGGATATCAATCAAACTACAAAGAAATATAGCTCGCTTTGCTCTTAGCAAGTCAAACATTGTTCTTAAAAACCACGACACACTTAACGTTCCTTCACCAAACAATACAGTGTTAATTGTCGGTCAGGTTATGAGTCCGACGGCAGTTGTATATGCTAGCAATAATGCAAATTACTATATCAAACAAGCAGGTGGATTGACAAGCAGAGCAGATAATGATCATATGTATGTCATACATGCAAACGGAAGTGCACAAAAACTTGATACCGGTTGGTTTAGCAATGAAAATATAATACGAGCCGGAGATACTATCATAGTACCTCAGGAGCTGATCACCTACTCAGGTCTCCAGATGACAAAAGATATCGCTTCTATTTTTTATCAATTTGCACTCACTACCGCTTCTTTACATGTAATAGGAGTGCTTTAAGATGCAGCATATTGATAACAATAACAACTGTATAGATGAGGATGAGATAGATTTAAGAGAACTTTTTGGCACCATATGGGCTAACAAGTTCAAAATAGCTATTTTTACTTTTATAGTGACATCGCTAACGATATTGTATGTGCTCACAAAACCAAACCAATACACTTCATCAACCATATTGGCTCCCCAGGGACAGACAAAGAGCATGAGTCTTGGTGGACTGTCATCACTTGCAAGTATGGCTGGCGTAAATGTTGGAGGAGGCGTAATGGACGCATACCATTCACTTAAAATCATACTTGACAGTTACGCATTTGAAAAGATGATGGTTAAAAAATATCATTTGATAAGTCTGCTCTCAACTTCAAATATGAAAAAAGAGTTTGTTTTTCCTTTTGGCTACAACGGCATATATGACCTGTTTCATTCAAGCAAAAAGTCAAACAAGAGTTACGCTGATAAAGAGTATTTGACTATTAAAGCACTAAAAAAAATTATCTCCATAAGTAGCAGTAAAAAAAGCGGAGCAATAACTATGAGCGTTAAATTGCCCGACAGGTTTTTGGCGAAAAAACTACTTGATATTTATCTAAAAAACTCGACGGCATATCTACGTACTATCGACATGAAAAATATTAAAGAAAAGATAAAATATTACCAAAAAGAGCTGACTACTACTAACAACATTCAACTAAAAACTCAAATCAGCCAATATATAGCCAACTTAATGCAAAAAGAGGTGTTTGCAAATGCAAATCCTTACTACATAGTCAAACAGATTACCAAACCTAGCGTAGCTTATATCAAAGCTAAATCCGGTCCAAAAAGATCGCTTATTGTCATAGTAGCTTTTATCACATCGATTATTTTAGCAGTATTTGGAGTATTTTTTATGGAATTTTTAAAAAACAGTAAAGAAGAAGATATAAGTCCAAAGACTAATCGATAGTCTTAAACCTATATGATACTCCGATATTTACAACAAGATCATTTAATCCGCCGTTTATCGCTTTAACATCCCCAAAAGAAGTGTTAATGGCAAAATCATCTGTTGGCGCATATTGTACCCCTGCCATCGGTTGAACTATAAAACCACTGCCCGTATCAACACCGCCACCTCCGCCGACACCAACTGAGAGTGTAGTAAAAAGATTTATATTGTTTCGTACCTGCACTCTTCTTCCAAATCCAACCAAGCCAACTGAATAGCCTCCTGCATTACCGCTGTATGCGCTAAGAGCCTCTGCACTAAAATAATCATGATTATTTAGGTATCTGTCAATTTTCATGCCTATTAGATTAAGATTGTCCCCGATATATGTCTGATTTGCAAGCGTAATATCTACTTCATAATCTCCAAAACTCTGATAGCTTGACAATGGCTGATAGCCGCTACCAACAGATAATGATTTAAGTTCATAATTGACTGACATCATAAGTGATGTAGCTTGAAAGTTTCCGTTAAATGCTTTTATGTGTCCTATTTCCGAGCTAAGAGTCAGCTTATTGTTTAGTTTTGC
>JALVUF010000061.1 GCA_027023805.1 Helicobacteraceae bacterium
CATCCAGCAAAAAAGACAAAGATTATTATAAAAACTATGCCGCTTGCTCTTTTTATCTCTCTTTTGCGCATTGCTGTGCTATCCTTTGATAACTATATTTACAAGCCTGTTTGGAACGACTATCTCTTTAATAATCTCTTTATCTTCTATCCATTTAGCAACACTCTGCTTTGCGGCTGCTACTATCTGATCCTTAGCATCATCTATTCCTATCTCAATCTCTGAGCGCTTTTTACCGTTAACTGATACGCCGATATTGATTGTATCAACTTTAAAAACCTCTTGTATAATCTCCTGTGATACCAGATTGTTCAGTCCAAACAATTCACTGCTTATCTCCCAGCATACATGTGGCACTATAGGCTCTAAGATAGATGCAAGCACCCAATAACCTTCGCTCCAAACATCCTCATTAGATTGCGCGCTAAGCGCATTTAAAGCTTCCATAACTCCTGCAATAAGCGTATTAAAGCTATATCTGTGCTTATAAGTCTCCATAGCTCTTTGCAGTGCCTCATAAACCTTCCTACGGGCAAATTTTTCATCTTTACTCAATGCACTATGGTTGATAGAGGGTTTTACTTCGCATGCTTTAGCATTAGAGCTTTTATCATAAAACTTTTTCAAGAATCTAAAAGCACCCTCTACGGCACTATCGTTCCATTCAAGTTCCTGTGTCGGTGGAGCTGCAAATAAGATAAATAATCTTGCAGTATCCGCCCCATATTGTTGTATCAAAGCATCAGGGTCAACTATGTTGCCTTTTGATTTACTCATCTTAGCGCCATCTTTTAAAACCATGCCTTGAGTTAAAAGTTTTTTAAACGGCTCACTGCTACTTATATATCCCAAATCGCGTAAAACTTTAGTAAAAAAACGTGCATACAAAAGATGCAATATAGCATGCTCTATACCGCCTATGTAGTGATCTACATCCATCCAGTATGCAACTTCTTTAGCGTCAAAAGGTTTTTGCATCCAAATACTCTTTGACGCAGTATATCTTAAAAAATACCATGATGATTCTACAAATGTATCCATAGTATCAGTTTCACGCACCGCCTTGCCCCCGCATTTTGGACATATACAATTTTTCCAGGTCGGATGATTTGCTATCGGATTGCCTTCAGCACTTAAATCAACATCTTCTGGTAAAACAATAGGCAAATTCTCTTTTTTCTCTGTCACTATGCCGCAGGTCTCGCAGTCAATAAGCGGTATCGGAGCACCCCAGTATCTTTGACGCGATATTCCCCAGTCTTTTAGACGAAAATTAATCACCTTTTTGCCGATACCTTTTGTCTGAAAATATTTGGTAACGGCATTTATGGCATCTTTTGAAGAAAGTCCGTCAAACTGTTGTGAATTAAATAAAACTCCATCTTGCGTGTATGCTTTTGAGGCATCTGCTTGTGCATCTTGAGGCTTAATGACAGGCTTAATATCTAAGCCATACTCTTTTGCAAAATCAAAATCTCTCTCATCATGTGCGGGAACAGCCATAACCGCTCCGCTTCCATAGTCCATAAGAACAAAATTTGCAACCCATACCGGCAGAGACTCATTGGTTAAAGGATGAATTACGCTAATGCCCAAAGATACGCCTTTTTTCTCTTTTTGACGTTTTATAGAGCTCGTGTTTTTCATCTCATTAATTAAAGCGACAGTCTCTTGTGAGAGCAGATGATTTTCTATCATATAACTAACTAACTCATGTTCTGGAGCTAGTGCCGTATAGCTTACACCGAAAACAGTGTCTGCACGGGTTGTAAAAACATTAAATTTCTCAAATTTTTCACCTAAGAGTTGTTTACTCTTATCGTCTAAATAAAGATCAAATTCTAACCCCGTTGATTTGCCAATCCAATTTTTTTGCATAGTGATTACCTGCTTTGGCCAACTCTTTTCAAGCAAATCCAAATCATTTAATAGCTCATCGGCGTAGTCACTGATTTTTAGATAATATTGATACATCTCTTTTTTAACAATCTGAGTGCCGCATCTCCAACAACAACCATCAATAACCTGCTCGTTTGCCAACACTGTTTTATCATGCTCACACCAGTTTAAATAGCCTTTTTGACGATACAAAAAACCTTTGTTAAACATATCTATAATAAAACCTTGCTCAAACTTCGTATAGATCTCATCACTTGTAGCAAATTCTCTCTCTTTTGAAAAAGAAAGACCCAGGTTTTCAAGTTCGCCCTGCATGTAAGCGATGTTGTCGTATGTCCATTTTTTAGGATGAATACCATTTTTAATTGCTGCATTTTCTGCTGGCATACCGAAACTGTCAAAGCCTATAGGATGAAGTACATTGAAATTTTGTTGTCTGTAATGCCTTGCAAAAGCATCTCCGATGCAATAGTTACGAACATGCCCCATATGTAGGCGACCGCTTGGAAACGGAAACATACTTAAAATATATTTTTTTTCTTTGTTAAAATCATCACTTGGCTCAAAGGAGCGATTATCTCTCCAAAAAGTTTGCCATTTTTTTTCTATATCTTTAAATTTATACTCTTTCATTTATACTCTTTTTTAGACAATTCCGCCCTCATATTGTGCACGCAATCGTTTTTTTTCTAATGCTCTTTTTTTCTTTTGGGCCAATCTTTGGCGGTATTGTTTCATATCAAATTTAAACCATAATAAAATAGGCGATGCTATAAATATTGACGAGTATGTTCCAACCACTACGCCCACAAGCATGGTAAAAGAAAACGGAGCTATAATGGCGCCCCCAAAAAGATACAGAGTCAGTACAACTAAAAATGTTGTTAACGATGTCAGAACCGTTCTTGAGAGTGTACGCGTAATAGAATCATCAATTACGAAATCCAAATTATTGTCTTTTATCGTTACGATTCCCTCTCTAATTCTGTCAAATACTATGATAGTATCGTTTAACGAGTATCCAAGCAGCGTTAAAAGAGCTGCTAAAACATCAAGATTTACATCAATATGAAACAACGAAATAGCGCCAAGCGCAATGGAAATATCATGTACTAACGCCAAAACTGAGGCAACGGCAAAACGCCACTCAAATCTAAAAGCAACATACAATAATATACCAAGTACTGCTATCACCATAGACATGATGCCCTTTGTTCTTAGTTCACTACCGACTTTTGGACCAACCATATCTACTCGTCTTATTTGAAAATGTCCGCTGCCAGATAACGCTTTAGCTACGCTGATGCCTATATCTTTATCAACTTGCTTAGAGATAGTTTTCATTCGTATAACAACCTCATCGGGCGAGCCGAATTTAGTAATAGATACATTTTGAAACAAAGCATCCTTTTTAAGAAGATTTCTCATCTTTTGGATAGGAGCTCTTTTGTCATATTTGACCTGAACTATTGTTCCCCCGGCAAAATCTATGCCATAATTTAACCCTTTTGTGGCAAGTAAAATATATGATATTAAAATCAAAGTCAAAGATACGGTAATAGCTAATTTAGAACGCTTCATAAATCCATACGGACGTGAATATTTAAATACTTCCATAATCTAATCCTTTATCCCAAACCAAAACAGATTGTTTTTGCTTTTTGCAATTTTCGATTCTATCATTTGATAAATCCCGTGAGTGCCGAGTATCGCTGTAACCATAGACACCAAAATGCCTATAGTCATAGTGATGGCAAATCCTTTTATAGTTCCCGTACCATAAATGTACAACACAACCGCAGCAATTAGCGTTGTAATATTGGCATCTAAAATAGCTCTCATAGCATTTGAGTAGCCCTCTTCTATCGCTTTTTTAATGCTAGCGCCCTCACGAAGCAATTCTCTTATGCGTTCATTAATGATGACGTTTGAATCAACTGCCATACCTACAGTCAGAACAATACCTGCCATACCCGGCAGAGTCAAAGTAGCGCCAAAAAGTGCCATAATAGCTATAATTAAAAAAAGGTTTGCGATTAATGCGATATTAGCTATCAGGCCGGCGGCTCTGTAATAGATAATCATAAAAGAAAAAACCAAAACAAATCCACCAATGAGTGCCACCAGACTCTCTTTGATGCTTTGTGCTCCCAAGCTGGGTCCGACAGAACGCTGTTCCATGATATAAACCGGCGCAGGCAAAGCTCCTGAACGTAGAGCAATAGCCAAATCTTCCGCACCGGCTACTGTATAATCACCGCTTATCTGACCATTTCCACCGCCTATTCGCTCATTAATAACAGGAGCGGAATAGACTTTATTATCAAGCACGATTGCTAAGTGATGCCCTACATTTTTACCTGTAAAATCACCAAATATTTGTGCACCCTCAGAGTTTAACGTAAAATCGATAACCGGACGATTGCTTTTATTAAAAGAAACTTTTGCATTAGTTAGCATAGAGCCATTTAAAATAGGGATCTCATTTACAAGATACTTTATTTTTGGATTTGTAGAACTATGAAGTATAACATCACCGTAAGCAGCTGCTTGGGATGGCGTCATACTGTTTACTAGGCTTTCTCTGCTCTCATCTACCGCCATAAGCTCAAGTTTTGCGGGTCTTGAGATAAGTTTACGTGCTCGGTTTGCCTCAGCAGCTGTTTTTATGCCAGGGAGTTCAACTAAAATATCACTTTTGTTTTGTCTTTGAACCAACGGTTCGGCTAATCCAAACTGGTCTAAACGGTTACGTATTGTTTCAATCGCCTGTGATACAGATTGTTTTTCGATCTTTTTTATATCTGACGCGGTTAAAGTAACTGTATAGGTATCTTTATCATGTATCACTTTAACGCCTTTTAATTTATCTAAAAACTCAGATACATGCCCAGCATCATCTGAATCTAAAATATTAAAAGAGATAGATGTCCCGTGAATACTTAAATTGGCTATTAAAATCTCATGCTGGCTTGTATAATGCTTGATGCTAGCTGCTATTGATTTAATACGGGAAGTAGCCGCATCTTGTGTCTTGACACCAAGGAGCATCTGAAGTCCGCCTTGAAGATCAAGACCTAAAGTGACTTTAGGCCCCTCTTTCATGTTTGCCAGCGATGGAATAGAAAGGACTATACCAAAAAGCATTGCGACAATTAAGATTGCCACTCTATAATTAAGCTTCATCCTCATACATCCTTGATACTGCCTCTTTTGTTAATTTTACGTTAATATCCTTACCCAGTTCTACAGTAAAAAACTTATCTTCTACCTTTTTTATCTCCACTATAAGACCGCCGCTAGTTACTACTTTATCGCCTTTTTTAAGTGATGCCAGCATAGCCTTATGAGCTTTGGCTTGCTTTTGCTGTGGACGAATTATGATAAAATACATAATCGCAATCAAAATAATAAACGGGAATAACTGACCTACTAACTCCATTTTGAACCTTTAAGAAATAAAATTGTGCCATTATACAAAATATAAACATAAAGATAGATATAATTTGACTATGAATCGATATTTAAACGACAATAACTCACTAAAGCGCGATATATTCCTTGGTATTATCACCGCTATTTCTTTTTCTTTATTTATATATCTGGCATATTTTTCTCTTACATGTAAGATCTGTAATACCATATCTGCATTGCTGGGACTTTGGTTACTGCTGTACTTACCAAAAAAAGCGGTGCTTTTTAGCGGTTTTTTTATAGGGCTTTTATGGTTTTACTGGATAGGCTTTAGTTTTAAATATTACAATCTTCATTGGATGGAACCTATTGTCATTATCGGATTTGGTCTTGTCTATATGCTTTTTTTTGGTGTTTTAGCGCTGACAAACAAGCCTTATCTAAGAGCTATACTTCTTTTTTTGCTAAATTTTATTCATCCATTTTATTTCAATTGGATGAAGATACCGCTGTTGTTTGTAAATAGCTATTTTGGCATACATAACTATGATCTAATGCTTGTTTTAACGGCGCTTTCATTGCCCAGCTTAATAAAAAACAGATATTCGCCTTTACCGCTGTTTTTACTGTTACCTGCGCTGTCATATCCTCATCCACTGCCAAAACTGCCAAATATCAAAATCGATCTTGTAACCACCCATCTTTCGCAAAATCAAAAATGGAAGCCGTCAAACTTACAGGCAATCGTTAACCAAAATTTCAAGGATATAAAACATGCCATAGATAAAAAATATAATGTCGTAGTTTTGCCTGAATCAGCTTTTCCGCTATATATGAACATGCAGCCCAAGCTGATAAAATATTTACAATTTTTATCACATAAAATTACTATAATAACCGGAACACTTTTGTATAAAAACCAAAAAGAGTATAATGTCAGCTATATGTTTAAACGTGGTAAATACAAGATCGCAAAGAAAATGGTTTTAGTTCCTTTTGGAGAATATGTACCGTTGCCGAAATTTATAAGAAAATGGGTAAATAAGATCTTTTTTGGCGGAGCCGGCAGTTTTTCTCACGCTAAGCATGTCACGGATTTTACAATTAATGGAATGAAATTTAGAAATGCCATATGTTATGAAGCTACAACGTCGCCTTTATTTAAAGGTGATCCAAAATATATGATAGCCATGAGCAATAACGCATGGTTTACGCCGTCAATTGAACCGACACTGCAGCTTTTGCTGATGAAATATTATTCAAAAAAATATGGTACTATTATATTTCATGCATCCAATATGGCAACAACAGGCATAGTTAGGTAATAAAACTAAAATATAAAAATTTATTTATGGGAAAAATAATGAAAATAGCTAAAAATATAACCGGACTCATCGGAAACACTCCAATGGTTCGCTTGTCAAAAATCTCAAAACAAACAGGTGCAAATATTATAGCAAAATGTGAATTTTTAAATCCTACAAGCTCCGTAAAAGATCGCATAGGATTTAGCATGATAGATGCTGCATTTAAAGATGATTTAATTAACAAAGACACAACAATCATAGAGCCAACAAGCGGTAATACCGGCATAGCACTCGCCTCAACGTGCGCTGCACTTGATTTAAAACTTATACTAGTTATGCCGGAGTCCATGAGCATTGAGAGGCGCAAACTCTTGCTTGCTCTTGGTGCGCAGCTCATCTTAACGCCTGCAAATCAAGGCATGGTAGGATCTATGAACAAGGCAAAACAACTACACAAAGATATACCAAACTCTATAATATTACAACAGTTCTCAAACCCGGCAAATCCAAAAATACATGAAAAAACAACGGCAGTTGAGATACTAAAAGATACCGATAATCAAGTCGATCTATTTGTGGCTTCAGTCGGCACAGGCGGTACGTTAAGCGGGATAGGTAAAGTTTTAAAACAAAAATTAAAAAATGTAAAAATAGTTGCGGTAGAGCCTAAAAACTCTGCGATATTATCAAAAGGTAAAGCAGGTCCACACAAAATCCAAGGCATAGGCGCAGGCTTTATACCCGATAATCTAAATATGACTGTTTATGATGAAATAATTACAGTCAGTGATGAGGATGCTATTTGTACCGCCAAAGAGCTCGCACTGCAGGAAGGTTTGCTTGTAGGCATATCATCAGGTGCTAATGTTTATGCCGCAATGCAATTAGCATCAAGGAAAGAGTTTAAAAACAAAACCATAGTAACAGTGCTGTGTGATACGGCAGAGAGATACTTAAGCACCTCATTATTTGATGAATAAACTGTTAGAAACGATAAAAATAGATAACGGTAAAGCCTGCCATCTGTCGTATCATCAGCAAAGATGCGACTACTCACTTAAACAATGTGGTAAAAACACCGTTTACAATCTGCAAAGTATAATCAAACCGCCTCAAAATAAAATATTTAAATGTCGCATCATATATGATGATACTGCCGTAGATGTAAGTTATCATGCATATTCACAAACACCTGTTTCATCGCTAAAGCTGATTGTTTCAGACATAGAGTATCCTTTAAAATTTGCCGACAGATACGAACTAGATAAATTATACAAACAAAAAGGAGCAGCAGATGATGTGCTAATTGTCAAAAATAATTTTTTAACAGATACTACACGGGCAAATATTGCACTCTTTGACGGTGATAAATGGTTTACGCCAAAATCTCCGCTGCTTTTTGGGACAACAAGGCAAAGATTATTAAAAGAAGGTAAAATTTTTCCAACTCAAATACATGTAAACGACCTTCATAAATTTACAAAAATCGCTGTCATGAATGCTTTGATAGGCTTTCATATTGTAAAAAATGGTATAATAATGCACTAAAATTAAAGGAATATCGTGTTATATAAAATTATGAAAGAAGAAAAATTTCAAACATTAATGCAAAAGCATATAGAAGATATTCTGCTCTATTGCTTTGAGGAGGATCAGCATTTTGGCATTTTATGCAAGATTGAACATGTTGGGTTTAATCCTGAGCTTCCAAATGATATCTATAAAAACTTTAGGGATGTAACACTCTTTTTTTTAGCCGGATATACATTTGAGACTGCAAAAATCGAGGGGGATATATTAGTTTTTGAAGCAGGTTTTGGAGCTGAAAATATTGGTAGTTTTTTAACTGTACCGCTTTTATCCATATTGCAAATTATCATAGATGACACCCCTGTATTTATAAATGTCGCCAATTATGAAAAAAAAGATGTAAAAGAATTAGAACCTGTGAATGATGACGGAATTCAAAATTCTATGTCGGCTCTACTGTCAAATCCAGAAAATCAAAAATTTAAAAAATAAAGGTAGATAAAATCTGCCCTATATTTTAATACTAAGCAAAAATGAGACAACATTATCTACAAATGCGTCATGCTTTCTTTCTTTAAGGTATGCTATATAAAAATTTCTTGCTATTTTAAAATTTTTAATTCTAGACTCATAAAGCGTACCGTTTGCTATCTCATTTGCTACAACATGCCTAGACACGATAGATACGGTAGGTCTTGCGTCTTTTGGAGCATTTATAATTGCTTCTTTTATGGCAGTCGGGGTTGCTACTACGCCTATTACGTTAAAGCTGCTGCAATCTACTCCAAGCTCCTCAAAAACCTCAGAAGTAAGCTTCCTTGTGTGAGACTGCTCATCTCTGCATACCCAGTCTAGTTTATACATATCTTCAAGTTTTAGATATCTTGGCAATGGCTGATTTGAAAACACCACCAACTCATCTTCAACCCATTCTCTATAGATAATACCTTCTCTTAAACATGGTGATTCTATAAGTGCTACATCAATCTGTTTATTTTCAAGTTGGTCGATAATATCAGCAGATAAAGAAACATGCATATGAACTTCGTTTAGTATTTTCTCTTTAATTTTACCCAAATATGGTGGCAATACATAGTTACCTATAGTATATGAGGCTCCCATGATAAATGTAAAATCTTTATTGATAATTTTTAAAAGTTCTCTCTCGCTGTTATTTACAGCTTTTTCCAGTTTTGTTGCGATACGAAACAGATCCGCACCCTCTTTGGTTAATATAATTCCATTTTTTTTACGTTCAACAATTTTTGTATCTAAATACTCTTCTATAAATTTTATCTGCTGCGTAACAGCCGGTTGGGAGATACCCAGCTTAGCGGAAGCTTTAGAGAAGCTTTTTTCCTTGATGACGGTTAAAAAAGTGTGAAGTTTTGCGAAATCTTTCAACATAATAATTCCTATAAGTTTGATTTATAGCATAATTATAACTTAAAATTATTAAAAGTGCAAGAACTTTCGTCTTGTTTCATTAAAATTATATATTACATCAAAAAAATTGCCGCGACAAGTCTTGTGATGGCATTAATTATTGATTTTATTTCTTAATTGTTTAGCTTCGATAAAATAAGTATGACCCAAAAATATTACATAAAAAACACCGGCAAAGAGTATGGCAAAAGGTATCAAAGATATGATATACAGCAACAAAGTTCGCATTTTTATCTTATTGCCTGAAAAATAGAGTATCTGCTTATTTTCATTTGGAGTTACGATATTTGAAGAGACATCGTATGTTAAGATGGAATGAAACAGATAATACATAGGTAGATTTAACATAATGATATTTAAAAGCGGAATAAAATAAAAAGGTATAAACAAGATAAACATAAGAAGCGATAAAATAAACGATACCACAATATGCCACAAAGCTGACAAAATAGTATCTTCACCCCTCATTTGAACATCAGGGTAATGTTTTTGTTGCAAATCTTTCAAAATAAAAGGTGTTAAAAATGATATAACGATAATGGCTATTATGATAGAAATCACCAATACAATCATTCCGCCAATAATATAAAAAAATATTGAAAATATCCAAGCAGTTAAGAAGTGGCTCATTAAAAATGTCATAATACCAGAACCTGCATAAGTGGTAACTATAGTGCTTGAATGCTCTATGCCGTTAGTAACGGTTTCTTGAGACTGCATTATATGCAAAGAAGCATTATGAATATTGCCTAACATCGATCCGGCAAAATAGAAAAATACAATATACATAATTATCATGCTAACTACAAATGGACTGACTGCATATTTAAGCATCTTTGGTGTAAAAAAATCACGAAGACTAATTAAAAATATACTTTTTTCCACTATCAAACCTTAGTTTTTAATTGTTTAATTGTATCAGATATTTGGATAATACATTACAGCATGCCTCAAATGAAAAAGGCGTTATTTTTTATTAATCGTCTTTATACCTTCGGCTGCCAAAAAACCGGAAGCAAAAGCAAAGTGGAAGTTATATCCACCGCGTTTTCCTACAACATCCAACACCTCTCCTGCAAAATAAAGATTTTTGCATTTTTTGGATCCCATAGTTTTAGCGTCTATCTCATCAATACTGATACCTCCTCCGGCTGCCTCAGCATACTCAAAACCACGCGTATTTGTTACTTGTACTTTAAAATTGGTTATACTGTTTGATATATGATTTATCTGTTTTTGGTTTATCTGGCTGGCTGTTAAATCAGCATCAACACCCAACGTCTTAAGTATAACTGATGCCAGCTTATGTGAAAGCATACCTGACAAAATAGTAAAAATAGACATATATGGTACATTTTTACACAATTTGACTATCTGTCTTGCTAATGTCTGCCTATCAAACGCAGGAAGCAAATTAAGAGACAAAGAAACTCTCTGATGATTTAAAATTGCCAAAGAAACATATAAAGAGATATCTAGTATTGCCAAACCGGATATGCCATACTTTGTAAAGAGTATATCGCCATAAATCGTCATCTCTTGTTTGTTGTTTACAAACAAAGTCGTCTTTGCATATGTTTTAACGCCGCTTAACTCTTTTGCGTGGGCAAAATCTAGTACAAGCGGAACTAGCACCGGATAAGCAGGCACTATAGTGTGACCAAATGACCTGGCTAGAGTATGTCCACTATCATTACCGCCTAGTCTTGGTGCAGCCGGTCCGCCTGATGTTATTATCACACTGTCGTAACCGTCAAACAAGCCCTGTTTACATGTAATGCAAAATAAGCCATGCTTGTTGATATCTGTAATCTTATGCTCGTAAAATATTTTGCCTCCAAGCTTTTGTAATGTTTGCGTAAATATCAAAACAACGCTTTTTGCTTCATATGATAACGGATATGCTTTGCCGTCACTTTTACTAAAAATATTTAAACCCAGTGAATTAAGATAAGTCTCCAGTTTTTTAAAATCAAATCTGCTAAGAATACCCTGAATAAATTGGTTGTTATCTAAGAGATAATACTCCGGACTTTGATTTTTATTTGTGATATTGCAGTGACCGTTGCCTGAGACAAGAATTTTTTTACCCGCTTTGCTGTTTTGCTCAAAAATATCAACTTCAAATCCTGCTCTAAGCAACATGACGGCACTCATCATGCCGGCGGCTCCTGCACCTACTATAGCGATTTTTTTTGCCACATTTATACCATTTTTTGTAATCTTATAAGCATACTAAAAAGAAGTGCACTTTTATCTATGCCACCTAATTTCATCTTTAGCTGAGTATCAAGAACCAACTTAAGCATCAAAAAATACTGCTTTGGCTTAAATTTTAGAGAAAATGAAGCTTTATTTTGCAATACAAACGCAGGGACATTGTATCCCAAAATAGCCTTAGCATCCGGAGAGCCGTTGATACGTATATATGTATTAAAAAGATAAAGTTGCGTGATATATGAGCCTAGTGCCGTTACTATCGCTATCTCATCCTCTTTGCTTTGTAAAAAAACACTCATTTGCTGCGTTATATCCTCTTTTGATAAAATACTCTGCAAGAGTTTGTCTATTTGCACATGTGAGAGTCCAAAAACAAGTTTATCTATCATGGCGATGTCAACTTTTGTATCATACAAAGCTAGTTTTTGGAGCTCTTGCAGACATAAAGGTACATCATGGTTATGAAGATGAAGCAGATGGTTGATGCAGTATTTGTCTATTTGAAGATTTAATGCATTTGCCTCTTCTTCCATAATCTGTATAGATTCTTGATAATTTGGATGAAAAAATCTAACACTCATTCCGCCTGATTTTTGACTAAAAGCTTTATCTGATGTTTTATAGTCATTTCCAAAATATGCATAAATAAAATAGTTAACACCGCTGCTCTTAGCCGCTAAGACCAATTTATCAAGTTGGGCTTTAGGGATTTTTTTTTCAGTTTTTATTACTAAGATATTACTATTATTAAAGAGCGATCCCTGACTAAGATGTAAATAAGCTGTATTAAAATCATATTCATCATAATAAAGCACAAGCTTCATAGCGTCACTATGCAAACTCAAGAGCTTATCGGTATATCTATTTATATAAAAATGACTCTCGCCAAATAAAATCACAGCGTTTGCGATGGTTGCATTTTGTATATGCCTGTCAAAATCCCGTTTATACATTTGATAGATTCTTCACAACGCTTACATCTATTTTTGTAGAGACAATATCAACATTTTCGATCTTTATTAGCACTTTATCAAACAAAACAACGGGTATTTGTGACTTTACATGCAAAGATGCTCCTTTTATTTTATCATCAAGCATGGCTATAAGCTCTCCATCGGTTGATTCAATCCTTGCTTGAAAAATCTCTCCTAAATGTTTGTTAGCCCATCTGGCAAATTTTCTATCCATAAATCTAAACTCAACATCAGCGCTTTCGCGCTCTTTTTCACTTATGGCGATAGTTAAAGATTCTATATTTCTTAACACATACGAGCTCTCTTTTGTATTGTCTGCTTTTATCGCTTTTATGAGCCTATGGACTATCAAATCACTATATCGGCGAATAGGTGATGTAAAATGTGTATATTTTTCAAAACCAAGACCAAAATGTCCATAATTTTCAGGTGAATATCTTGCCCGTTTTTGAGACTGGATAATGAGTCTGTCAACATCTGCTTCAATCCCCATCTCTTGCGCTTTTTTTTGTATAAACACGATAGTATCATGCACAGATTCCTGAGGCTCTACAAATATACCGATTCCGGCCAACTCATTATATAAAGATTGCATTTTAGATTGTGAAGGTATCTCATGCACTCTAAAAACACCAAATTCATACATCCCTGCCGCAGCTTTGTTAGCTAAAAGCATACACTCTTCTATAAGAGAATGAGAAGGGGTCTCAGATGCGACAGATGTAGATAAAAGCTCACCGTTATCATCAAGCGTCATCTCTATCTCATCAGATCTAAAATCAAACCCGTTTTGTAATCTTTGACTGCGCAGTTTTGTGGTCAAACTATTTAACGATAAGATATAATTTATGATATCTGATTCCTCTTGAGTATGCGCGGATATCTTTTTACTTAAATATTTATCAATTTCATCATAAGCAAATCTTCGCCTAGAGTGTATGATAGCCTCAAACACATCGCTTTGAATTACTTTTAAGCTTTTTTTATCTATCGTTAATTTAAAAGTGTAACTGAGCCTATCTACATTTGGTTGCAATGAGCATAACCCCTCACTTAGCTTGCGTGGAAGCATTGGGATGCTGCGGTGAGGCAGATAGATGGAAAATCCTCTATACATCGCCTCAATATCAATCACTCCAAAAGGTTTTACGTATTGACTCACATCAGCAATAGCCACATACAACATATACTCTTTTGCATCAAAATAGATAGCATCGTCAAAATCCTTAGCACTCACCGGGTCTATCGTACAAAACGGAAGATGACGCAAATCAATTCTGTTTGGATAAAACGAGGCATCCACTTCTTTAAATCCGGAGGCTACTTTGATAATCTCATCGCTAAACTTATCATGTTTGTTGTACTGAGCCAACACTATCTTTTCATCTACCATCGGATCTTCTAAATTACCAAGTATCTCAACTATCTTAGCAGTTTGATTATCGATTTTAAAAACATCTGAAACTTTATACTTTTGCATTTCATCTTCACTTAAAGAGATGCCGATTGGATTTTGTGTTTTTATATCAAGGATAGTTTTTACACCATCTCTAAGAGCTATAAAAGCCACGCTATATACTTTAGCGCACCCAATAACCTCAACTACTTTAGCACCGGCACGACCTGATAGCATTCGCTTGACAATGACCAAATCACCCTCTTTGGCTCCTTGCATGTCATCTGCGTATATTATTATATCTTTAACACTTTTAATTATGCTTCGCAGATAAGCCCTGTCTTGTGAAACAGTTGCGATCTCACCCGCACGATATTTAGAATGAAATCTATATATATTATCTTTTTTAAGTATATATTTTTGATCCATCCATTCATTTATATATATCCATTCACCGGGCATAACATCTTGAACGTACAAACCGACACTAAGGCGTATTAAAAGTGATTTTTGCATAGCCGGCTAAACCTTTATATCTTGAGCTACGGATTCTAAACATTGAGTGTTTAAACCGTACTGTTTCATCTGCTGTGTTGCTTCTTCTACACTTTTTGTAGTGAGTGTGGCATTTAAAGTGACTGCTGTTCTTAAACACTTTAAAATTTCTGCAGCCTGTCGGTTTTGCATTTTTGCGTTTTGCGGCATATCCGCATTTTCAATAACATCTACGAGGTCACAATCAAACTTCCAATGTTTAAACAGTGCCGCACTAACTTTGACAGTTGTAGTGCCTGCAACCTCTCTTTCAGCTTCTTGTATGCTGCTTCTTGTTTTTAATGCTTCGCTAAATCTATCTACCAAATTTTCTTTGATAATATAATGCGATATCAGAACTTTTCCCATCTCAACCAAAAATGTAGCAGGTGACAGCAGATCAAGTATGCTTGGGTCTTTTTTCATGTAGCATAAAACCGCAACGGCATTTAACAAGCCCGACATATCAGCAAACTCATCATTGCTGATACCGTATGCCGACATATCAAGCTCAAAGCTGTGTTTTACCACGCTAGCCATAGCAAATCCTCTAACAGTCCCCATACCAAACAGACTTACGGCCTTGTTGATTGATCTTACCTCATGTGAGAAACCGTAAAGCGCAGAGTTGGCGGCTTTTAAGATGTCTGCCGTTAATAACGGATCGCTTTGCACGATATCAGCCATATCTTTAAATGTTGCTTTTGGATTATGATACACGCTCTCAATTTTTGTAAATGATTCCGGCAAAGTAGGAAGTTTTGTTATGCGCTGCAATATTAAATCATTCATAAATTATCCTTAAAAATGATATCTTAACTAAAATATGTTAAAATTTTCATTTAAAAAATCAAAAAAGGAGCATTAAAAATGCAAGACAGCGCTATATTAACTCAATTAGGGTATGTGCCAAATGAAACATTAATTCAACAGTTCAACCATATAAAAAATAATACATCAGGTTATGATAAGATAGAAAAACATCTTATAGGCTTACACAATTCGCTCATGCCACTTCATGGCTATATAGCCATGTCTAACTCAAAAGATTACTTAAAAATAAAAGTTGAACAGCCAAATGACGAATTGAGACAAGAAGCACTAAATAAAATAGAAAAATTTGCGCAAAAGTTTAAAGTAAAACTTGAAAAGGTAAACAATAAAGATACTTTTTATATTTTAGGCTTTGATAAAAACAACTAGCATCTATCGGATTAATCTACAACTATTAATAATATGATATAATCTTGCCTTAAAAACCAAATTTTCAGGATTATCCGTGAGCCAGCAAGATATAGATACACTGTTATCTCAGCATAAATTATCAAAATTAGATTATGAAAACATCAAAAAAATCTTAGACAGAGAACCAAACCTCGTCGAGCTTGGCATATTTTCTGCCATGTGGAGCGAACACTGCAGTTACAAATCTTCAAAAAAATACCTAAACGGTTTCCCTACAAAAGCACCTTGGGTCATTCAGGGACCCGGTGAAAATGCCGGCGTTATAGATATAGGTGACGGTTATGCGGCTGTTTTTAAAATGGAGAGTCATAACCATCCTAGTTTCATAGAGCCCTATCAAGGCGCAGCCACCGGAGTCGGCGGCATTATGCGCGATATCTTTACTATGGGGGCTAGACCTGTGGCAAATCTTAACGCTCTTAGATTTGGCAATATCTTACGTGATGATAAAATAGGTGCTCACCAGCGTTATCTTGTTAGAGGCGTAGTTGAGGGTATCGGCGGATACGGCAACTGTATGGGAGTGCCTACAATCGGCGGAGAGAGCAGTTTTGATGATTGTTATAACGGTAATATTTTAGTAAACGCTTTTACTCTTGGCATTGCAAAGAGTGATGAGATATTTTACGGCAAAGCTGAGGGTATCGGTAATCCCGTTATCTATGTCGGCAGTAAAACAGGGCGCGACGGGCTAGGCGGAGCTGTTATGAGCAGCGACAGCTTCACGGATGAATCAAAATCGCTTCGCCCTACGGTGCAAGTGGGTGATCCTTTTACTGAGAAGCTTTTACTTGAAGCATGTTTAGAGCTTTTTAAAACAGATCATGTTATCGGCATCCAGGATATGGGAGCTGCGGGTCTTACATCAAGCTCATTTGAGATGGCAGGACGCTCAAGAAGCGGAATGATCATGCATCTTGATCAAATCCCCGCTCGTGAAGAGGGTATGACTCCTTATGAGTTTATGCTCAGTGAATCACAAGAGAGGATGCTGCTTTGCGCAAAAAAGGGAAGCGAGCAGGAGATTATCGATATTTTTCATAAATGGGACCTTGACGCGGCCGTTGTAGGAGAAGTGACTGATACCGGGCGTATGGAGCTTTTTTGGCATGGTGAAAAATGTGCCGATATCCCCATTGATCCTGTCAGTGAAGAAGCGCCAATCCTTGACAGACCGACAAAACGTCCCGCTTATCTTCAAGATATTGAAGATATTTTACTTGAAGATTTTGCCTATACACACAATCAAGATGCCTTTATCAAGTTAATCACCTCTATGGAAGTTGTTGATAAGACATGGATATATGAACAGTATGATTCGATGGTGCAGACAAACACGATAAAAAAAGGCGGAGATCTTGATGCATCAGTTATGCGGGTCAAAGAAACAGGCAAAGCGCTTGCTATGAGCTCTGATTGTAACGTAAGATACTGCTATATCAATCCTAAAGAAGGTGCTGCGGCGGCTGTAATTGAGAGCGGGCGTAATGTTGCAATGAGTGGTGCGCGTCCGTTAGCAATAACTGATTGCCTTAATTATGGTAATCCTGAAAATCCGGAAGTTATGTGGCAGTTTGCACAAGGGTGTGATGGCATAAAAGAAGCTTGTGCAAAGTTAAATACTCCGGTTATCGGGGGCAATGTATCTCTTTACAATGAAACTGACGGAGTATCCGTATTTCCAACACCAACCATAGCCACAGTTGGAGTAAATGAAGACCAAAACAGGGTTTTACCATCTAGTTTTCAGTCCAATGACTCGGTACTGTATCTAATCGGGCAGACAAAACATGAATTTGGAGGTTCACTTTATCTAAAGGAGCTTTATAATACGGTCGGAGGCAAAATGCCAAAGATTGATTATGATGCGGAACTAGCTCTTTGGAGGCTTGTCATCGAAGCTAACAAAAAAGATTTACTTTTGTGCGCGAAAGATTGCAGCAGCGGAGGTATCGCTATAGCTTTAGCTAAGATGAGCGCAAAAAGCCATATCGGCTGTAATGTCGGCATAGACACGATAGATGAACGCGATATATTTTCTGAGAGTTTTTCAAGGGCTATCGTAGAGGTAAGGCCTCAAAACTGCGATACTTTTGAAGAGATGACCAAAGATTTAAAAATAACTAAAATTGGTACAACCGGCGGCAAACACTTTACATGTAACGATATAGTGCTAAGCCTCGATCAGCTATGCACATACTATTTTGATACTTTTAAAGATGTTATTAAATTATGATCTTTACATGTAATGGCATATCTTGAAAAAACAACCGGCAAAGCACAAACGAAAGAAAAAAAGCAACAATACCGCTTTTAAATATCTAACATATCTTTTACTCTTTTGTTTATTAGCATTGGTTGTTTTTGCGGTAGGTTATTATATCGGATATAAAGATGGTTCATTTGATCAAATAAGCAAACAAAAGCTTTATAAGCAGATAAGCAAATCTATAAAACATACAACCAAGCCATCTCTATCTAAAAAGATAAAAGCGATACCGGTTTTATTTCATCATAGCCTTGTGCACAATATAAAACACAAACCAAAGCTTGCAATCATTTTTGATGATGTTTCCTTTGCATCTGAGGTGCGTGATATAAATGCTCTGCATCTCAAAGTGACAATGTCCTTTTTTCCGCCAAATTATATACACCCAAACACTGCGCTCTTAGCGGCAAAAGAGCCTTTTTATATGGTGCACCTACCCTTGCAGGCCGTTGAGTTTAAACATCCTGAGCCAAACACATTAAATATAACAGATTCACTAGCTAAGATACAAAAACGCATAGCAACAATAAAAAAAGAGTTTCCAAGACTTACATATCTGAACAACCACACAGGCAGTACATTTACGGCAAATAAAAAAGCAATGCGTAAGCTTATATATGTGCTTAAAAAATACCATATACAGTTTGTTGATAGCGTTACCACACCGCACTCTAAAGCACCAGAAGTGACAAAAGAATTTCATATGAGATATATTGCAAGAGATGTTTTTTTAGATGATAAACAAAATGTGGCCTATATAAAACATCAGCTAAAAATTGCAGTTGATATTGCCAAAAAGAAAGGATATGCTATTGCCATTGGTCATCCGCACCCCGCAACTCTTAAAGCCGTTGAGCAATCTAAGCAGCTGTTAAAACAAGTAGATTTGGTATATGTGAATCAGATATGATAAGTACGATTGATTTTCATATACATGAGCTAGACTCCATGAAACAGTACCCCAAAGAGCTCTTTTATATAGGCGATACTTCTTTATTAAAGCGAAGAAAAATATCAATAGTCGGCAGTAGAAAAGCAAATCAATACGCAAAACAGTTTACGCAGATTATCGCATCCAAACTAGCAAATGCGGGACTATGCATAGTAAGCGGCGGGGCCATAGGGATAGATACAATAGCCCACCAGGCAGCAGGAGCTAACAGCACCATCATGGTAGCAGGAACAGGACTTGACAAACGATATCCTGCAATAAATGAAAAGTTAATCCGGCAGATAGAGCAAAACGGTTTAGTGCTAAGTCAGTTTAAAGCCGGGACACCTTCGCAAAGATATACTTTTCCTCTAAGAAATGAGCTTATCGTAGCTCTGGCAGAGATACTCATTGTTATGCATGCGGATATTGATTCGGGAACTATGCACAGCGTAAAATATGCCAAAAAAATGGGTAAACAGATATATGTTTTACCTCATCATATCAACCAAAGCAACGGAACAAATCAGCTTTTAGCAAACAACGAGGCAACTGCCATTTATAATATTGATGAATTTGTGTCACAATTTAAAACCATCAATAACGTAGCCAATACGTCAGATGAATTTTTAAACTATTGCGCATCATCTCCGTCTTACGAAGAAGCAGTGTCAAAATATGCGGCTAAGGTATTTGAATATGAATTACAGGGGTTAATCGAGGTAAAATATGGTAAAATCACACTATTATAAAGGATAAAAACAGATGACCCATATTTTAATAGAATTAATGAAAGAGTACAGCTATATCATACTTTACATATGGAGTATTTTAGAGGGTGAATCGGGTCTGATTATGGCGGGTATCTTTTCACATACGGGTGACATGAATCTGTATCTATCTATCTTAGTCGCAGCTCTTGGTGGTTTTTCAGGAGATTTTATCTACTTTTTTATCGGCAGGTACAACAAAAAATATGTACATAAAAAACTGATTTCACAAAGACGCAAATTTGCGTTAACTCATCTTTTGCTAAAAAAATATGGCTGGCCGATTATATTTGTGCAACGTTACATGTACGGTATGCGTACGCTCATTCCCATCTCTATCGGATTAACCGGATATAGTAGCAAAAAATTTGCAATTATTAATTTTTTAAGTGCTTTAGTATGGGCAGGTGTAACTATAACGCTTGCATGGTATTTTGGTCAAGACCTTCTTGATTTGCTCAAAATCATGAAAGAACATTGGTATATAGCGGCACCGCTTGGTTTGATATTTGCGGGTGCTGTGTATTACTATTTTCATAAAGCAACGCAAAAAAAGGAGAAAAATGATGGTTAGGCAAATAACAACATATCCGACAACTCCAAGCCTTGAATTTGGTGCCAATGTCAGAAAATTTGACCAATCTTTAGACGAGCTTATCTGTGATCTAAAAGATACGATAACGGCCAATAATATATCCGGTCTAGCTGCATTTCAAATAGGCTCACCTCTAAATGTAATTGTTATTAAAAGGGAAAATGGAGAGTTTTTAGAACTTATAAACCCGAGATTGATAAAAAAAGAGGGGCAGATAACACCGGTTGAGACAACGGCATATTTTCCCGGTTTAAGCGCTAAGACTAAAAGATATAAAAAAATAACTATTATGTATGAAGATAAAAATGAACAGCAGCAGTTCTTAAACGCAGAAGATGATTTATCAGTCTTGCTGCAAAGAAAACTTGACTACATGTTTGGTGCAAATTTTAGGGTAAGGCTTGATGAAAAGGAAAAAGCACTGCTTGACTCAAAACTTCAATTTGGTACAGATGCGATTACCGATAATGGGTGTCCCACGGTTTTTAAACGAGATAAAATTCTAAATACTTTTAAATACCTTTTTGCGGCCAGTTTAATTCTTGCGTTTTTTAAATTTTTTCTAACCAATCACATGACTTACCTGCTTGGTCTCTTGGAAGGATATTCAAGTGCAATACTGTTTGTATTGCTGATAATTTATTTTTTCTATGCGCAGTATGAGGGAAAACAGTATAAAAACTGCTCATCTTGCCAAATCGGAAATATCATAGGCACAACCGCAATATTGCTAGCTAAACTGCTCATACTGCTTTGTATCAATTATCTATTGTTGTGGTAAAATTATATCTTAAAAGTTAAAATATGAAAGTCATATATATAACCGGGTCAATATTAGTAATTTTTTTAATTATATTTGCCTTAATGTACAAAACAAGCAAAAACACAAGAACTATCTCTGTCTTGATGTCTCAAAACAGTATAAAATATTATCAAAAGAAACATAACGCGCACAAAGACGGAAACACTCCACTCATAACAGCGATACTAAGCAACAATGCTTCTCGCTGCAAAGCTTTAATATCAACAAAAACCAATATCAATACTCCAAACAATCAAGGCAATACTCCGCTTCATATTGCAGCAAGACTAGGCTACGCAAAACTAGCTCTTATGCTGATTAAAAACGGTGCCGATATTAACGCCACAAACAATCAAGGTAACACTCCGCTTATCAGTGCTGTCATAGCAGATAACTTAAATCTTGTAAAACTTTTTCAAAAAAAGGGTGCAAGCATAAATATAAAAAACAGTAACGGTGACACACCGCTTATTTGTGCAATCAAACATGGAAATATAGATATTGCAAAATATTTTCTTAGTAATACCAAATATCAATATATCAACAGTTATCACAGAGATGGCAACACTCTCCTTAGCATTGCGGTATCAAACGACCAGCCGGCTATGGTAGATTTTTTGATATCGCATGGCGCATTGGTGAACAGAGCAAATAATTTTAGAATATCGCCGTTATATATTGCCGCAAAAAAGGGATATGCAAATATCGTTAAAATACTATTAAGACATGGCGGAGATATGCAATACAAAAACAATCACGGTGACACAGCGTTAAATACCGCCGCATATCACGGACACTATAACGTAGTAAAGATTTTAATTTTTCACGGGGCAAATATACATACAAAAGACAAAGATGGAGATACGCCGCTAAATAATGCAGCATATTATGGGTATAAAAAAATTGTTAATTTTTTACTATCAAGAGGAGCGCATGTAAACACATCAGATAATTTTGGCAACACTCCGCTTATAAATGCAGTATATTTTGACCACTATGCAATCATAAAATCTCTTGTTTTTCACCATGCCAATGTGATGCAAAAAAACAATTACAACAAAACCCCTCTAATCTACGCCATAGATAAAGGATATACAAAAATTGCCAAATTTTTAAAGCTGCATGGAGCTTCGTGTAAAGCACAGCCTTTGATACATTAAGAGTTTAAATAACTCTTAAAACCTGGCTCAAATCTTTCTCATCAACGATATGGGTAGCTTCTTTTTTTAACACCTCTTTAGCACAAAAGGCTATCTTTGTCGATGCATAGGCAAACATTGACAAATCATTAGCACCGTCACCGACAACCAAAGTCTCTTCAGCACTTACATGTAAAAGATTTTGCAGTCTTGTTAGCATATCTCCTTTTGAAAAGCCAAACATCATGTCTCCTCCAACCAAACCGCTTAGTTTGCCGTCTTTATGATGCAATACATTGGAAAAATCGGCATCATATCCCAAAATATCTTTGGCATATGAAGTAGCAACTCTAAAACCTCCGCTAAAACACACGACACTAATGCCCCGACTCTTTAACTCTTTAATGGTCTCCTTTGCACCTTGCATATATGGCAAGTTGCGGCAAATCTCTGTAACTTCTTTGTGCTCATATCCTTTTAAAAGCTCTACTCTTTGTTTAAGGCTTTCAAAAAAATCAAGCTCACCCCTCATAGCCTGCGAAGTTATCTTAGAAACCATCTCGCCGATACCAAACTCTTTAGCTATAATATCAATAGTCTCGCCGTCCATTAATGTAGAATCAAAATCAAATACTGCCAATTTCATAATTTATGCTCACTTTAGGTTATAATACCAAACCCAGCTAAAGAGTAGGTATTTAAATAAAAAATAAGCTTTTAGATGCAAGACAGGCTATCGCAGGCGCTACTAGTAGCTCTAAGATAGTCTAACGAAGCAGATGAAGGCTTATCGTTTACCCAAAGGGCGAACATATTGCAACATATTACCGCGTTAAAAGAGTTTGAAGCTACCAGTAGCGTCTGCACTCTTTTGCCTTGTGCCATTGCCGCAATATGTTCGTTTAAATTCCTACTCTTTAGCTGGGTTTGGTATAATTGCGTAATTATACTCTTTTTAGGAATAGATTTGTTTACAAAACTCATAGAAAAATTACAAAACGGGGCATACACAACGCTAGAGACTACACCTGCTCACGCTGCTAAATTTTCATCCATCATAAGCACACTTGAGTCTCTAGAGCTCGATACTTTAGTAGATGGTTTCACCACAACAGATAATCCGCTGGCAAAGCTCAAGTACAATTCACTCTTTGCCGCAAAAATGCTTCAAGATAGATTTCAAAAGCCTGTTATCGCTACTATGAGTATGCGAGATAGAAATATCATAGCGCTTCAGTCAGATCTTTTAGGTGCAAATGAAGTTAATATAAGAGCTATTTTAGCACTTACCGGAGACCCCGCAAAGATGTCAGACCAGCCAAATGCAAAAGGTGTATTTGAGGGTGACAGCTCCTTGCTTTTAGATATCATATCATGCTTTAACAGCTCAATAGATTACGCCGGCAAACCATTTTTACTGCCGCCTGAGACCATATATCCATTTGCGGTGGTAAATTCTTATGCCAAAAACCCAAAAACACTTCAAAAAAAGATACACAAAAAAATATCCAAAGGCGCTATAGGGATAATCACGCAGCCCGTATATGATTTGCAAAATGCCAAACTTTTGATAGAACTGACAAAGGAGGTAAATTTAGCGCATCCAAACAAACAAGATGCTACCTTGATTCTTGGTTTATTTCCAATTACAAAACTAAGGACCGCGCAATTTTTAGCTTCACATGTACCGGGTATTAATGTTCCTCAAATATGGCTTGATAAATTAAGAGCTGCAAATGCCGTATCTGCAGAAGAAGAGTTTAAGGTAGGATTTAAGCTTAGTAAAAATCTTTTTAAGCAAATCAAAGCAATTCATCCAAAAATACATCTAATGACAGCGAACCAATTTGGGCTTGCCAAGCAAATATTAGAATAAATTCGCATGAAAACAGATCAAATCACTCTCAAATCGATATTTAAACTTATACTAGATTCCAAAAAAGAGCTTATCAGCGGGCAGATTATCACACTTCTTGTTATATTAGTCAGCGTTCCAATCCCTTTGATGCTTCCTGCCATGGTCAATGAAGTTGTACTGCACAAACCGGCAGTCATAGTTCATACCATTAATCATCTCTTTGGAAGCGGTAATGCTTTTTATTATATCGCTCTTGTTGCAACTGTTGTTATATTTTTACGTTTTATCTATTTTGTTTTAGGTATTATTACCACAAAAATATTTACTAAAATCTCCAAATATGTTACTTTTATGATAAGAACAAAACTATTACGACATCTTAAAAACGTTTCAATGAACGAATATGAAACATTAGGAAGCGGGACGATTGCCGCAAATCTAATAACTGATGTTGATACACTGGATAATTTCATACTAACATCTTCAAGCAAACTTGTCACATCTGTTCTAACGCTTGTAGCAGTCGGTACCGTTATGATAATCATCAATCCATGGCTTGGACTTATGATACTTATCTTGCAACCTCTTATTATGCTAGTTAGTAAAAAAATGTCCAAACATGTCGGGAGATTAAAACGAGATGAAAATGCTTCAATTTCCGAATTTCAGGACAATATCAGCCAAACTCTAGATCTCTTTGGACAGATAAAAGCCAGCAACAAAGAGGAGTATTTTTTCAAATCAGCCATTAGTAAAGCTAAAGCGATCAAGCAAACCTCCAATGAATACGGATACAAAAGCGTAGCATACGAAAAACTCTCAAATACTATATTTTTAATTATCTTTGAACTGATACGAGCTTCAGGACTCTTACTTGTTGTTTATAGCAATCTAAGCATCGGCATGATGCTTGCCATGTTTGGATATATATGGTTTATCATGGCACCGGTACAAGATATATTTTCTATACAATACTCATACCAGTCTGCTCTAGCTGCTATTGGGCGACTAAATAAACTGCTTGATTTAAAAACCGAAACAAGCGGTACTGTTTTTGTTGACTCACATAAGCTAGGCATCTGTGTTAAAGATTTATATTTTGCCTATAGCGGCGATGATTATATTTTGCGCAATATCTCACTAGATATACCAAGCGCCGCTAAAATAGCACTCATTGGAGCAAGCGGAAGCGGTAAAACAACTTTGGCTCAGTTGATTTCAGGATTTTATGAAAAAACAAAAGGGGATATCTTTTATAACGGTATAAAAACAGAAGATATAGACAAACGCTCACTTAGAGATAAAATATTTTTGATTTTGCAGATGCCGATTTTATTTAACGATACTCTCAGGTTTAACATAACTATGGGCGCGGCAAATATTAAAGATGATGATATATATCGAGCGCTTCATATTGCACAGCTTGATGAGATGATAGATACTATGGAGCAAGGTCTAGATACGATAGTAGGACGCCACGGCATTAAACTCTCAGGCGGTCAAAGACAGAGAATGAGCATCGCAAGAATGATAATCGCCGATCCTGATGTGGTTATTTTCGATGAATCCACGTCAGCGCTTGATTCTAAAACCGAGACAAAACTATATATCGCACTACTGCCCATACTACAAAGTAAGACGGTAATCACCATAGCACACAGACTAAGCACGGTTAAAAATGCCGATATGATATATGTTTTAAATAATGCTACGATAGTACAACGCGGAACTCACGAGGAATTAAAATCACAAGAAGGTCATTATGCTGATTTTATAAGGCATCAACTTACTTAAACACATGTTTGCATAACTTTAGTATTAAATTATTAAGCTATTAAATTTTTAAAGCGGCTCTTGCCTTAACATCTGAACAATTCGCCTCTCCTGATCGGCTATATATTGGCTCAAAAAGGTCTCTTGTTGTTTAGTTAGATTGAACTGAAAGTGATATACTTTACCCTCTTTAGCATCAGAATCCTCAACCAAGCTGCCATCTACCATCTTAAAATCACTTAAAATTTCTGAAGGAAAATAAAGCGTTATCACTTTGTGATTGGATAAAGATGGATTTTGGCTAAGAGTTGCCGCACCGCCCAGTGATATATCATAAAGATTAAGTGCTACCATCTCACCATCGCTAATTGCATCGATTCTAACTGATTTTAACGGATGTACTCTAATATTCTTGCGTTTAAAAAATGGCTTTTTCATCCAATGAAAATGAGTCAATTTCAGCAAACGCTCTTTATTTATATATTTTATAACAGCCTTCGCATAAATATCATAATCAATATCTTTATTTTTCAGTATGTATATCTCACCGGAATGTTTTGCGGCAGCTAACTGATTTCTAGGTGCTTTAATTAAAATGCTCTCTGCCTCTATTTCGACAATTTGTGCTTTACTTTCTATGGGAACGCCATAATAAGTATTATAAACTGTAATATTTTGTTGGTTATTAGATATTTTTGTAAATATATTGATAAGGTCTTGATTAAAAATATCTGTAGTGGCATCCAAATTAAAAATATCTCCAATATATGAGATACAATCTTCAGCGGCATTAACAAAAGAGCCTATTTTATCCCATCCATACCCATGCTTATAAAAAGATTTGACATATAAGTTTAGTATGATATAAAAAGTATTATTTAAAAATCTTTCAACATCATCAACATTGTCAAACATATCTTTTAGAGTTAATGCGGCACTATCTAAATCATTATCACTAGATAAAAATAAAATTTCAAATAGAGGAATAATTTTTATTTTAAATTGTGAAGAGGAAAGCTTTGTGAAATTATCACTGCTGTATGCCTGCCAAGCAGCTTTTAAAAACATGGGAAAGTAATATTTTGCGTCAAAGTCTGCGTGCGTAAGATTTCTTAAAGTTATAACAAATTCTAACTGCATGATGTTTTATCCGTTTATATAAGAATTAATATATTATAGCATAATGAAAGTTTGGTAGTGGTGGGTTCTCGGAGACTCGAACTCCGGACCGCTCGGTTATGAGCCGAGAGCTCTAACCAACTGAGCTAAAAACCCTTCCGCATCAATGTTATAATTGAAGGTTGAAATTATACTACAGTATTATTAAAAATTGATTAAATTAAAAAAACTTGAAAAAACCACGCTGATGATACGAATCTCTAAACCTAAATGCTAACAGATTTTCAAATACCGCAAACAATACTATAAATGTCATATAACTACTGCCGCCATAACTAAACATGGGCAAAGGTACACCTACCACCGGAGCAAATCCCATCGTCATTGCAATATTTATACTCATATATATAAAAAGCATAAATGCAATAGAAATAGCAACTACCTTTATAAAATAATCATTATAATGCAAGCTAACGCTAAAAAGGTGCAGCACAAACAAAATATAAATGCCTATAAGAAAAGATGCGCCTAAAAAGCCGACTCTCTCCACTACATAAGCAAAAATAAAATCACTTGTGGCAATAGGTAGAAATTTTAATTGAGCCTGAGTTGCCTGAATACTCGTTTTACCTCTCCAGCCTCCCGACCCGATGGCTATAATAGATTGCTCAACATGATAAGATGGCTTCTTGGCTATAAAGCTTACTAATCTTTGTTTTTGGTAATCTTTTAAAACTTTAGTATAAACAAGCGGTAATAATAACGAAGATATTATTATCAAAACTGTCCAGATTTTCCAATTTACACCTATAAAAAATAAAATCGAGAAACCTATTAAAAATAAAACTATAGCTGTTCCTAAATCAGGCTCAGCGGCTATCAGCAAAAAAGGCAAGATGATGTAAAAAGCCAGTTTTACAAACTCTTTTAGCTTATAACCTCCCACAGGCGGAGGATTTTTATATATTAGGTACGCTAACATAAAAACGAGTGCCGATGCCATAAATTCCGATGGCTGCAGGGTCAAGTGGATAAAAGGTATCTCTATCCAGCGTTTTGCTCCAAGCCTGCTATAGCCTATTAGTTTAACAGACAACAAAAGAGTGATACTAAACCAGTAAAATATAGGTATAATCCAGCTCATGCGTCTGATTGGCAAAAGAAATATAGCTATAAAAACACCGGCAGAAGCAACAACATACATTATCTGCTTGTGCGCTAGTGCCGGCACCAGTTCACCTACAAGCCAATTAGACATAATTACCAAAGGCAATATCAATATCAATGAAATAAAATCAAATTGTGCTAAAATTCTTCTATCAATATTAAACAAACAACCAATCTCCGAAATACTTTTTGAGATTGTAGCATAGATAAGTTACGCATCATAATAAGCGGAGGTATTAATAATTGGATATTCTAACATACATGTCAAGTGATAATTCTAGGCTTGACAGTTTTTTAACAGACAAAATGACTAAATCAAGATCGCAAATCGCTCAATTGATTAAAATACATGGAGTAGAAGTAGATGGACATCTGGTAAAAAAGCCGGGCTTTGCCCTAAAAGCTAATCAAATGATTAAAATTACACTCCCAAAGCTATCTCAAGCTACCCCGGTAAAAATAGATTTTGACGTTGAAATATTATTTGAAGATGACGATATATTGATTATAAATAAGCCATCAGGTCTTGTTACGCACCCTGCCCCAAGCGTTGATGAACCGACATTAGTTGATTGGCTAAGATATCATAATATCCGGCTTTCAAACATAAGCGCACAAGAGCGCCATGGCATAGTGCATAGACTAGATAAAGGCACAAGCGGTGTTATGGTTGTAGCAAAAAATAATGAAGCTCATGAATTTTTATCGCTACAGCTACAAGATAAAACCATGGGCAGATACTATCTTGCAGTAACTCTGCCGCCTTTAAAAAATGAGCTCACAACTGTTGAACTACCGCTTGCTAGAAGTACGCACAACAGGCTGAAAATGGGTTCACGGCCTAACGGAAAATACGCTAAAACACAATTTAAAAAAACTCTTCTTAGCAACAATGAACAATACGACCTGCTTACATGTAAACTCTTTACCGGCAGAACTCATCAGATAAGAGCTCACCTTGAAACACTAAACAGGCATATTTTAGGTGATCATCTTTATGGCGCAAAAATCAATAAAAATGAGCCAAAACATATATTGTTGCACGCATATATGTTATACTTCGTACATCCAAAAACAAAACAAAAAAAGTATTTTACCGCACCGTTAGATACTTTAATGAATACTTTTTTAGAAAAAAACTTTAATATGGAGCTTTTAAATGAAAAAATTAAGCGCAATACTATTGAGCTTGGGTTTACTGATACTCATTGACGGATGTGGTCTGCTGCATCCAAAACCGGCTATCCCTACCTCGCTAGACTCTACACTGCCGGTTGTAAAAATTAATGGACACATTCAAGACATGCGTTCTATCGCTTTTCAATGGAAACCGATTCATAATCCTAGAGTAACAGGTATCGGCATATACAGAAGCAATCCGAAATTACCGCACGCTCCGATACAATATCATGCCGTCATTGACAACCGTTTTGCAACACATTTTACCGATACCGGCTTACAGCCAAATACTCCATATAGGTACTTTTTTACTACTTTTTCCAAACATGCGCAATCAATGGCATCTGCCACAATCACAGTTTTAACATCACCCGGACCTCAGTCAGTTACATGGATACATGGCATAAGCGGTATGCCAAAAAGTGCAAAAATTATATGGAGACCGGATGTGCACCCTTTAACAAAAGGTTATATTATACAGCGATTAAACGCAGCTAGTAATATATGGGTTAATATCGCTAAATTAAAAGGCAGACTAAACAGCGAATATATTGATACTCCGCTAGCAAGCAATAAAACATACCAATACAGAGTTAAAGTCTATACCTATAACAACCTTGTCTCTTTGCCAAGTAAAATTGTCACAATCACTACAAAACCACTACCGCTCGGAGTACAAAACCTTCAAGCAAGTAAAACTCTTGCTTACAAAATTAAGCTGTCGTGGTCACCGGTACATATAAAAACGTTCGCATATTACAAAATCTATCGTTCAAAATACCCAGATAAAGATTTTACCTATTATGCAAAAGTTACACAAAACCATTTTACTGACCGTAT
Source organism: Helicobacteraceae bacterium (assembly GCA_027023805.1). Taxonomy (GTDB): domain Bacteria; phylum Campylobacterota; class Campylobacteria; order Campylobacterales; family Sulfurimonadaceae; genus Hydrocurvibacter. The sequence goes on from JALVUF010000061.1 coordinate 30,408, forward strand.
AAATCATGACGGCAAAACTTATTACTATAAAGTAACAGTAGTTGACAATGATGGACTTCAAAGCAATCCCGATATTCCGGCTATAGGCGGTATGACACGAGCAAGACCTGCAAGACCAATAATTACCATGATTAGTGCTATAGGCCATCATATTCATGTTGCCTGGTTTGATAACGATCCTCAGGTTCATAGCTATATTCTTATAAAAAAAGAAAAAATAGATTGGCTAAAAAGCAAAACAAGCAAAATTGCAGGTATAACCACTCAGGCATACAATGATATGAAAGCATATGCCAATAAAACCTACAGCTACCAAGTCATTGCCGTAGGCTCAATGGGATTAGAGTCACAGCCTAGCAAATCTGTGTCCATATCATCACCAAATCTTCCCATATACCACAAACCGGCAACCTCCGTTACATCAAACGGAAGCAACATACGACCTACAAACAATCTCAATACAAACTCCTTATAATGCCGCATCTACATGTAAAGCAATGTAAAGTTCCTCTGTTGCCTCATAAGGCAGACAGGTTTACATTTACTTTTGCCGCACAAAATATATCTAATACAAACGAGAAGCTCATAGCGGTACGAACCAATACAGAAAACTTCTTTTTACTTTGCTACAATAAAGATGAAAAACATCTGCTCAAATCAGATAAATTAACTCGTCCTACTTCAACATACACTCTGCACTTAGCTATGATGAGATATGCCGATATTGCAGGTTTAGAGATAACCGCATCAAACATTCCTCAAAAAAAGGAAAATGAGCACTTAAAAGACAGTTCCGTTTTAAAAAATATTAGTTTTTTTACAGCACCGTTTACTACTGATAAAAAAATAGTAATAGAGATAGGTTTTGGTTCAGGAAGACACCTCTTGCATCGCGCAAAACAGTATCCAAATAAGCTTTTTATCGGTATTGAAATACACAAAGCATCTATACAGCAGGTCATAAAAGCAATCAATATCGAACATTTAAACAATATATATTTACTAGATTATGATGCCAGGCTGTTTTTAGAACTGCTCCCGTCAAACAGCATTGAGAAAATATATATCCATTTTCCCGTCCCATGGGATAAAAAACCTCAACGAAGAGTAATTTCACCAAGTTTTATCAATGAAGCATACAGAGTACTTGAGAAAAATGCCGCTCTTGAATTGCGTACGGATAGTCAAAACTATTATGAGTATTCATACCAATGTTTTATAAATAGGCATAAGGTTCTCTTAAATATTAAAAAAAACAAGCACATAGATATTACAAGCAAATATGAAGCGCGCTGGCAAAAAATGCAAAAAGATATTTACGATATCGTTATGACAAAAGATGATATAAGCGGCCACAGTGAGATAGATGGAACGCTTGACTTTAAGATTCCACCCATTTGCAAAACAGATCCGTCATCTTTTTTAAACAAACAAACTATCAAATTTGATGACGGATTTGTTCATATTGAACGCGTTTACAGGGTTGTTGACACAAGCTCATATATGCTTCGGATATCTATGGGGAGTTTTAACAGACCTGAACATTTGTATGTTATAATTCATAGTAATGCCATAGAGTATTTTCCAAAACAACCCGTCAAATCAGCCATAAATCTAAAAGCTCATAAAATATTAAACGGACTTATTTATGAATAATATTATTACGGCAAACAATATTTCATTATCATACAATCAAAATGAGACAATTATCAATAAAGCCAGCTTTACGATTGAAAACGGAAGTTTTACCTTTATAACAGGTGCTAGCGGTAGCGGTAAATCAACTTTACTGAAATCACTTTACGGTGCTTTAAAACTAGATAGCGGCACTTTACTAATAGGCGGTACGGAGTTAAATAAAATAAGTTCAAAAAAACTAAATTTTTTACGCCAAAATATCGGCATAGTCTTTCAAGATTATAAATTGATAAAAGAATGGGATGTTGAAAAAAATGTTATGTTACCGCTAATAATCGGCGGTTTTGATAAAGATTTAAGCAAACAACAGGTGCATAAAGTCTTAAACCATGTCAAACTAAATCATCAATCAAACAAATACCCGTTAGAATTAAGCGGAGGGGAACAACAACGAGTTGCCATGGCAAGAGCGCTTGCTCATAATCCAATTATGATTTTAGCCGATGAGCCTACCGGCAACCTTGATGACTATTCTGCCGAACTTATATGGCATCTACTTGAGGGTGCAAACCAACAACTAAAAACTACAATCGTTGTCGTAACACACCATATACCCAATACCCTAAAAGTAAGGTACAACCATCTGCATATTGAATATGGAGAAATTTATGAAGTCAATTAAAAATCATTTTTCTTTGATTGTGGCGCTGTTTGCCATTTTGTTCTCTATTGAGGTTCTTATCATAAACAATAGAGCCATAAACGCATATGAAGTAAAATTAGCATCTAATTACTCTATCATTGTTGTATCAAATACATTAATAACCAATAAGCAATTTAAAAGCTACAGCCCATACATTGCAACTTCCAAGGAACTATCGGCAGAAAAAATTATCAGCAAACTTCAAAAAAACATCAGTAAACAAAATATACAACTCTTAAAGCTTGCGATGCCAAAATTTTATCAACTAAAGCTAAATCATTATCCGACGCCATATCAGATAAAAACAATCACAAATGCCCTTTTTAGCAATCCAAATATTACAAAAGTGCAAGATTTTTCAAACACCTATAACACTACATTTAAACTGCTTCTTCTCTTAAAGACAATCACTCAAATTTTCACATTGACTATATTTATCATAACCATACTGCTTATTTCTAAAGAGATGCGCATATGGCAGCTAAAACACAAAGAAAGAATGAATATTATGGGACTCTTCGGTGCGCCCGTTTGGCTTAGGTCTGCCGTATTATTTAGACTTGCTATAGTCGATGCTTTGATAGCTTCTGCTATAACTGCTATGTTGTTTTACATCATATCTCAAACCAGATTCATTAAAGCGCAATTATCATCTATCGGTATAAATATTAATATATTCTTACCTGTCCAAGATGGCATAACGCTTGTAATAATCTCAACTTGCTTATCCATAATACTGGCAAGCATAATAATTATCGGCTACAAAGAAGAAATTTAATGAGAATTATTGTTACATTTTTGTTTATGCTCGTGCTGCTGCATGCCAATTTTATCAATATTGATAAAAACATCATAAAAACATCTCATCAAATAAAAAAAACAAAAAGAAAATATAGATCAATATATTCAAAAATGAGGCAAAACGCAATAGATATCTATGCACAAACAAAGCTTATATCAAAACAGCGCCAACAACTCAAAAGATTATCATCTGCCTTGAACTTAAAAGATACTATTTATAAACAAAACAAAGCGCAACTCACCAAGCTGCAGTTATCTCAAAAAGCATTGCAACTTCATCATGAACAAATTGAAGAAAAACTAGTATTTTTTATTGCAAAAATTATGTCTCTTTACACAAGCATTAACACGAAAAATCAGCCTACTGCCAACTCCATGATAAGCCGTGCCGTCATAAAACAGATAATCATTATAACAGGCAGAGAAATTAAAAAACTAAATAAAGTTTTTTTAAAAAACACTATGCATATGAAGTTGATTCAAACTAAAATTACCGCTTTACAAAACGATATCAAAGAGATTGATTTGCAAAAAAATCTATTAATTAAAATTAAACATCAAAACGAACTCTCTTTGCATCATCTAAAGCTAGATAAAACAAGGTACAAACTGGCTCTTGAGAGAATTTTAAAACAGCAGCATTTACTGCGATCCACCCTATCACATCTAAAAATTATTAAAATAAATAAGATCAGGCAAAAACGACAACAAGCACGCGAAAAAGCGGCATTGAAAGTTTCTGTAAATACAAAACTACTAAATGTCAAAAAGGTTGACAGCAGCTATATGCGAGTAAAAACCATTAGATATACAGGTGCAAAAACTATTGCTCCGTTATCGCATTTTACAGTTATCAAGTACTATGGCCCCTATATAGATCCGATATACAAGATAAAAATATTTAACGAATCAGTCTCTTTAAAGTCTAAGCATAGAAATGCTAAAGTCAGGACTATATTAAACGGTAAAATTATCTTCTCTAAAAAAACAGCACTTCTAAAAAGAGTTATTATTATGCAAAACGCGGGCGGTATTCATACAATTTATGCCAATTTAACTAACTTAGCTCCTGGTATCAAAGTAGGTTCAAGATTAAGAAAAGGCTCCGTGCTGGGTCGTATAAACAGACAGCTTGTATTTGAGGTGACAAGAAAAAATTATCATATAAATCCGTTGGAACTTTTTTAAAGTTTTTACAAAAACGGTCGATATTATATTGACTAACCTTGAAGTTATACTTTGGAGATTTATTATGAATCATATAGACGTAACGGCACAAAGACTTATATCGGCATCACGTCAGACACAGCTTAACAGTAACACGATGACCCCGTCAACGGCACACAAGCCGGTTAAAACAACAACATCTGCTACTATCACTATATCCAAAAAAAAGCCAAGCGAACAAAACGTCTCACTACAAACACAGCAGGAGATTCAACAGCAGATTAAAAAATTAAATGAATCTATCGGTCCGCTAAGCACTTTTATCAAATTTGGAGTTGATAAAAATGATGTTTTTTTTGTATCGGTGATTGATAAAAAAAATAATGAAGTTATAAGCAGATTTCCTGCAGCTAAAGCTGAAAATATTATACAAAAACTAAAAGAACCTATCGGAATAATTTTTGATACTAAAGGCTAACCGTAGCTTAATCTATTTTACAGTATAATGCAGTTAAAAAGTTGTAGGTTTGCTCATGAAAAAAGATGTAAAGAAAGTTGTACTTGCGTATTCAGGCGGTCTGGATACAAGTGTAATTTTAAAATGGTTACAAGATGAATATCAATGCGAAGTGGTAACTTTTACCGCCGATATAGGTCAAGGTGAAGAGGTTGAGCCCGCTAGAGAAAAAGCATTGGCTTTAGGTATCAAACCGGAAAATATCTTTATTGATGATTTACGAGAGGAATTTGTACGGGATTATGTATATCCTATGTTTAGGGCAAATACAATCTATGAAGGCGAATATCTTTTAGGAACTTCTATCGCCAGACCATTGATTGCCAAACGTCAAGCAGAAATAGCAAAACTAACAGGCGCTGACGCAGTCGCTCATGGTGCAACGGGCAAGGGAAATGATCAGATTAGATTTGAGATAGGCTACCTGGCAATTAACTCCGATTTGACAATCATAGCTCCATGGAGAGAGTGGGATCTTAATTCCCGCGAAAAACTATTGGCATACGCACACCGTCATGGCATTAAGATTGAGAAAAAAGGCACTAAATCCCCATATTCAATGGATGCCAACCTCTTGCATATCTCTTATGAAGGCGGCATATTAGAAGATCCAAACGCAGAGCCGCAAGAGAGTATGTGGCTATGGTCGGTCTCACCTGAAAAAGCACCGGATAAAGCAGAATATATAACATTGGAATTTAAAAACGGAGATCCTTTTAAGCTAAATAACAAAGAACTCTCGCCCGCTACTATGCTTAAAGAGCTCAATATTCTAGGCTCTAAGCATGGAATTGGACGAATTGACATAGTTGAAAACCGTTATGTAGGGATGAAAAGCAGAGGCTGCTATGAAACTCCCGGCGGAACCATCATGCTAAAAGCACACAGAGCCATAGAGTCTATCACACTCGATAGAGAAGAAGTACATTTAAAAGATGAGCTTATGCCAAAATATGCAACTTTGATTTATAATGGATTTTGGTTCTCACCGGAGCGTGAGATGCTGCAAAGCGCAATAGATAAATCTCAGCAAAATGTAAATGGAACAGTTACATTAAAACTCTACAAGGGTAATGTGATCGTTACAGGCAGAGAATCATCAAGCTCTTTATTTAATGCAGAATACTGTACATTTGAAGAAGATGAAGTATATAATCAAAAAGATGCGGAAGGTTTTATAAAACTTAATGCACTTCGGTTTATTATCAAAGGCAAAAGAAAATGAGCATGGTAAAGCTGGATATGAACTCTTTGGAGTTCAAAAAAGAACTAGAAAAGACTGTACGTTTTACAGATAAAGTCGTTACTCAATTTGGCTGGGAGTACAACCCTCAAGCAGATATCAATGAAGCCATTCAGCTTGGCTTGGCAAGAAATAAAATTTTATATAACAAACGTTTTTGTCCATGCTTTATGGTTGATGAAATTGACGGAAAACCGCAAAGTTCGGACAATAGAGTGTGCCCATGTACACCGGCTATAGAGCATGAAATACCAGAGGACGGTGTATGCCACTGTCAAATTTTCTGCTCACCTGAGTTTGCCGCAAACAGGCGCAAAGAACTCAATATGGAGGAAATAATATATACACGCAAAAGAGAGTTGTCACAAGAAGAGTGTCGGCTACTTCTTCAAAGAAAAGAGCTTGATTCTAATGATCTTATCGCCTTGCTAGATGCAAGAGGAGACAGGCTAACAGATTTCTATCTCATTGATGTGCGAGAAAAAAATGAAGATAATAACAAATATATTAAAGGTACGGATAAATTTATGCCGACTAGCACTATTTTTAATGATATAGCAGATGAATCAATTCATAAAGATAATCATATTATATTATACAGTCACGACACTCAAAGAGCTCAGTACTGCGCACAAATGTTAAATGATCTTGGATATAAAAATATATCCATACTTCAGCATGGTATTACGGCATTTGGCGGTGAGATACAATAGATAATTTTTATAAAATAGACATAATATAAATAGGAACACAATGAAAGTATTATTAATTAAAGATGTTCAAGGGCTTGGAAAAGCAGGAGAAGTCAAAGAGGTAAAAGACGGTTACGGTAAAAATTTTCTAATCGGTAAAGGTTTTGCAAAACATGCCACACAAGAAGTGTTGGCAAGGCATGCCGCATCTGTTAAAAAGCGTAAAGAAAATGAACAAAAAGAGCTTGAACGCCTGAAAACGATAAGTACTCAATTAGAGAAACTTAAAATAGATATTATAAAAAAGATGGGCAAAAACAATCATCTTTTTGGAGCCGTGACAAAAGAGGAAATAATGCAGGCATTAAAACTCCAACATGATATCGAAATAGACAAAAAACATATTGTCTCAAAAGAAAATATTAAATCTATAGGCGAGCATAATATAGATTTAAAACTAGGACATGGTCTTAAAGCAACATTACATGTAAATGTCTTGGGTGAGTAATTATGTTTGATGCTACAACAATATTAGCCTATAAAGGCAAAACGAAAGCTGTTATAGGCGGTGATGGACAAGTTACATTTGGTAATACCGTACTAAAGAGCAATGCCACAAAAATACGTACACTGTATAACGATAAAATCTTAGCCGGTTTTGCTGGCAGCACTGCCGATGCGTTTAATCTCTTTGATATGTTTGAGGGATATTTGGCCGATAAAAAAGGTGATTTACTAAAAGCCGTTATAGATTTTTCAAAAGCATGGAGAAAAGACAAAGTGCTAAGACGCTTAGAGGCTATGATGATTGTATTAAACAACAACCATATATTTATCTTGACCGGAAACGGAGATGTCGTAGAACCAGAAGACGGCGAATTAGCATCTATCGGAAGCGGTGGCAATTTTGCAATTTCAGCGGCGCGGGCATTAAAAAGACATGCGGTGGATATGGATGAAGAGGTTCTAGTAAAAGAGAGTCTGAAAATAGCATCAGAATTATGTATATACACAAATGATAATATCAAAATTTTAACACTACAAGAGTAACACATATGAATATGAACCCAAAAGAGATAGTAGCTTATTTAGACAACTATATAGTCGGACAGCAAGATGCTAAAAGAGTTATAGCTCTTGCGCTTAGAACAAGATATAGACGCTTGCAGCTCCCCCAAGAGATGCAAGAGGAGATAACCCCTAAAAATATCTTGATGATAGGCTCTACAGGGGTAGGAAAAACAGAAATTTCCAGACGGCTGGCAAAAATGATGAAAGTACCATTTTTAAAAGTTGAAGCCAGTAAATTTACAGAAGTAGGCTTTGTTGGCAGAGATGTTGAATCGATGGTAAGAGATTTGGTAGCAGCCTCAATCGCTATTGTTAAAAAAGAAAAGGAGCAAGAGTATAAAGAGCAGATAGAAAACTATATAATAAATAAAATAGTAGAAAAATTACTGCCGCCTTTATCAAAGTCTGTTTCAAAAGACAAACAAGACTCATACCAAGGGCTACTTAAAAAAATGGAAGATAAAGTACTCTCTGGCGAAATGGATGACAAGATTATAGAGATAGAAATTTTGCCCGCCACAATGGAATTTAACGACTCAAATCTCCCGCCGGAGATGCTTAAGGTTCAAGAATCACTTGCCAATATGTTTAGTTCTGCTTCTAAAGACAAAAAAGTAAAATCAGTCACTATCAAGCAGGCAAAAGAGTTATTAAAACAAGAAGCAAGCGCAAAACTAATTGATAGCGGCACAATACATATTGAGGCTATTAAAAGAGCGCAAGAAGGCGGAATTATTTTTTTAGATGAGATAGACAAAATAGCAGTCAGTTCAAAAAGTCAAGGCAGAAATGATCCCAGCAAAGAGGGTGTGCAACGTGATCTGCTTCCTATAGTAGAGGGCAGCAGCGTTACAACAAAATATGGGATTATAAATACAGACCATATACTCTTTATTGCTGCGGGCGCATTTCATTTATGCAGTCCAAGTGATCTCATACCGGAACTTCAAGGACGTTTTCCTCTTAGAGTAGAATTAGAGTCCTTAACGCAAGGATCCTTGTATCAGATACTAACCCAAACTAAAAATTCGCTACTTAGACAATATACGGCACTTCTTAGCGTTGAAGGTGTAAAGCTTGAATTTAGTGATGAAAGCATCAAAGAGCTAGCTAAAATATCTTTTAAAGCCAATGAGCTAAAAGAAGATATTGGAGCCAGAAGACTTCATACGGTTTTAGAAAAAGTTATAGAAGATATCAGCTTTAATGCTAATGAGTTTAAGGGACAAACCTATACTATTACTCCGGAGATTGTACGTCAAAAACTAGATTTAATTGTAAACAATGAAGACTTATCACGGTATATTTTATAATTATGAGCATCAATAATCAAAATACAAAATGTGGCTTTGTAGCTGTCATAGGACGACCAAACGCCGGTAAGAGCACACTTTTAAATACTATTTTAGGCGAAAAAATCGCTATGATAAGTCAAAAAGCCAATGCTACTCGCAAAAGGTCCAATGCTATTGTTATGCACAAACAAGCACAAATAATTTTTGTAGATACACCCGGTCTGCATGAAAAAGAGAAGTTATTAAATAAATACATGCTCAATGAAGCTTTAAAGGCAATTAGCGATTGTGATCTGATTGTTTACCTGGCTCCGGCTACAGACTCTTTAGAGTATTATAAAAAATTCTTAACAATAAATACAAAACATACAAAACATATCATAGCATTAAATAAAATAGATCAGATCTCCAATGCAAAACTTTTAAAACGTATAAATGAATACAACCAATATTCAGATAAATTTGAAGATCTTATTCCAATGAGTGTATCAAAATCCGTCGGATATCAAGACTTACTAGATACTATTGTTAAGCATTTGGAGCCTTCGCCGTTTTTATACGATCCTGATGATATTACGACTCAACATATTAGAGATATATACAAAGAGTTTATTCGAGAAGCTATTTTTGAAAATGTCAGTGATGAACTTCCGTATGAGTCAGATGTTATAATTGAAAAAATTGATGAAAAAAAGAATATTGAATATATCAAAGCAACTATTATAGTTGAAAAAGAGAGTCAAAAAATCATCTTAGTTGGCAAGCAGGGCAACACTATCAAGCGCATAGGTATAAATTCAAGAGAAAAAATAGAGCTCCTAAGCGGTAAAAAATGCTTCCTTGAGCTATTTGTACTTGTTAAAAAAGGCTGGAGCAAAGATAAAGCCTTCCTAGAGAAAATCGGATACATACAATGAGATTGTTTTTATTAGCCGTATTAATTTCTACTATGCTCTTTGCATCAAATAACGCATTATTGACACGGTACCGGCTGCATGGCTTATATGGCTTAAAAAAGAGCCTGGATTATGATTTAACGAGTAAAAGTTATTGGCTGGGAGTATTAAAAAATACAAATACGAAATTTGGATATATACAGCCTAGCATCGATCTATTAATATGTGATAAACAGCGATCCCAACTACAATTGTATATAAAAGACGATAATAATACATTTGTTCAAAAAAGTGATTATCAGGCTATAGTAGGCAAAAATACCGGGGATAAACTTCTAAAGGGAGATTTAAAAACCCCTGTTGGCATATACGTGATAACAAAAAAAATTAAGAAAATCGAATCATTTTACGGACCGATGGCGTTTGTAACGTCATATCCAAATCTATATGACAAGTATAGAGGCAAAGACGGGTATGGAATATGGATACATGGTGTTCCCGAAAACGGTACAAGACAGCCATATACACATGGATGTATTGCACTTCAAAACAATAATCTTGAGCAGTTAAACAATCAAATAGACTACCGCAAGACATTGATTATAATAAGCAACAATGCAATCAAAACAAGAATATCCAAAGGGACTTTAGCCGGGTTGCTGTCAAGTTTTTACATGTGGAGATTCGCATGGATATATAACGACATCAATACATATCTAAGCTTTTACAGTCCATTGTTTCACCGTAATGATGGTTTAGGTTTTAAAGCTTTTAAACAGTATAAAACCAAACTGTTTAAAAGCAAAGGAACTACTTCAATCAAATTCACCGGTATTATTATTCTGCCATATCCGGGCACAAAAAATCTATATGAGATTGTTGCGCACGAATATTATAAAACAAACCATTACAAATGGCAAGGTATAAAAAAACTTATAGTTACCCTAAAAGATAATAAAATGCAGATTATTACCGCTAATTAAATCTTAAGATAATTATTTATTCAAAAAAGTAATACTTTTATTGAGTTGTTATAGCCATAAATAAACTTTTTTAAGCTTTGCTGTGGTAAAATCATCCCATCTTATTTAATGCTGATTAATGGATGTAATTATAAGTATCTTTTAAATATTATTATAAATGACGATATTATATTAGTTCTACAACAAGTCGGGTTGCTTTGTAACAGCTTGAATATATATGCAGGGGGTAGCGTGAAACAAAATCAAGAAATCTTTTCCAGCGTTGTGTCAATCGATCCATATCTTCAATCATATTTTAAAAATCTATCAGGTCAGTTAGTCAAAGAGGATATTTTACAATATTCTAAAAAGCAGTATGCAATCTCATTTTTAGATACCAAATCATTTATCAACACCATTGTAAGTGTAAGTAAAAATATTCCCCAAGAAGATCTTCACGATGTAATTGAAAACAAAGCATATGAAGAACTCGCTCTTGATATGGCAATTGCATATCAGACGAACTATATAGAAATACATAACCGCATTGACGAAAACAATAGATTTTTCCATGTATTTGTAGTTGATCCGCTAATCTTAGAAAACGATTTTAAGCCTATTATAGATCAGATAAAATATATCGACTATATTACCCCCTACCCTTTGCTTTTAAAGTCATTATACTCCAAAGAAATTATTGATGATTTAGGTATTCACTGTTTTATATCATTTGCAAGAGATGATGCCAGTTTAACTATTTATCAAGAACAGCAATATCTATATACAAAATCTTTAAACTTTTCACTTACCAAGTTACACGAATCATTTTGTGAGCTTTTTGGTGAACAAATATCAATGGATGCTTTTGTAGATATCTTATCTACTGAAGGATTAGCAACTGGTAATGTGGATCATCAGAAATATCTCATCAAAATCTTTTCTGATGCTTTTTTACATGTAAATGATGTTATAACATATGCCAAAAGAGCTTTCCAGATTGATAAGATTGATACACTGTATGTCGGTTGCGATACCATTGACATCTCTGGCTTAGATGAATATGCTCAAACATATCTATCTATAACAACTTATGATTTTTCATTTAATTACGGATTTACAGATCAAGAGCAGTATATTAGCCAAACTCATGCTTTGATGCAACTCTATACTACAATCCCGGCTGATGAACGATATGAGTGTAATTTTTCTACATATCATCGCCCTCCTCCGTTTATTCAAAGACAAAGCGGTAAACTTATCTTGCTTATTGCCGCATCACTGATTATAGCTTTTATTTATCCGGTAACAAACTGGACGCTTACATATATAGCAAATTTAAAATACAACCGCCTTTATACGCAATATAATCAAATACACAATACCAAAATAAGACGGCAAGCAACTATCTTTTTAAAAAATAGAGAGAAAAAGAGACTTACAGCCCTGGCAAATCAAGAAATCAAGAACTACAATACTACTAAAAACACTCTCATTAAGATACATAATATCAAGGTAAATTATTCCATGAAAGCAAAAGATTTAGCATATCTTACAAAAACACTAAATCAATTTCATGTAAAATTAGAAGAGATTGGCTATAAGCAAAAAAATAACCAACACTATTTTATATTCACACTTGTATCAAACCATAATAAAAATATAACAGAGCTCGTAAAATATCTTACTAAAACAGATGCCGGTATATATGTGTTTTCTTTAAAAGATATTAGCTACAACGCAAAAAAAGAAACTTATGTCAGCAAACTAAAGGCGGTCTTGTTATGAAGTTTAACATTGAAAATTATTTATACAAAATAGATAATTCGTTTAGCCAAAAATCTAAAAAAGATATTTATCTTATATATATTATGGTTTTTGCCGTAATATTTGGCTTATCTTATATTTTACTATTTGATTCTTCAAAACAAAGTTTACAAGCTTCAAATAAAAAAGTAACCCAAATTCAAACTCTCATCAATACAGATAAAAGATATTTAGCACAAAACTCTCAAAGCGTACTCGCCGGCCTTAACAATCATATATCTAGTTTAAAACTGCAATACATTAAGTACAAAAAAGATAATAGCTATATTAAATACAAAATAAGTCAAATATCTTCTTTGTTTTACAATCAGACAACTTGGGGAAATTTTTTAAATTCTATATCTTTGGATGCAAAACAAGATAATATTAAACTGCTTAAATATAGTAATAGCTTTATAAAACATGGTATTTCATTTGGACATGTGCTAAATATCAGTATCAAAGCACGCGGTAACTATAAAGATACTCTCAAGTTTATCAATACTTTAGAGAAGAGTTTTTTAGTAGTTGATGTTCATGATATTGATATGAAAGCGAAAGAAAAGTTATACACAGATTTAAATATATCAGTTTGGGGGATTAAACAGTGAAGACAATATCAGCGATTATATTTTGCTTGCTTGCTCCATGGTTTTTGCGGGCAAACGACCTATTGGCAAATCACAATAAATCACTCTCGTGGGTTGATGCTCAGGTGCAAGCGATACAAGTTCCAAGAATAGGTGCTTCTGAGGCATCTATTAATTCTTTGAATAATCCTTTTGTTTTTACTTATACAGTGAAAAAAAATCATAAACTTATACATGTAACGTACAAACACAGATATCACCACATCAGACCGCTACGGTTAATGTTGATAATTAACAATAAAGCTATGATAAACAACAGATGGTATAATTTAAACGAGAAACTTAGAGGTTACAAAATCATATCTATAACTCCTGATGAAGTAACCTTAAAAAATAGATATAGAGTTAAGATTTTATCACTTCGCAAAAATCGTAACAATGTAAAAATTCACATTAAATAGGACACAACTATGAATAAAACGCTAACAACAAAACTTCATAAATCAATACTAAAAATCTGTTGCGCCATATTATTGATCTCTACTGCTGCATCGGCAGATTGCCAGTATCAACTTTTTAATATTACAACAGCCAACCATGCCAAAATACGGACGGTTATCAATCAACTGAGTCAAGATTGTCAGTTTACCCTTGTTGTACGAAGTAAATATGCGTCACATAAGTTAAATCAACGACTCAACCAAACATATATAAAAAATATGACGCTAGATGAAGTTTTTAATCTTATCTTGTCTGATCACAATCTATTTTATACATTTAAAAACAATACTTTAACTATCTCATATCTAAAAACTAAAACATTTAATATAAATTATATCTTATCACAACGCAAGGGAACGGGAAGTACCGATATAACTCTTGGCTCAAATAACAGCAACAACAGTAACGGCGGATTATTGGGTTCAACACAAAGCTCAGCTACAAACTCAAACAGCCAAAGTCAATCCGCAACAAGTCAAACCAGCTCCGGTATATCAATAACTTCTACAGATGAAGTAGAATTTTGGAAAAATCTCGATACTCAACTAAGGGGGGTTTTAAATCGCCCTGAGGACAGCTACACGGCGCAATCCCCTATTATCAACAAAAATGCAGGGCTTATCACCGTTACGGCAACAAAAAATCAATTAGATAGATTGGGCACGTACCTAAAAAGATTACAAAAAAAGGTGCAACTGCAGGTTTTAATCAACGTACAGCTATTAACGGTAACTATGAGCCAGTCAAAAACAACCGGAATAGATTGGAGTCAACTCTATGCACTTGAGAACGGAACTATTCATCTAAACTATATCAGTAAAAACAATGTTACTACATGGGACAATACAAACGGAGATATCACAACTATAGGAGATCAAGCAAAAAGTGCGGCTAATCTCATTACAATCAAAGCTGGAGGAACTATCAATCAAATTATAAAATTTTTAAAGACACAGGGTAATGTTCAGTCTATCTCCAATCCAAAAATTCTGACTCTAAACAACCAGCCGGCTCTAATTACTTCCGGTACGCAATATTTTTATACAATAAAGCAATCAGCAAACCAACAAGGCAGCAGCGGGGGTATTGCATCTACTGTTCAAAATAATATTGTCCGCTCTGTTTTTGCCGGGATACTTTTAAATATAACTCCGGAAATCTCAGATAATAACATGGTAACTTTGAAGATAAACCCATCCATCTCAGAAACCGCAGACGGACCTGTCACAACAACCTCTGCAACTAGAACCGCTCCGCCTGATTTAAATAAACGACAGCTCTCATCCGTTGTAACCGTTAAAAGCGGAAATCGCATTATCTTAGGCGGTTTGATACACACAGTTACTACCGTTGATAACAATAAGGTTCCTATACTTGGCGATATTCCGGGTCTTAGCTATCTATTTAGCCGTAAAAGTCACTCTAAAGAGGTTCAAGAGCTAGTTATAATCATACAACCACACATCATTCGTAACGGTGAGTCTAAATTATCTCTATCAGATTTAGGATACGAGGTTATAAAAAAATCTATGCTTCGTAAAAGCAATGACTTAAATTTAACAATCAAGGCTGATAAAGAAGGTCATGCAAAACAGTAAATATGAAGCACCAAAACTGGCTTTTTTAGATGTTATAGATATTAAAAATTATATCCAATTAGATAGAACTTCTGCTATATATCAAGCACTAAAAGAATCAATCAAAAAACCTCTAAAGATGATTTTGCTATATGGCAGACCGGGAACAGGCAAAAGCATGATGCTAAATAAGCTCGCTAGCGACCTGTCTGTAGAGGGATACCATATCTATTATTACGGTACTCCGCTTATAGATGAAAGTGAGTTTTTGAAATCTCTCTCATCTGATCTTTTTGGCGTTAAATATCAGGGTAGTTTAAATTTAACACATTTTATTAAAATTGCAAATAAACATACGCAAGAAAGGGTTCCTATAGTACTGCTTGATGAAGCACAGTTATATCCGCAAGCTCTAATGGAGAAAATAAGATTGCTCTCAGACGCAAGGATTGTCAAATTTGTTATAGCCTTACATAAAACAAAAGAGGAAGATCTTATTGCAAAAGAACACTTTCAAACACGGATCTGGGAAAGTATAGAGTTAAAAAATGCAACCACTCAGGAATTGAAGATATATATCCAAAAAAAGATATTAAAAGTTAATTGCTTTGAAGTGGCAAACATGTTCCATGATAAAACAGCAAAAAGAATATATAAATATACAGATGGCAATTATCGCCAAACAAATAAATTGCTTTACATATTGTTTGACATATATGCATGGTATGAAACCAATCAACCACATAAAATTAGAAAAACATATATTGAGTCAAAATACATTGATATGGCCGCAATACATGCAGGACTGCTAAATGCTTAACGTACCGGAACTAGAACAACAATATAAAAAACGAATATACAGAAGATATGCCATCTTAATCATAATTTTTATAACCATTTGTATAATCACAATAGGTATCGCGTATTTTAAACATTATGCAACAAATAATAAACATACCACTATGACAACCAAACCAGCGGTTTCGATAATTAATACAAAACTACCATTAACCAACACTAAGCTGATAGTCAAGAAAATAACTAAACAGAAAAAACCGTCGATTACGCCAATAAAATCATATTCAACTAACAAACAGCTAACAGTCGGCAAAACGGCTAAAGAGCAAAATATAACAGTACCATCGGTTGTATCAAAAATACAAACTAACCCACAGAATCTTCAAATACTTCAACCTTCAATGCAGTTTATAGACAATATACATTCAAATGCCAACAATGACCAATATACAAAAGTTAGCCATGTTAAAAAACGCATTGTAAGTAAAGCTACCACTGTAAAACATCCCCTTAGTAACAAAACAACCGCTACGAGGCATACATCCCAAATAAAAACAGTTACAATACCGATGATTGAGCAAAGCTCTGTTATAATCAAATCAGTACCCATATCAAGCAATATGCAAGATATCATCAAGCGCTTCAAACGCACAAATGATCCAATATTAGGTTTATTTTTAGCAAGAAGATATTATCACTTAAAAAAATATAATCTAGCATATAACTATGCACTGCTAACAAATCAGCTAGACAGCAAAAATGAGCAAAGTTGGATTATATTTGCTAAATCATTAGTCAAATTAGGGCAAACAAACATGGCAATACAAACATTAAAATCATATATTAAAATTTCACATTCTAAAAATGCTAAAGTGTTATTAGAAAATATACAATCAGGTCATTTCAAATGAAACATTTAATATGGATATTTTTATCTTCATGCTATATCTATGCAGGTACATCATTACAGATGTACAATCTGTACAATAGCCATAAATACTCGCAAGCCTGTAACCTTGGTCTATCAAAGCTGTATGAGCATAGAAATGATGAGAACTACATATCTATATATGCTTTTTCTTGTCTTAATGCAGGCCGACTTGATAGACTGTCATATCCCATAGCAAGACTTAAAGATACAGCTAGCTCCAGAGCCAATGCCGTATATCTATCGGTCATTGTAATGCAAGAAAAGTTACTTCTGCACTCTATGCTAGATGGATATAAAATAAATCATTTAAAACTGCCTACGACAAATTATATTTTATCAAAAATATTTAATTGGTACAGTAGTTTAAAACACTATCATAAAGTACCCCTATATCTTTTTACCGACCCACACAATAAACACACGATATACAAGGTCTATGTTACAACATCAAAACAGCTGATAGTTGAAGTATTGCATAATTTAACTATTAAACATAAATATATATTTGACTAAAGGTGTAACTATGGATAGAATCACAAGCGATTTATTAACACAAAACCATATCACACAAACACAGATAGATAGACTGCTCTCGCGTGGTGTTAAAGAAGATACAGTCTTATATACTCTCACAAAAGTCGGTGCAGTATCAATCAATTTTATTAAAAGATTTATAGTAGAGCAAATTCGTGCCGGCAAATATGATTTATCTATCTTAAAAAACTATACTTTTTTGGATGAAGCCGATGTTTTAAAATATTTAGCTCAAATGCTTTCTCTTGAGTTTTTAGATTTGGACTCAATTGATATGGACTACAAGTTAGCAGAACGAGTACCACTTAGCCAGCTGAAAAAATATAATATTTTACCGATTTCCCAAGATGACCTACATATACAAATTGCTTTTGCGGACCCTTTAAATATAGAGGCACAAGAAGCGACCGGACGATTATTTCCAAGAAAAATTATTACAAAAATAGTTGCTACAAAAAAACAGATTCAAGAGTATCTCTCTAAAATAGCTCTCAAAGATAGCATTAAAGAGCTAGTTATCAATATAAGAAATGAATTAAATACTCTAAACACGATAGAAGACCAGCAGGAGGCTTCATCTATTTTAAAACTCATAGAAGTCGTTTTAAATACATGTATAAAGCGTAGAGCAAGCGATATACATATTGAACCCACTGAAAAAAACTGTGTTGTGCGCACACGTATTGACGGTAAGCTTAGCGAAGTATTTATTTTTGATAAGGACATCTATCCGCCGTTTGCTTCTAGGTTGAAATTGCTTGCCAACCTTGATATTGCAGAAAAACGAAAACCTCAAGATGGTCGTTTTTCTACAATAGTCGGTAATTTAGAGTTTGATTATCGTATCTCAACTTTGCCGATCCTTTACGGTGAATCGATAGTTATAAGAATTTTAGACAAGACCAAAGCTCTGGTTAAACTTGAAGATGCGGGTATGGATAACGCCAGTTATCAAAAATTTACAAAATCCCTTCACTCTCCTTTTGGTATTATTTTAGTAACCGGACCGACGGGATCTGGTAAAACAACTACGCTTTACGGAGCACTAAATGAACTTCGAAATATAGAAGATAAAGTTATAACGGTTGAAGACCCTGTTGAATATAGAATGAACCTCATACAGCAGGTGCAGGTAAATGCTCACGTAGGACTTAGTTTTGCTGACGCCCTAAGATCGATCTTGCGTCAGGACCCGGATAAGATAATGATAGGTGAAATAAGAGATCAAGAAACGTTAGAAATTGCTATCAAAGCAGCACTAACCGGACACTTGGTAATTTCAACCCTTCACACAAATGATTCTATCAGTGCAATTCCACGTATGATTGATATGGGTATTGAATCATATCTTATAAGTGGAGCATTAGTTGCCGTACAGGCACAAAGATTAGTTAGAAAAATATGTAAAAATTGTAAAATAGAAGAACACATACCCGAGTCTTCATTAGAGCCGTATAAACATCTTATACCAAAAGATACTATATTTTATAAAGGTGAAGGTTGTCATGAATGTAACGGTACGGGTTTTATCGGCAGAGAAATGATATGTGAGGTTCTACCGATATCTGAAACAATCTCCAGTATGATTGCGCAAGGTGCTTCAAAAAGTGATCTAACCAAACAAGCGCAACAAGAGGGTTTTACAGATATGTTTCAAAATGGAATACAAAAAGCATGTGATGGAATCACAACATTTGAAGAGATTTTAAGGGTGGCTAAGATATGAAATATTTTATCGCAACGGTACTTAACAAAGGGGTAAAAGATGAACATGGATTCTATGCCGACAATAAAAAAGAGGCTCATTATTTAGCTAAAATTAAATTTACCGGCATAATCATTAAAATTGTAGAAGCAACGCCTCCGCTAGAAGACAGACTAAAGCAATTTAAAAATAATTTTACAAAAAACCTTAGTAAAAAAAGGTTAAAACCAGATGCTTTAATTGCATCTATCAGGCAATTAGCGGTTATGTCAAATGCCGGAATATCCATCCATGACTCTATCAAAGAGATAGCCAATTCAACAAACGATAAGCGTTTAAAAAAAATATTTTATTCACTAGCAGATGATATTAACTCAGGAAGCAGTTTATCTAAGGCTATGGAAAATTATAGATTCGAGCTTGGAAACTTAACGCTGGCTATGATAGAGCTTGGTGAAAAAACAGGTAATCTAGCAGAAGCACTATACACTCTTGCCAATATGCTTGAGGAGATAAGAGCAAATGTAGTAAAATTTAAAAAAGCTATGGCATATCCGAGAAATGTTATGATTGCTATGGCTATTGCCTTTACAATCTTAATATCGTATGTCGTACCTAAATTTAAATCTATTTTTGATCAATTAGGCGCACACCTTCCTCTGCCTACGCTGATACTTTTAAAATTAGAATACATCTTTAATAACTTCGGTCCATACGTGTTAGCTGGACTAATTTTAACCTTTGTTGTACTAAGGTATCTTATATCAAACTACACCAATATCAGATTTGGATTTCATCGGCTTTTATTAAAAATCTATTTAATAAAAAATATTATTAAATTTGCAACACTTAGCCGCTTTACTCTTGTATTTGCTGCGCTAATTAAAGCCGGTATTCCCATTGCCGAGGCTTTAGATACATCAATTTCAATGATAGATAATCTTGTGCTAAAAACAAAACTCTTACATGTAAAAGCAACAGTTGAAAAAGGCGGAACGCTTAATGAAGGCTTAAAAGAAACAAGGCTTTTAGAAAATATGATCATACAAATGGTAGCGGCCGGCGAATCAAGCGGACAGCTTGATGATATGATGGGTAAAGTTGCCGATTATTATAAAATGAGATTTGACGCTATTATAGATGGATTGGCTGAAGCTATTGAACCTATTATGTTAATCTTGATAGCGTCTATGGTCTTATTACTAGCCCTTGGAATCTTTTTACCTATGTGGAATATGGGTCAAGCCGTGCAAGGTTCAGGAGGCTGATAAATATTAAAATCATTCCTCTGAAATATTTATCAATTTTTTATACTCCTCATCCATAGCAATCAAACCGGCTTCATATAAAAATTGTGAGGCTATAAAGGTTGCTTTTTTCATTTTATCATATTTTGCAAAACTAAGATATAAAATATCTTTTGCTCTGGTTATTGCAACATAAAAAAGCCGTCTTTCTTCTTCTATGCTGCCGCCTTTTAACATTAGTTTTCTATTTGGAAACCTCCCATCCATCAAATCGACTATATAAACCTCTTTATACTCCAATCCTTTGGATGCATGTACGCTTAAAAGATGAACACCATCTCCCTGAGTTAGATCTGAGGAGCCTAAAATCATAGCATTTAAAAAGCGTTCATGCTCTTGGTATGGTTTGGCTAACTCTTGCAATAACAAAATCTTTCTAGCAATCTTTTCTTCTGCACTACTCTTTAGCTTACTGTCAATCGAGCCATCTTTTAGCTGTGCACGTTTTGTGCTAAGCGTATCAATCATAATGCTGTACAATTCCGACTTTGCTATCTTTAAAACAATAGTTTTTGGCTGCTTAATCTTTTTTAAAACTTTTTGTAGATTGTAAAAATAATATAAAAATTTTGCACCATCTTTTGTCAGTTTAGGGTGCTTTAAAATCGGGTTTTTTAAAAATTTATCACTAAAACCGAGTGTAGCAAAACGACCTGCGACTCCAAGCTCTAAAAAATCATCAAAGAGTCCTAATTGATGATTTGTTTGTCTATTTTGAAAAGGATTTATAATGCTTAAATCCGGTGCATCAAGACCCAAAAATACAGATCCGCCTCCCAAGGTCTTTAGAGCAATATACAGCTCTTTTGACATGGCACTCCCTATGCCTCTTGCATACTCAAAGATGTGCATAAAAGCCATCATATCAGACCCATTTGTTAAAAACATATAGATATCTAAAATGGCTTTAATCTCTTTAGAATCAAAAAAACTGATACCTCCTCTGCGCCTGCAGGCGATATTTAACTCTTTTAATGATACTTCAATACCATCTGCTGATGCATTATTTCTAAAGATCACCGCTATATCATCATGATTTGTAGTGGAGTTTTGTATATTTACCGCTACTGCGCGGTATTGTTCAAAGAGCTCATCATATATTGTTAAAACAGGCGCTTTGGCATCAACGTCCGTTCTGGTAAACTCCAACTTTTTCTCATAAATGCGCTTGTTATAAGATATTGCTTTATTTGCAAGAGACAAGATGGCAACAGTTGAACGATAATTTTTATTTAACGTAAAGATGGTTGCATCTTTAAATTTATCTGCAAAACCGCCTATAATTGAAATATCAGCTCCATTAAATGCATAAATACTCTGATCATAATCTCCCACGCAAAATAAAGACGGAGTATTCATAGCATCTATTAGCGCGCCTTGCAAGGCATTGGTATCTTGATATTCGTCAATTAGCACCTCTTTGTATCCCAGATCTTTTGATTGACACAACTGCCGCATCTTAATTAAAAGATCATTAAAATTTAAAAAACCGTATTGCTGTTTGAGCGCTTCAAATTCGTCAACAATATCTGCATAAATCATGGCAAACGGACAATGAGCTTCTTGTGTTTTACATATCCAGCTCTCAAAATCCGCGTCTAGTTGCGTATTTTGAAAAAAAAGATACAAATCATATAGATAGTTGCCTCCAAAAGGCACAACCTCAGCATCTATATGAGAAAAATTACGTCTGTCATGAACACTTCTAAAAAGCGTTTTAAGTTCTCTTGGCTGTTTAAGCGCAACTTTAGTATCGTTTTTTTTAAGCCATCTATAGCTAACGGCATGAAATGTTCCGGCATCAATGTTACTTGCGACCCCATCTCCGAAAAAACCAGCCACTCTTTGAATCATCTGCGCGGCTGCTTTATTGGTAAATGTCAGTAGTAGTATTTCATGTGGCTGCACGCCTTTTTTTAACAAATATGCTATTCTGCCCACTATCGTTGAAGTTTTACCGGTCCCGGCAGAGGCGATAATCAAGTTATGTCCAAAATTAGCGGTTGCGGCAGTTAGTTGCTGTTTATTAAGGTTTGTAAGGGGCAATAAATTTCCATTTATGATAATTAATATTTGCAATTATAACATAAGAGGAGTCTGCATAAAGTTTAGGTATAATTCCGAAAAAAGAGTCAAGGTATATAAATGTCAAAAGACGGCTATAATGCAAAAACGATAGAAGAATTATACTACAACACCTGGGAACAAAACGGTCATTTTGAGATTGACGGCAACAAAGCAATACAACATGATAATAAAAAATTTTCAATCATGATGCCTCCTCCTAATGTAACTGGTACACTTCATATAGGGCATGCCCTCACCTTTACCCTGCAAGATATTATAGTTAGATATAAACGCATGGATGGCTATAAAACACTCTGGCAACCCGGGACTGACCACGCAGGTATTGCAACACAAAATGTTGTTGAAAAACAACTACTGCAAGAAGGAAGCACTAAAGAAGAGATAGGTCGCAAAGAGTTTTTAAAACGAGCATGGGCATGGAAAGAAAAAAGTGGCAATATCATGGTCTCACAATTAAGACGCCTTGGTGTCAGCCCTGCATGGAGGCGCGAAAGATTTACTATGGATGAAGGCTTACAAAAAGCTGTCAGAGAAGCCTTTGTGCATCTTTACAATCAAGATCTCATTGTGCGCGGAAACTATATGGTAAACTGGTGTACGCATGACGGAGCGCTAAGCGATATTGAAGTAGAGTATAAAGAGGAGCAAGGACATTTTTATAATTTAAAATACCCATTTGCCGATGGAAGCGGATTTATCACAGTAGCTACCACAAGACCTGAGACATATTTTGGCGATACTGCCGTTATGGTTCATCCTGATGATGCAAGATACCAATATCTAATAGGCAAAAAAGTGAAGCTTCCCCTAATAGACAGAGAGATTCCTATTATTGCGGACGATTATGTTGATATGGAGTTTGGAACCGGAATGGTTAAAGTAACTCCCGCACATGATCAAAATGACTATGAAGTCGGTAAACGCCATGATTTGGATTTTATTACGGTATTTGACGAGAAAGGGATATTAAATGATTTTGCCGGCGAATTTAAAGGAATGGAGCGTTTAGCCGCGCGGGAAGAGATAGTTAAAAAACTTGACAGCAAAGGATTTGTTCAAAGCATCACAGAACATTCTCACCAAGTCGGACACTGTTATCGCTGTCACAATATCGTAGAGCCTTACATTTCAAAGCAATGGTTCATAAGAAAAGAGATAGCTAAAGGCTCTATTGAAAAAACTAATAATCAGGATGTAAAATTTTTTCCATCCCACTGGATAAACAGTTATAATTCATGGATGTCAAATCTTCGTGACTGGTGTATATCCAGACAACTTTGGTGGGGTCATCAAATACCGGTATTTTATTGTGCTACATGTAAGCATGAATGGGCAAGTGTTGAGGAGAAGCCGACAAAATGTCCAAAATGCTCTTCAGAAAATTTTACACAAGATCCCGATGTACTTGACACATGGTTTTCTTCTGCTCTTTGGCCATTTTCAACTCTTGGATGGGGACATGGCGATGTGCAGATGGATAGACTGTTTCAAGGTGATGATTTAAAAGAATTTTATCCAAACACTTTGCTAATCACAGGATTTGATATTTTGTTTTTTTGGGTTGCGCGCATGATGATGATGGGTGATACTTTTATGCAAAAACTGCCGTTTGAGCATATCTATCTACATGCTCTAGTTAGAGATGAAAACGGCGACAAGATGAGTAAATCTAAAGGCAACGTCGTAGATCCTCTGGATATTATTGGAGACTATAGTGCCGATATACTTCGTTTTACTCTTGCCATCAGTGCTGCTCAAGGACGCGATATAAGAATGAGCGGTGAAAAACTTCAGCAGATACGAAATTTTACCAACAAACTATACAATGCAGCTAAATATCTACAGTTAAATATGCAAAGCTTTCCGGATTTAGACAAATTTTGCCTCAGTACAAACCTCGGACGCTATATGGTCTCAAGACTAAACAATGCCACAAAAGAGGTTCGTCAATATCTTGATGAATACAGATTTAATGATGCCGCTACGACAATATACAGATTTTTATGGAATGAATTTTGTGACTGGGGGATAGAGTTAAGCAAGGCCGATAAAGAATCCATCGTAGAGCTTGGTGCGGTGTTTAAAGAAGCTTTAAAGCTTCTGCATCCGTTTATGCCTTTTATTACCGAGCATCTATATCAGCAATTATCAGGCACCACGTTAAACAGTGAAAACTCAATCATGATATCGAAATTTCCTACTAAAACAAAAAAGCGTAAAGAGGAGCGGTTGTTTAATACTATCATGGATGCAATCATCTCAATAAGACGAGCCAAAGTACTAATAGATATGGCAAACCAAACTATAGATAAAGCATATATTAAAATTGAAGATATAAAAAAGAGTGATCAACAGATTATGCTGCCATACATACTAAAACTTGCCAAAGTCAAAGAGATTGAATTTTGCAGCGAAAAACTTGATAACGCAGTTAGCGATATCTCAGAATTTTGTGAAGTATTTATACCGATGAGTTCTATTGATCTGCAGCCTCTTATATCACGTCTTACAAAACAGTATGAAAAGCTTGATAAAGAAGCTATGAAGCTACAATCAATGTTAAATAATGAACGATTTGTTAAAAATGCACCGCAAGAAGTTTTAGCAAAAAATAAAGAAGCCCTTGCCGTAGCCAAGGACAAACAGCAAAAAATACGGGAGCAATTAAGCTCTTTAAAGAAGTAGAAAAATATTGTTTAATATAAGAACCTACAGTAAGGCAAACCTTAAAAACGACATTTTATCCGGACTTGTCGTAGCAGTCGCCTTAGTGCCGGAAGCTATAGCGTTTTCATTTATAGTAGGCGTTAGTCCTATAGTGGGATTATATACAGCGTTTATTTTAGGCATAGTAACATCTGTCTTAGGCGGAAGACCGGGTATGATAAGCGGGGCTACAGGATCAGTAGCCGTGGTGCTTGTATCATTGGCTATCGCGGTAAAACATCTACTAATCATTCATGGTATCAGTGGAGATGCTTTGAGTGTAGGGATACTGCAATATATCACTTTAACTGCAATCTTAGCCGGCGCGTTGCAGATACTAGCCGGCGTATTTAAGCTTGGTAAGTTTATACGCCTTGTACCCCTGCCCGCTATTTATGGGTTTGTAAATGGCTTAGCGATAGTAATTGCCATGTCTCAACTTAAATTTTTTCATCATCAAAATCTTTACATGTACATCCTGGTTTTTTGCACCATGTTGATTATGTTTTATTTACCAAAGATTACTAAAAGTATTCCGGCAGGACTAATTGCCATAGTATCTCTTACTTTAATTGTCTATATTTTTCATATCCACACGACCCTGATAGGCAATATCGCAAATCTCTCTGCATTTGAAGGTAAATTACCGTCATTTTCAATCCCAACTACGGTATTAAGTGTCCATGCGCTCAAACTTGTTTTTCCATACGCACTCATAGTCGCACTAGTGGGATTGATAGAATCACTCTTAACTTTAACAGTTTTAGATGAGATGAGCCAGACAAGGGGGAGTGCTAACAAAGAATGTATAGCCTTAGGTACCGGAAATGTAACATGTGGGCTGTTTGGCGGTATGCCCGGATGTGCCATGATAGGACAATCGATTATCAATTTTACATCAGGCGGACTGGGACGATTATCCAGCAGTGTTGCTGCAATTGGACTGCTCCTGCTTGTCACTTCGCTCACACCGCTATTAAATATCATTCCCATAGCCGTTTTAGTCGGCATTATGTTTATGGTGAGTGTCGGAACATTTGAGTGGAGCAGTATCTCACATCTAAAGCACATGCCTAAAGAAGATGCTTTTATAGTAGTTTCCGTTACTGTTATAACTATATTTGCGGATTTAGGCATTGCCGTACTAGCAGGAGTGATTATCTCGGCACTTGTATTTGCATGGAAAAATGCAAAAATATATGCACATACACACACCAATAAAGATGGCAGTAAAATATATAAACTAAGCGGTCCGCTCTTTTTTGCTTCAAGTAAATTTTTTCTGGATATATTTGATACAAAAGACGATCCATTATCTGTTATTATTGATTTTAAAAATGCCAGAGTTATGGACGCGAGCGGTGTAGAGGCTATAGATACAATTACAAAACAGTACAATAAATTAGGTAAAGATGTAATATTAAGACATCTCAGTCAAGACTGCAAAGCTATTTTAACAAATGCGGGTAAACACTGTAAGTTTACTCAAGAAGAAGATGATCCAAATTATAAAGTCGCATATAACTATTGAGCTGATGACTACGGTTAAAAGCTATTTCATCTAATTCTCTCAAACAAATATGTTAACCCGCTAATAGATAAATTTAACCGGTGCTACATCTTGATACAGAGGTCTGCATTGTCCCAAATTACCATTAACAAATGATGGATCTGCGATAACAAAATGTATGCCGTGTATAAAAAAACCATAACCCTTCATAGGAATATCAAGAGCAACCGCTGCATAATGCTTATAAATAGCAATTCTCACAGCAATATCAAATAACTTATGCATGACATTAGCATATAAAATGCTACGGTTAAAACTATTTAAACTCCCATAATACAGTGTTTGTTCACTAAACATAAACTTGCTAGCATCAACAGACTTCTTGTGTAAAGTTAAGCTATGTTGCATAAATAACAACACAAAATTCATAGCATGACTTGCGCTTTTTCCGTCAATATATTGAGCTAGTTGAGTGGATATCTGACGATACAAAGCTTTTGATATAGGCGCATGCAGATATACCGATAGGCCTACTTGTGGATATGTATTTAAAAAATCTAGGATATTTTTATTGTAAGTAAATAAAAAATTATATTTCTTACCTTCATAATTAAATACCGTCTCCTGCTTTACTGCTTTAAAAGGTAAAACAGGCAATCTCTTTAACATAAAATTAAAAGGATGATTAGCATGAGGGTAATCAAATGCATATGTAAGAAGCTTGGCATCTTTTTTAGGCTGTTGCAAAAACAGATAATATCTTTTATGCTTTATATCATAAAAAGCACGATTATACAATTTATTATTACTGTATATCAACAATGCAACCTTGCCCTCTACCAAAGCTACTTTAACATTAAAGTCTAATTTATTTAAGATAAAGCAAGTAAAAACATTAGCGGCATTTGTTAAAAATAACTTATTGGCCAATTTGTGTATCAGCAAAAATGTACCCCAATCATTAAGCTTCATTTGTCTGCGCAGCATCACAATACGCGTTATTATTTTTTTATACTTTGAACTAGCTACTAAATCAAAAAACTTAATAATATCCTTTTTATTTCCTACATGTAATGAACTATTTTGCAACTTTGATGGAATATTAAAAGCGATAGTTGAGCCAAAAAATTTTACCGTCACATTACCGAGATACTCATTGTTGCTCTTTAGAGTACGCCTTACATGTAAAGGATTAACCGGCAGAAGAATTCTAGGACCAAGACTGCTAATAGTTGAGTATCGTGTTTTGCCTATCTTTACATTAAAAATAAGCTTATATCTGCCTGCTGCCGCATAATTATTCCATTTGCCATTTAAGGCTTTTAGAAACAGACGATCATTATCATTATGCAAGTTACTTGATATTGCAATGGGCGCAGTTTCAAACTTTGCAAATGCTGCGGCATATGACTCTATACTAAAGAGCAGTAAAAAACTAAAAAGGCCAAATAGTTTCAATAAGCTTAGTACCCCATCCCTGGTTTGTAACACTGTTTAAATCTCCTTCGGTAGTGTAAAGAATCTTAGCATCACTTATTTGATTCGAATTGATCGTATTGTTTGAGCCTATATCAAACGGTCTGATAACACCGCTTACTTCAACGATCTGCTTCTCGCCATCAACCATAATCTCACGCTTGCCCATAATATAATAATTTCCATTTTGCATAACTTTTATCACTCTAGCTGAAACTGTTGTCGTAAAAGAAGCAGCCTGTGTTGCTGAACCAGAACCGCTGAATTTTGATGATGAGTTGGTTCCAAACCCGATATTTGTCAAGCCGTTTAATTTATTTGCATATGCAGATACGGCAGGATTAGCTCCCTGTGCGGTAAAAATACCGCCTCCAAGTTTTTCAGCATCGCTTTTAGTTAACGCTTTTGTATTTTTATTACTGCTTGTTGTTTGTGTCGATATTATGACGGTGACAAGATCATTAACTCTCATGGCTTTATGATCTGAAAATAGCTGATGATTTCCTTGCCCATATATACTCCCATCTGCAATATAGCTGCTTGTTTCAGGTTTTGAAGGCATCTGCTGAACATATTTTGGCGGTTTAAAATTCATAGTAGGCTCAGTTAAACGTGCTGCACAGCCTGAAAATAAAATCGCAAAGAAAGATAAAATGAAAAATATTGATTTATGCATAAATTTTACTTCTTTTACTTTTGTTATATAGCTGTATCAAGCAATAATAGTTCCATAAGTAATTTATGATCAAACAATATTTAAACACCTGTTTTTAGCTTACGCAATGCCTTTTGTATATTATCTTCACGCATCAAAGACTCTCCGACTAAAAATGCATCAACGCCGATACTAGAGAGTTCTTCTAGCTGCTTATGCTCTTTTATGCCACTCTCAGCAATAATTACTTTTCCATTAGGTATTAGACCAATTAGCTCATGGCATAAACTCATATTCATCTCAAATGTATGTAAGTCTCTATGATTAATCCCGATAATATCCGCACCGCAATATATTGCCTTTGTTAAGTCTTTTTTATCGTGTATCTCAACTAACGCCTCCATACCAAGATGTCTTGTATAGTTCAGTAAATCCTTTAGATCCTTTTTGCTAAGCGCCTTTGCAATTAAAAGTATAAAATCCGCTCCATACACCAAAGACTCCAATACCTGATATTTGGAGACGATAAAGTCTTTTCTTAAAAGCGGAATGCCGACATATCGTCTGATACCGGCTAAATACTCTATATCTCCTTTGAAAAAATGCGGCTCAGTTAAAACAGATATAGCGTTAGCTCCGCTGGCTTCATAAGCTTGCGCAATAGCTAAGGGATCAAAATTTTCTTTAATGATACCTTTAGACGGACTAGCTTGTTTTACTTCGGCTATGATGCGATAAGGGTCGCTGTCTGTTGATTTGAGCTCTGATATAACATCTCTTGGGACTCTGGCATTAAATGCAAGTGAGCGCCCCAGCCAGTCCAGACTAAACTCTTTTTCTCTTTTTTTTACATCTATTTTGGTTTGTTTTATAATATCATCTAAAATCATTTGAACTATTTTTCCTTACAACTGTGTATCATCATATAATGACTGTTTATTTCACTATTTTTAAGTCCTATATCATGTTTTACTTTTTCAATTAATCTATAGGCTCTTTGACAGTCATGCAGCTTATAATATCCAAGCGCTAAAGAGTCTATATAATAAGCTGAGTCCGGATCTTTTTTCAATGCCATCTTAACATATCTTATGCCCTGCTTTATATCTATATCATGTTCAATCATAAGATATCCAAGGTAATTCAAATATATAGCTTTTGAATCATAACTGACAGCTTTTTTTAACTCATGGACTATATCCGCCAACTGTTTACTCGTTGCCTTGCTTTGAAGACTCTCATACTCAAACATGGCACTTTGCGCCAAATAATTTGCGTTATATGTTTTTTTGTACAATGATTTGGCGACATCAGCCGCTTTATCATACATATTTGAATATACATACAAGCTTAAAAGAAGTTTGTCGTTGCAATGACATCGCTGTAAAAATAACATTAATTGAGGATAATTTTGAGTATATTCATAAATATTAACAATATCTTTTGCAATTTTTTTAGATGGATTAATGTTATACATTCTCAAATATGTTGATAACATGCCGTTAATGTTATTTTCATTACTATAAAATCCTGCTAAAAGATTGCATACACCATCACCACATCCATTTATATGTATATAAGTCTCAAGATACGCAACCGCATCTCTTGGTTTTTGCAAATTTACAAACAATATTGTAGCAATTCTTTTAAGCAGTTGTACATTATGATTAGCAGCATAAGCACTCTCAAGATAATCCAGTGCCATGCGATAACGCTTTTGCTTAATATATACATCACTGACTAAAATATAATCACTGTTTTTATGTGTTTGATTAACCAATGCAAGAGCTTCTTTTTTTGCTGTATTATACTTTTTAAGGTTGATAAGCGCCAATACTTTATAGCGTTTTATCATGCTGTTGGTTTTTAGTTTTAAACTGTAATAAGATGCGGTTTTAAATACTTGGTTAAAATCTCTAGCAGCTAATCGATCCGACAAAGCTCTATACAGATAAATAACATTTCCTGTTTTTTTATATACTTTTTTAAATAGTTTTGCAGCAGAGGCGTAATTATGAGTATTTTCTGCTTCTAGCGCAAACATTATGTAGGTATTCTCACCTGTAAATGTTTTTATCTCTTGTGGCTTCGGTGAAGCGTTAAAGCAACCTTGCAGCACCATAACCATGCCGACTAATAATATAAATCTAATCATCAATAATTCCTGGACATTCTAATTTTAAAATATCGACACGATGTCTGAAATAGTCCCAAAAGGGAAATGTCCTGCACTGTGTCGGCCTAGCCTCGTATATGGAGCAGCCATTTATATTTCTGTCATAAAAAATACAATCAAAAGAATCTTCAACAACTCTCTCTTTAATAGAGTATCTACCCTTATGCTTATATAAATATTTATCACTAAATATCTCAGTATCTAATTTTAACAGACGTGCGATATCCGTAATCTCACCAGACGATAGATAAATATAACCACTCTCACCCGTGCAGCACTTACCGCCGCAACTCTCGCATGCCCCTGCATCAAAGGTATATGAAAAATTCTTTTGTTTTATTATATTTGACATTTAATACTTTCCGTATTTGCCTGTTTGTATAAGCAGAGCATCTCATCACTAAAACTATTTCCGTTAAAAGCTATAAATGGGGGTAGAACATTTAAAAGGGATCTAGAATTATTTCTTGCATGTATCATAACAACGGATGCGCTCCTGTCAATTTTTGAATGAACGAATTGTACATCAACTACTCTTAAATTTACTTCTTCTAAAGCAGTGCAAACAAGCGCAAACTGTTTTGCATCATAACAAAACACAAAATGACCCTTTGGACTCAGAAGTTGGGATACCTTTTTAAAAAATTCTTTCATTGGAAGATTGAAACTATATCTTGCATTGTTTATGATTTTATTTGAGCTTCTTGAAGCGCCATCATGATAAAAAGGCGGATTAGATACAATATGGTCAAATCGCTGTGTTGGACTAAATTTCAAAAAATCATCATGGTAGAGCGTATAGGATAGATCATTTATCTCAATATTTTTTTGGATATAATCAATAAATATTTTTTGTTTTTCGATACCATGTATTTTGATATTAAGGTTGTCCCTTGCCACAAGCAACCCAATGACGCCGCATCCGGCACCGACGTCTAACATGGTCCCTCTTTTACAAAAACGGTTAATAAATCCATACAGCACAATAGAATCACTATTGTAACAATACCCTCCATCAGGCTGATACAATTTCACATCTGTCCTTAAACTCAGTTTTGATATACTTTGGGCATTATATCAAAGGTGTGTAAATGATAATAATTCCTGCACGTTTAGAATCAAGTAGGTTTGCAAGAAAAGTTCTAGCTGATGTCGGTGGGCTTCCTATGGTAGTAAGGACGGCACAGGCTGTCAAAGAGATTGATGACGTGGTTGTAGCGGCAGATAGTGAGCTTATACTCTCTACATGTAAAGAGCATGATATAAAAGCCGTACTCACCTCAACAACGCATAAAAGCGGAACAGACAGAGTGCATGAATGTGCTCAAAAGCTCCTGCTTGATGATCATGAAATTATTATAAACGTACAAGCAGATGAGCCTTTTTTGCATCCAGAGGTTATACATAAATTACAATACCGGCTCAAAGAACTAAAACAGCAAAACAGAGATTTTATCATGGGAAGCTGTTATAATGAGATAAACGATGATGCCGCAAAAGACGTCAATTTAGTCAAAGTTGTCATAGATAGTTGTGATAATGCCATATATTTTTCAAGAGCAAAAATTCCCTACAATCGAAGCAATACGGCAACATATTTTGGTCATATAGGTATATACGGTTTTACTAAAAAAAGCTTAAAAGAGTTTTGTAATCTTACAGATGCGCCGATTGAGAATATTGAGAAACTTGAGCAGTTGCGCGCTATTTACCACTCAAAGCCTATATCTATGGTAAAAGTTTCATCTACAAGTTTTGGAATTGATACGAAAGAAGATCTACAAAGAGCAGTAAAGCAGTTTTTATAAATAAAGATTACATTTACTCACATCTGCTTAAATATGAGTAAATGTGGTATTATTAGATATTGTCTCTAATACCTAATTCTGATACTAAAGTATTGTAGCCTTCTCTATTGGTTGATTTAAGATAACGCATTAAGCGGCGACGCTGACCAACTAGCTTAAGCAAACCTAAACGAGATGAGTGATCTTTTTTAAATGTTTTTAAATGATCTGTTAATTCATTTATACGTGTTGTTAAAAGTGCAATTTGAACTTCGCTTGAACCTGTGTCATTTTCATGACGTCCATATTTACTGACTATTTCCTGTTTTTTTGCCGAATCTAAAGCCATAAAAGCCTCCTGAATGGTATAATTTTTTAACTTTGAAAGTTAAGGTGCAATTATATCAAAAATATCTTTATATCCGCAAGCTATTTTAGGTATAATAAGTAAAAAAATTAGGATCACTTTTAATATGTTAATAACACGTGCTAGCGAATATGCTCTTTTATCATTAGTTATTCTAGTAAAATCACCCTCACCTGTTGATTCGCAGGTATTGTCAAAAGAATTAAAAATTTCGAAAAGTTTTCTTTCAAAAATTTTACAGTTTCTAACTAAGGCTAAAATACTTAAATCTTTCAGGGGAGCAAACGGTGGCTTTATGCTTGCAAGACAGAGTAATAAAATTACGATTCTTGAGGTAATCAACGCAGTTGAAGACAAAGGCGCTTCTGTTATGGATTGCTCATCTTCAAAAGATTTATGCCCGTCTAATCAGGCTGACGTTTGCTCCTTGTGGCCGTTACTTCATAAACTACAGGGCAAAATTGATGATTTTTTAAATACTTTAACACTTGATGATTTAACAAAAGAGTAAGAAATTGCCTAAAAAAGCATTAGCAAAACGACAACTAATAAAATATCTGAATTTTATTGTAGGTCAACGAGACTTAAGTGTAGTTCTTTTTGTAATGGCGATACTAGCTATCATTATCGTGCCGCTTCCAAGTTCGATTTTAGATTTGATGTTGACAATATCTATGTCACTCTCTGTATTAATTATACTTATATCTTTATATGTACCTAAACCAACAGATTTAACAACATTTCCTACTATCATTTTAATTGTCACGCTTTTTAGATTATCCTTAAATATCGCCACAACGAGAATGATACTAAGCCATGGCAATGAAGGACCGCAAGCCGTGAGTCAAATCATTACAAGCTTTGGTGAGTTTGTTGTAGGCGGAAATTACGTCATAGGTATAGTTGTTTTTAGTATTTTGGTAATTATCAACTTTATGGTTATTACCAAAGGTTCAGGCAGAGTAGCTGAAGTCGCTGCCAGGTTTACTCTTGATTCTATGCCGGGAAAACAAATGGCAGTTGATGCTGATCTTAATGCAGGACTTATTGATGACGAGGAAGCAAAAAAAAGACGCGCAGGTATTTTACAAGAAGCAAACTTCTATGGAGCCATGGATGGTTCTAGTAAATTTATCACGGGCGACGCCATATCTGCTATTATTATAACTTTTGTAAATATAATCGGTGGTTTTTTAATTGGGGTTTTTCAGTACCACATGAGCGTGTCTCATAGCGCCTCTACATTTACTATTTTAACGATAGGTGACGGTATAGTAGGACAGGTTCCCGCACTAATAGTATCAACCGCAACAGGTATTATGATCACAAGATCATCAAATGACGGAACTGACAACTTTGCAAATAATACGATAGCACAAATGACAAATAATGCCAAAACCATGATGATAGTAGGTTTTATAATGCTGCTTTTTGCCATCGTGCCCGGGTTGCCGACGGTGCCTATGGGATTTGTGGGTCTTATATTTTTTGGACTAGGATATCTTATGTACCGTTATAAACAGGGTGGACTACAAATGTTTGCATCTTCGCAACAACCACAATCTAAACCCGATACACCCTCAAACGTACAGTCTGCTAAAATGCATTCCGCACAAGAAAGCACCAAAATAGAAGAAGCCGCTCTTGAAGATATATTAAAAGTTGAAATGCTCGAACTAACCCTAGGATATCAACTAATTAAACTAGCAGATGAGACACAAGGAGGGGATCTTCTTGAACGCATAAGATCAATGCGAAGAAAAATTGCATCTGATTTTGGTTTTTTAATGCCGCAAGTCAGAATAAGAGACAACCTGCATCTGCAGCCCAACGAGTACCAGATTCTTCTTAAAGGTATCGTCATTGGAGAGGGTATAATTATGCCGGATAAATTTTTAGCAATGGATAACGGCATGGTAACAACAACGCTTGAGGGCGAACCTACTAAAGAGCCCGCTTTTGGCTTAGATGCTATATGGATATCTCAAGAACAAAAAGAAGATGCTATCATAAACGGATATACCGTAGTTGACCCGGCAACCGTAATATCAACACACATGAGTGAACTTGTTAAACAATACGCAGAAGATCTCTTGACCCGTCAAGAAGTCCAAACGCTTGTTGATAACTTAAAGGCAACATATCCGATTGTAGTAGAGGATTTACTAAAAGCTGCAAATATCGGATTGGTACAAAAAATTCTAAAAGCATTACTGCATGAAAAAATCCCGTTAAAAGATATGTTAAGTATTTTAGAGACAATTACCGATGTTGCAGAATATACAAAAAATATAGATTTTATAACAGAACAGGTACGCTCAAAATTATCGCGCGTTATCACAAACTTGTATAAAGCTGATGATGGTATAATTCACCTTATTACTTTTGATACCACAACAGAACAGATGCTTCTTGATAAATCAAATGAGCAAGACGGTATCAGAACTCTTATGTTAAACGTAGGTGAGATAAACAGCCTCATTCAAGCAACAAGCGATACTGCTGCTAAAGTTCTACAAAAAGGGGTATCACCTGTTATTGTTATCGTTGACCCACAATTAAGAAAACCGCTTGCTGACATATATGAGCGTTTTAGTCTCGATATAGTTACATTATCACATGCGGAAATAGACTCAAATGCAAAATTTGAAGTTATGGACTCAATAAATATACAAGGAAATACACAATGAAAATAGATGCGATATACCATTTGTCTCATATTGATCTAGACGGATACAGTTGTCAACTGATTATAAGCTACACTCCATACGTCATACAAAGCTACAATGCAAATTATGGAGCAGAGGTCAAAAGCAGACTCGAAGAGATTATAGAACATATAAAAGCATCAAATAAACACAATACTTTGATTTTAATTACAGACTTAAATCTTACCTATGATGAATCCAGATGGTTAAATAATCAAGTTAATAGATTAAACGAAGCAGGCTTAGCTATCAGCCTCACTCTGTTAGACCACCATGGAAGCGGGCAAGAAAGTGCAGATAAATATGAATGGTACTACCTAGATACCACAAAAAGTGCTACAAAAATAACTTATGAGTATGCCAAAACAAATTTTGAAATTTCTTTGCAAGAATGGATGCCACAATATGTAGATATTGTAAATGCAGTGGATCTATGGAAACAGGAGGAGACTTTTAACTTTGAATTTGGCAAGGTGCTGATGAGATTAATTGCAGACACGAAAGAGCTTAACCGTATAACCTTTGGAGATGATGACAGATTATATAAATTTTCTTTATTACAACAAGCCGTTAAATACATATCTTACGAAAATGCTCACATAAAACTAGACAATGCTATACATAAAATCAAAAAAGATTTTTTTACAATAGATACAGACAACACCTTGGATAATTTAGCAACTAAATATATTGTCAACCTGCTTGGCAAGCAATGTGCAAAAATGACTATTTACTATAAAGGATATAAAGGTTTTTTAAGCTACGGTGTAGGAAACACTTCAATCATAGGAAACGGCTTTTTAACAACGTATCCTGATTATGATTTTATCGTAGATATAAGCTATCGCGGAACTATGAGCTTTAGAGCAGACGGTAAAGTCAGTGTTGCTCAAATAGCCAAAGAGTGGGTAAAGGGTGGTGGGCATCCAAACGCTGCAGGCGGACGACTTATAGGATTTAAAGAGCAGTACAGATACATAAAGGTAAAAGAACAGATAGAAAAACTTATAGCTAATGCTGAGTCGGTAGCAGGAGATCTTGCTTATAATAATTGAGCACTACAATAGGCAAACTGTCATTCAAAATAAGCTTAAAAAATAAAAAAATCTGTAACAATACTAAAATATATAGATTGCTATCTGTTTCTCATTAAAAAATATGCATCAATGCCATTAGCTATACCTATTGCTAAACGTTTTTGATAAACTGGATTAACTAATCTTTTGGCGCCTTTTGGATATGTCATAAAGCCGGTTTCTATCAGTATTGATGGCATTTGTGCCCCAACTAAAACCCAAAAAGGACCACCGCGAACACCGCCGTCCAAAACACCATGATAATACTTACGCAAGTTACGTAAAACAGCACTTTCTACATTTATGGCTAATTTATTTGATGAAATTCTATCATTATTTGTAATAAATGTAATCCATGTTGATTTACCATAATAATGCATATCAGACATATCCACATCATCTTCTTGTCTAGCCACCCTGTCTGCACGGGCATTATCTGTTAAGGATAGAAAATAGGTTTGTATTCCATGAGCTTCCAATCTTTGACTATATGGCACCGCATTTGCATGTATTGATATAAAAAGATCTGCATGTTTTTTATTGGCAA